>JAKBCS010000170.1 GCA_021807595.1 Planctomycetota bacterium | reverse complement strand
ACTTCCCCTTGGTCGGTACGACAATTCAGCAGCTTTGGGGCTTCGCGGACGCGGTTTGCGTTCCCGCCATCTCCTGGATCGACCGCCACGTTCTTACCCCGCTGTTCGCGTCGATCTCGCGGTTCGGGAAATACGACGATCGCCGCCGACCTCAGACTTGAGCCGCATTGGGGGGCCGGTAAGAAAACGTCAGAGCCGGAAGCGTAAGCGACGGCAAATGCAACCGTCGCTTACGCTTCCGGCTCCGAAGGGCGATTCGACCGGCGTTCGATTACTTCAACTTGACCGTGACGGTCTTCGATTCGGTGTAATGCTCTAATGCCGCTTCGCCGTTTTCGCGGCCTTGGCCGGACATCTTGAAACCGCCGAACGGCGTCGTCGTATCGACGATGTGGTAGCAGTTGACCCAGACCGTACCGGCCTTGACCTCGCGGGCAAAACGGTGGGCCTTGTCGATGTCTTGCGTCCACACGGCGGCGGCCAAGCCGTAGAAGGTGCGGTTGGCACGTTCGATGACTTCATCGAGGCGCTGGAACGGCAGCACGCTGACGACCGGGCCAAAGATTTCATCCTTGGCGATGGCCATGTCGTCTTTGACGTTGTCGAAGATGGTCGGCTCGACGAAGAAGCCCTTCTCGCCGTGACGCTGACCGCCGGTCATCAACGTCGCGCCCTGCTTCTGGCCCAGTTCGCAGTAGCCGAGGATTTTGTCCATCTGCTCCTTCGACACCTGCGGACCTTGCTCGGTCATGGGATCGAGCGGATCGCCGATCTTGCGTTCCTTGGCTTTCTCGGCCAGGCGTTCGACGAATTCTTGATGGATCTTATTCTCGACGAACAGACGGCTGCCAGCCGTGCAGCATTGTCCACCGTGGAAGTAGATGGCGTGGAACGCGCCGGCAACGGCTTCTTCCATATCGGCATCGGCGAACACGACGTTGGGCGATTTGCCGCCCAACTCGAAGGTGACGCGCTTGAGCGTGTCCGCCGCCGACTTCTGAATGATCTTGGCCGTATCGACGTGGCCGGTAAAGGCGATCTTGTCCACATCGGGATGGGAAACGAGAGCCGCTCCGGTGGTTTCGCCCATGCCGTTGAGGAGGTTGACGACGCCGGCGGGGAAGCCGGCTTCCATCGCCAACTCGCCCATGCGCAGCGCGGTCAACGGCGTTTGCTCGGCGGGTTTCATCACCACGGTGTTGCCGCAGGCAAGAGCCGGACCCCACTTCCACGCCAACATCAACAGCGGGAAGTTCCACGGGATGATCTGACCGATCACGCCAACCGGCTGCCGCAGGGTGTACGACAGGAAGTTGCCGCGCACCGGCACGGTTCGCCCCTCGATCTTGTCGGCCCACCCGGCATAGTAGCGGAGGGTATTGACCACACCTTGCATGTCGGCCAACGAGTCGTTGATCGTTTTGCCGCAGTTAAGCGATTCCATCTTGGACAACTCGTCGCTTTCTCGTTCGACGAGATCGGCGAGTTTGAACATCAATCGGCCGCGCTCGGCGGCATCCATGCGGCCCCAGGGACCGGATTCGAGCGCTCGCCGCGCCGCTTTGACTGCTTTGTCCACGTCTTTGGCCGAAGCCGCCGCCACCTTGGCGAGTACCTGGCCCGTCGCCGGATTGTACGTCTCGAACGATCCTCCCTCGACCGGATCGAGCCACTCATTGTTAATGAGTAGTTTGGTTTGGCGAATGGCCGGGGTAGCCGAACGCTTCATCGTCGCTTGCGCCATGGCATCACACCTCTTACAGTAAAAAAAGGTAAATCGGACGCGCCTGCCACCGTCCCTGTTGCCGGACGTCACGCGGAGAGGTTCAACCAAGGCATCATAGAGGACAGTAAGCAGAGGTCAAGGCGCGGCAACGATTCTTGCCGACAAAAAGGGACCGTGCGGTGGTGGACTTTGCCGGTTGCCTGCGACTCGAGGCATTGCGCATCTTATTCGCCTTCGTCCCACTACCGATCCAATTGAACCAAACGAGAGATCAGAGCGAGAAGGACTTATTTGAGAGCGCGTGATGGAGAGCATACACGATGCCCGCCACCGCGCCGATGAGCGCCACCCCCACCCACACCATCCAGCTACTCCCTTCCGTGGCCATCCCGATCGCCCGTAGTAGCAGCTCGGCTCCGCCTGGGGATGGAGGCTCGGACACCGGTCCCGATGGGTGACGGGGGGGCAATGGATCGTCCACGACTTTTATCCTTCGTTTTTCAGCTGTCGGCAGTCGATTCTCCGCAAGCGGGCTTCGGGCGAGGGTGGACACGGAGCGGACGGCCGACGAAAGGCCACACCAAGGGCAACGATCGAGTCGGCGATGATAGACGTGCGAGGAATCGTTGGGGCAGACCGTCATCTCGTGTTCCGCCTCTTCCAAGCCGTGCTGCCATTGTGCCGCGGTCGGTCGAAGGTCCGGCTCGGAGTGTGCGTCCTCGAAACAGCGACGGAAAAGCTCTTGCACCGAGGGAGGCAAGACATGCCACGGCGGCGCGTGGGGACTCGGTTGCATGGAGGCTATGCGCGTCCAGGCATACGGCCAATGTCCGGCGGCGATGCGGGCCGCGATGGAATCGGATTCTCCTCCGGCGGAAGAGACGCCGGCGAAAGGATGGATGCCTTGCATGAGCAACTGAAAGATCAGCGCGGCGAGAGCGAAGGCGTCGTGTTGCGGCAGACGATCCACCTCGGCAAAGGCGACGCCCTGCAGTTCGGGAGGCGTATACTCCGGCCTTCCCACTCGGCAACGGTAGAGTCGATCGTGGGCCGGCGATTGGAACGAATCCACATCGATTAACGTGACTTGCTCTTGTGGAGAGACCAACACGTTCGATTCGTTCAAATCGCCGAGTACATAGCCGCACTCGTGCAATGTGTTGACGATCGCCGCGAGGTTGCGCGCCGTCCGAAGCAGCGAGCCGAAATGAAAGTGCGGGCATATTTCGCGGCGCACGCCTGGATTGTAAATCTCCCAGAGGAGATGAGCCTTGTCGATGCGCGGCATCAGGTAGCCAATGACGCGGCCTTCGTCGCCGAGTTCGAGTACCCGGCCGATCGGCCAAGCGAGTGCGACGTGTTGGCCGGCACTCGGTGCGGAAACGGGAGGAGCGGCGAGCATGGCGGCGAGTTTGCCAGCGTGTTCGTCGGAGGGATTGTGATAGATTTTCGCGGCCAATTCCGATCGCCCCGGTACCGTGTAGATCGACGCCTCGCCGCCTCGCCCCAACAGCGGACCTTCCAAGGTGATTTCTCGACGACTCGATTCGAGGCGAACGCGCATCGCTCTCTCCACCCAGGACTGGAACGACCGAAACGTCGGTCTCACTTCTTTTCGGGAGTCCGCGTGATGGACGGGCCGAGTTTGGTAGAGGGCGTGGTCGTGCCGGTCGTACTTGGCGGCAGCGGCGAAAGCGGGGGCTTGGTCGTTAATCCCTCGATGGCATCGCGCCCTTGGATAATCGTTGGTCCCATCGAGCCGCCCTTGGGCCGCGCGGGCGGCTGTTGCACGGCGAGTTGCAGATCTGGAGCGAAATTGCTGCGATTGAGGATCAAGAGCGCGAAACAGGTATCGACCGCATTGTTCCATACGCCGTCTCGCCGTTGCGTATCGACGAGCATCTCCGCCGCCCACGGATACCATTCTCGATTTCCGATCGTCTTCAGATCGTAAATGACGGCCATGCGTTCGAGCGACCACAGAAAGTAAAAGGGTTCCCGCGCGTCCACGCCCAAGATTCGATTGTCGGCACACACAACATTGTCGAGCGACTGCGCGAGAAAATTCAGTCCTCGCACGACGGCGGCATCGTGGACATTCATCCGCTGATTCGCGCGGATGCCGCCCGTGAGACCGTGACGCATGGCCAAGCTCATCAACCCCGCGCAAGTCATGGAATCGCGCCAGGTGTTCGTCGCCGGATGATAGGCCCAACTGCCGTCGTCATGTTGCGTTTCGCGGAAATATTGCTCCGTCGCCAATAACGCTGTCCGCGCCTGCAAACCGTGTCGTTGCGCCACCCACAAACCCAAGATGGCGAACTGTGTGTTGGAATTATCGCCGCGATACGAGATTCGCAAGCGACCCGAACTCGTGGTGAGACCGGGGAATCCGGGAAGACCGGGAAGACCGGGGCGACCGGGGCGACCGGGGCGACCGGGTGGGGCGCGCGGGGGAGATCGGGAAGGTAACGAAGGGAGGGGCGGAATGGATGGAATCCCCGACGGACCATAATCGGGACGAAATCGTCTCTCGTTGATGATGCACGAATAGGTCCACGCGCCGCATTCGAGTTGCCCATCCACCAATCGCTGTCCCAGAGTGCGGATGAGTTTACGATCCCGCGAATCGCCGAAGCGATCGAGAAACAGAATAGCCAGGACCAGATCGTAGGTCTGAAAGCAAGTTCGCTCGCGCGCGCGCGTTGAGGCGACGATGCTGCGCACCAAGGGATCGTCGCGGGGTACGCCGCATTCCAGCAGTGTCAGCCCGAGCAAAGGAACATAACGCAGATTCTCATTGTAGTTTTTATGCCCCGAACACAAGGCGGCGAGGCCATTGTCGATGGCGCGATTGACTCGCTGTGCAAGCGACAAGGGCGGTTGCGATTCCGCCGGGGCGACGACGGGTTGCCGCTCGCGGTGGGGTGTGGGGGTACTCGGCCGCGAGACGATGGCGACCGGCGGCGAAGCTGGGAAACTCTCCACGGAGGGGGGAGACGCCTCGGCGATGACTGGGGGGTGGGTCTGCGGCGCGATTGGGGACACCTGCTTGCGACCGAGGTTATCGATGAGATGATAGGCATAGAGCATTCCGCCGATGAGGAGCGCGAGAACGGCCATCGTGGCGACTCCGCGCAACACTTGCCGACCCGAGGCATCGAGGCGCGGAGTGGGATTGAGCGGGATGGATTGAGACACGGGATGGAGCGCGAAATTGCAATTGCACAGCGGACAGTTCATCGCGCCGTTCGTCGATGGCGGTGCCTCGAAGACAAGATGGCATTCGGGACAGGTGTGCTTTGACTCCATTGGCGATACTCCTAAGAGAAAATCATCCCAAACGGTGGGCATTCCATTCGGACGGCGGAGCTTCCAAGGCGTTCGCGGTGGAGTTCGTTGCGGCGTGAGCCGTACTCGCCGATAGCCACGCAAACAATTCGACGAAGCGCAATTCGGGCAGCCATAGAGGCGGGCGCACCGAAATCCGCGCCAGCAGTTTACGATTCGCTCCCTCGACGCCGACGGCGAAAAAGGCGGCCTTGCCGGCCGATTCCGCCGCTCGAATACGTTGCACGGCTTGCCGCGTCGCTTCCAGAGAATCGCCCTGTGGCATGCCATCGGTAATAAGGATCACCCAAGGGCGGAAATAGGGCACGCCGTTGGCGCGATAGCGCTCTTTGCGCTTTTCGACGAGATCGAGGGCGCGGACGAGGGCGGTGCAGAGCGGCGTCTCGCCCTCCGCCTCAAGTGCGGGAGGTTGAAAGCGATCGACGGTTACGAAATCCTGCACGACTTGCACTTCGGTTCCGAACGAGACAATGGCCACCTCGACGCGCATCCGCGCCAGGGGCATGGCCTGCAATTCGTCGCGAAAAACGTGCAAACCTCGGTGGAGGGCGGCGAGCGGTTCGCCGTTCATCGACTGCGAGGTGTCGAGGACGAGGACGCAAGGACAACGCGGTTCCGGATTCTCCGCGAACTCCTGGCTGTTATCGAAGAGATCCTCACCCCAATCGGGACCGCCCAGCGGAGCGTTGTCTACGGCGGTATCGTTCGGCTGCGCCATCCGGCTGGCCCTCCACTCGTGCAACAGTGCGCTTCCGCCCAGGCGGCGCACAGAGATCGGCGGACTATCCCCGACGCCCTCTCCTAACAGTACAGCGCTACTCTAGCGAAGCCGAACGACGTAAATCGTTGCCCGCCACCATGTTCTCGTCTGTCCCCTGTACTCAGGAGAGAGGGGTTGAGGGGTGTGCGACTAAACACTATGCTCAAACCGCTCTTTGTCCCCAAACCCCTCACCCCCGGCCCCTCTCCCCTGAGTACAGGGGAGCGGGGAGTAGCGCTGTACTGCTAAGTATGGGACACATTCCGCGTTCGAGACGGGATGCGGCACAATTTCATGGTGAATGATTCACAATTACAGACGCAGCCGGGCGCGGTTGCCTTGCGAGAAGCCGTCGAGGAGATTCGTTGCGGCAGGGTGGCAGACGGCCGCTTCCAGGACGATGGCTCCGCTTCTCCTTGCGGGAGAGAATCGGTGGCTTTATCATTGAAGAAGTGCGGCCCACACGAACCGGAGATAAATGCGCATGGCCCTCACTCGCTACCGCCTTCTCGCCGTGGTTCTCTCGACGACGCTATTGTTCGTCGCGCTGGGACTTTCGGACTCACCTCAACCGGGCAAACCCGCCGCTCCGGCAACGATGCCCGAAGCGAAGACGGTGTCCCTGCGAGCGAACCGCGTCCCGTTCCGGCAGGCACTAGCGGAGCTGGTGAAGCAAACGGGCATTCGAGTGGTAGACGCGCGCGGAGCATCGGAGGACACGATCGACCTGGACTGGAAGCAGACGCCTTTTTGGCCGGCTTTGGATGGCCTCGCGGCAGCTGGCAAGGCGCGCGTTCGTCTGTATCCCAGCAGCGGACGCATCGTTCTCGACCGGCGCGGCGAGAATTATCGAGAGCCGCCTCGATGTTACGCCGGCCGTTTCCGAATGCGCGTCAAGAACGCGACTGCCTCGCGCGATCTGGAGGGCGGCGAGGGGGCCACGCACTTTGGCCTTGAGGTGGCCTGGGATCCGGAATTGTTGCCCTTGTATCTGGAGACGCGACCGCGCGGACTTCGTTGGACGGACGACCGAGGTAAAACCCAATCGCTTCCCGACGACGGCAGCACGCTCGCTCCGGTAGACGGCTTAATCGCATTGGCAATCGATCTCCGCCTACCCGCCTTTCCGCGCAGTACGACGGTGTTGCGCTCGCTCCAAGGCGAGTTATCCGCCATTGGACCAAATAAGATGTTGACGTTCACCTTCGACCGACTGGATCGACTGGCCAACTCCAAGCCCAACGACCCGGAGCGCAATCTGAGGCAAGAAAATGTCGCTTGCCGTATCCTCGATGTCAAAGTTCTACCCGACCGATGGACGGTGCGTGTGGCACTCGAATACCCGCCCGGTATGAAACAACTGGATACGAGTCAATCGTGGGTGGTCAACAATGAAATGACACTGGAATCGTCGGATGGAACCAAGCGCGTCGCCTCGTCGAATTATGTCGCGGAGTCTTCCCATTCGCAGCGCGCCGTTCTCAGCTACCATTTCTGCGACCGCGCCCTCGTGGTGCGCGGCAAACCCGAAGCGTGGCGCGTCTGCTATCGCACTCCGGCCAACCTGATCGAGATCCCCATCGCCTTCGCTTTCCACGATGTCCCCTTACCGTGAGTAGCAGACCAAGAAATAGCGTGTGACGTGCCGCCTTGTTCTCGGATTCTCAGCTCTCCCCTAATACAGCGGAGTGAGGACGTTTGGGAGGGATTCTGGGACGGCTCACCGATCCTTCTCCGACCTATCTGGGAGGATCGCGTCGTCCCTTATTTGTCAAACTACCAGTTCGAGGTACTCGACTTCCGGCGCACATCGGCGCAGTTCTTCCTCGATCCCCATGAGAATGGCCTGCGTGGTACTCGGACAGCAACCGCCGACCCCGTGCAAGCGGATTTGTACGACGCCATCCTCGACTCCGACGATCTCAATGCGGTTGCCGTCGAGGTGCAACATCGGCGCGATTTCTTCGGCGACGACGCGCGCCAAGCGGTGGTGAAGGTCGTTCGCCTCGCTTCGTTCGGACATGAAGTCGTTCCTCATTCTCAATGCGCATCCCCTTGGAGATTGTAGCAGCTTCTGTGCCATTTACGACAAACCGAAGCAAGAGACGGCGCGTCGTGGAGATTTTTTTTTTCTTTTGCAAGAAGCGACGGCGAGAGTAGAATAACTGGACAGTGCAAGCCGAATCGCGCATCGAGAGATGGGCGAACGGGGGAACCATCGGGTCGGTGAGAGCCGGCCTCTCGGGGCGAAGGTCCACAGGGACCGGGATACTTTCGCATCCCAGCCCGTCAGCTAACCTCGTAGGCGAGTCCGGACGTGGTGTCCGGATCGGCGTGAAAGGGCACTCTTGTCTGTCTCTCAAGACGAAGTAGCCCACTCTTTGCGTGGCGAATCCGCCACAGGTGTTGCCATGTTGTTCGCATTCCTCTTCCCCAGCACCGGACAGGTCGCGCTCGACGTGCTGGTGTATCTGGGTGAAATCGCCGCCGTCGTCGCTGTGGCGGCGTGGCTGACGCTGCGTTACATCCCGAACCAACAAGTCGGCGTCGTCGAGAAACTGTGGTCGCAGAGCGGTTCGGTGCCGGAAGGGCGCATCATCGCCCTGAGTGAGGAAGCGGGTTATCAAGCCGATCTGCTGCGCGGCGGTATTCATTTCGGACTGTGGCGATGGCAATATCGGGTTCATAAATTGCCGCTCGTCACCATTCCACAGAGCAAGATCGGCTATGTGTATGCGCGAGACGGCGAGCCGCTGCCGCCAAGCCAAACGCTGGCCCGCGTCGTCGATTGCAACAACTTCCAGGATGCCCGCACCTTTCTCGGTTCGTCCAATGAAGAGGAAGCCGGCCCTCGAGGCCAGCGCGGACGGCAACGCGCGATCTTGCGCGAAGGCGTTTATGCCATCAATCCGGCGCTGTTCGTGGTCATCACCGAGGACGCCGTCTATCGCTTGAACACATTCGGCGGCGGGCGCGAGATTCAGACGTTGCTGAGTTGGCAGCAAGAGTTGCGGCGCGTGGATGGATTCAGCCCCGTCGTTGTCGGCGCGTCGATGCGCGTGCGCGAGGCCGCTGCCCCGACTGCCGACGAGGAACAGGCAGCCCCGCGCGCCGCACGGGGCCGGGTTGTGGGCGCACCTATCCCGGAAGCGCCCGTGCCGCTCGATGTCGAAGCCCAGCGCGATGTGGACACCATCGCCATCGTCACCGTCCACGACGGCCCGTCCCTGACTCCCGGCGAGATCATCGCCCCCGCGGTCGGCAACGACAACAGCGATCCGAATTATCACAATAACTTTCAAGATCCGGAAGCCTTTCTGCGCGCCGGCGGCCGCCGAGGCCGGCAATATGTGCCGCTGACCGACGGAACCTATTTCATCAACCGTTGGTTCGCAACGGTCGAGATGACCCCGAAAACGGTCGTTCCCATCGGCTATGTCGGCGTGGTTGTCAGCTACTATGGCCGCGTGGGACGCGACGTATCGGGAGAGGGATTCCGCCACGGCGAGCGCGTCTCCGAGGGCGAACGCGGCGTGTGGGAACGGCCTCTGGGTCCGGGCAAGTATCCGTTCAACACCTATGCCGGTCAGATGATTATGGTGCCGACGACGAACTTCGTCTTGCACTGGATCACCGGCCGATTCGAATCGCACCGCTACGACGAGAGCCTGCGCTCGATCAACTTGATTACCAAGGATGCTTACGAGCCGATGCTGCCCCTCTCGGTCGTGGTCCACATCGACTATCAAAAAGCGCCCGGCGTGATTCAGCGTTTCGGCGACGTGAAAAAGCTGATCACACAAACGCTGGATCCCATGCTAAGCGCTTATTTCCGCGACGTGGCCCACAAGAAGACCATGCTCGAACTGCTCCATCTGCGCGATGCCATCCAGGCCGAGGCCCGCGAAGAACTGCGCCGCAAGTTCCGCGAGTTCGATATCGAGTGCGTGGACGTTTTGATCGGCAAGCCGGACACCGCCGAGGCTGGGGGCAAGATCGAAACCCTGTTGGAGCAACTGCGCATTCGGCAGTTGTCCATCGAGCAATTGGAAACCTACGAGCGTCAGCGCGCCTCCGCCGACAAACTTCGCATGCTCAACGAAGCGCAAGCGCAGGCGGCGATGCAGACGCAGCTAACCAATTCGCGCGTGCAGATTCAGATCTCCGAGAGCCAGGGCGAGGCGGACTTGGCCCGCGCCCGCAAACAAGCCGAGCAAACGGTGGTCAACGCCGATGCCGAGTTAGCCAAATCGCGTCGGCAAGCCGAGCAAACCGTGGTGCTCGCCCAGGCCGACAGTCAACAGAAGGTACTCGCCGGCCGCGGCGAGGCCCAGCGCGTCATGCAAGTCGGCTTGTCCGAGGCGTCGGTGTTGATGCGCAAAATAGCCTCCTTTGGCGATCCTCGATTGTATGCTTTGTCGATTGTCACGGAGCAGTTGACCGACAGCAAACAACCGTTGGTGCCGGAGCGCGTGTTCCTGTCCGGCGGCAGCGGGGAAACGAACGGCAGCGCGGGCATGTCCGGCCTGATCGGAATGCTGCTCAACTTACTGGTGGCCGAGAAGTCGGGTTTTCAGCCGGTGGACGCCGGTGAGATCGGCGGACTCAACGAGATCAGCGAACGGCTGACGCGCGATGCTTTGGAATCGTTGCGTCAGGCCTCGCTGGCGACAGCGAACGGCCCGCCCAAATCGTAACGCCGACGGTCCCCCGGTATCGGCAAGGCTTACCCTTGCCGATACTTGGGGGCAAACGGTCCATAAAAGGAGTTGCGATGTCAACTACAACCGATCTCTTGCAAGACGCGATGCAAGTCTGCCGCAACGGCCACGTCGTCACCGACCGGCTGCGCTCTTGTCCGGAACGCGCGGCCACGCACTGCGATCGTTGCGGGGCGACCACCCTTGAGCGCTGCGAAACCTGCGGCCGCGAACTGGCTGGAGCGATTATCGTTCCCGGACTTCATCCGGTTGGCGTTCGTACCGCGCCGCGTTTCTGTGCGACGTGCGGTGCGGCCTTTCCGTGGACCAAACTACAGAAACCGACGAAGCGCCCGGCGCTCGCCGTTCTCGAAAACCTGTTGCACCGTCTGCCCCTCGCCGTTCGGCAGCTGCGGACAAGACACGACGTTCGCCCACCGTTTCGCGTCGTCGATGAGTACGACCTGGAAGATCTGCTGCGTTCGCTCCTGCCGTTGCATTTCGAGGACGTTCGACCGGAGTGCCGCACGCCGAGCTACGCCGCCGGCACGCGCACCGACTTCTTGCTCGCAACGGAACGCATCGCGCTGACGATAAAATGGGCGCGGCCGCGCGTCGTGGATCAAGTTGTCG
>JAKBCS010000169.1 GCA_021807595.1 Planctomycetota bacterium | reverse complement strand
AACGCTCCAGTATCGGCAACGCCAACTCCCGACGCATACGCAAACGCTGCGCCTCATCGAAGCCATTGCGGCTCGCCGAACTCTCCAATTCGTACAACTGGCGGTAGTAAGCCAATGCCTGGTGCGCACGCAAGGCATCGCTGCTTCGCGCTTCGTAAAACTTTCGCCGCGCATGGGCGTTGCAGGCCGCCAGTTCGACGATGATGGCTTTGAGCGTGGCCACATCGTCGGGAAGTTGTTCGAGGTCGATCGGCAACTTGGCCGTGAGTTCGGCAATGGTCGTGCGTATTAGACGCATGACGGACCCGACATGTTCCAAGAAAAAGAAAAAAAGAGAGACGATTTTCGCCGTCTCTCCTGTGACCGACTCAACCGCTGGCCGGGCGCTGATAACGCGGCGACCGCCGCGCGTTGGGCCAATCGATCCCATCCAGCAACAGGGCCAGCTCGGCCGCACGCAGCCTCACACTGGCCTGATCCGCCGACACGACGCTGTTGTTGCAGCCATCGCCGCCACCGTAGTTCTCTGCTCGAATCGCGTGTGTTGTCGCGGGCCATGAAAGTGCCCTCCTTTCGGAAGACATTCCACCACACCCGTCAAGAACGCCGTTCACCGGACAGACACGCAGGAGTCAAGCCGTGGCCCAATTCTCGACCTGCAATTCCGGCACGGCGCTCAGATCGCCATCCTTGGTGACGACAGTGCAGTTACCCAACGCGAACGCGATCGCGGCCAGTTGCATATCGACGACCGACATGGCGCGGCCGACGCGGCGGAGTTCTTGGCGAAGACGCCCAAAATGCCGAGCCGCTTCGTCCTCGAACGGCCATTTGGGGATTCGCGTAAGCGCCCGAATGAGCCGGTCGCAATTGATTTCCCTGGTCACACTGCGCTCGACGCCAAACCAAAGCTCGCCAATCACCGGCCAGCAGGTGCCAACGCGATCGCCACGCGTTCGCGCTTCGTCAACGCGCTCGGCTACTCCTTGGCGGCGATTGATGAAGTCGCCCATGATTCCGGTATCGAGAAGATAGCGTCTCATTCGAATATCCGTTCAATTCGTCGGTCGCGTTCGGCGGCATTGGCAATGTCAAACTCCTTCTGCATTTTTCGATCCGCCTCCCACGCCGCTTCCTCTTCCGGCGTCATCACGATGGGTTCCAAGCTATGAAACCACTTAAGCCATTCTTCAATCTCCTCGGGCGTCTCGGGCCGTTCATCGTCCGTCGCCTTACCATTAAAGCCGAGTTCAACGCGAACCGGCGAGCCTTCCGGCCAATCCGGCGGCGCATCGATCTCGACTCGACCGTTCTTGACCGTGCCCAGGATCGCGTTCATCTTTCACCTCCAAATCGGCTGGTTATCTCACGTCCATTTTATCAGAAAACCATCGGCATCAAATATCACCAAGCCTGGCCGGCGGCGGAGTTCTGGCAGCGCTACGACAAAGGGGAGTTCGCGAAGTAGCGTGGCGGATGTTGCCGGCGTACAATATGCGGTAGATACGCGCAAAGGGAAAGGAAAACACCATGTCCGTTGACGAATTAAGAAAATGCATCGTCGCGTCCCCTTTTCGACCCTTCACGCTCAACATCGCCGATGGACGACGCATTCCTGTGATGGGGCGCGACTTTATCCTCATGGCACCCGAAAAAGGACGAACGGTGGTCGTTTACCAGCGCAACGATGACTTCGACATCCTCGACACGATGTTGATCGCGGGAATCAGCTTCGAGTCGGCTGCAAACATTTCGCCTTCGAGTTGACCCTCGCGACACAGCCTAGCCGGCTGCGGAGTTTTGGGCCTCCGCATCTCCGCGCTCCTCCGGAACCGTAATCGGGTGGCGATGATTGGTGACTCCACAGCCATCGGCAGCTTTGTCGGTTGCCCCGAATCGCAGGGGCGGCTATGATTGCTTTGCGCCAGCCACCGCGTCTTTGTGATGGCCGGGCTGATGGAACGACAGACGGCTGACGGGTGTTTCCACACCTCAAATTGGCGACTCCGATTGAGGCCGCCTGACGACGGAGACGAGTAAATGTACATACGCACACACAATGCCAAACTGCCCGCTGCCGGTTCGCCAGGGGATGAATTGGCATGGGGTTGGCCGTATTGATTTGACACCGCTGGTCCACAAGACCGGCGGTTTTTTTGTTTTCTAGGCGAGTGGAGTCGCGTCAGCGCCCCGAGGAGTGCGGCACTCGAGGTGCTGTCGCGACCCCGCTCGCCTTAGTCTGTGAGGAGTGAATCATGTCCGGTCCTGCCGTTGTCTTCCGCGAACTCCATCGTCTGCGTCGCTTCGCCCACGAATTGCAGGAACAAATCGACCGTCAACCGCGCCTACAAAAAGCGCAGCAAGCCAAAGTGGCGCGACAAGAAGAGAACTATCGGCAAGCACAAGATGCCGTGAAACATCTCAAAGTCGAAATTCACGGCAAGGAAGGTGCGCTGAAATCGACGCACGGCCAAATCGCCAAATATGAGAGGCAGCTCAACGAAGCAGGAGCCAAGAAAGAGTACGACGCCCTGCAACATGAGATCGCCGACGCCAAGACGGCGTGTCAACGCTTGGAAGAGGAAATCTTCGCCGGCATGACGGAGATCGAGGAGAAGACGGCGCGATTGCCGGAGTTGGATCAAGCCGTCAAGCAGGCCAAGGAGGAGTACGCCAAGTTCGAGTCCGGCATGACGGAGCGTCTCGCGGGCTTTCGCGCGCAATTGGCCGAGACGCAAGCCCAATTGCAAGCTCACGAAGCGGAACTACCCGTCAAGCTGCGCGGGCAGTACGAACGCTTCGTCGCCGCCCAGGGACACGACGCTCTGGCGACCGTCCACGGGCAAACCTGCGCCGCCTGCTACACCGAAATCACCGCTCAACAGTACAACGAACTGCAACAGGAACTGTTCGTCCTCTGCAAATCGTGCGGGCGCATCCTTTACCTAACGGTATGATCGAGGATCGACAGTCCCTTCACTTTCTCCGCGCGACGGCGACAGATTCGACCTCTGGCGACCGAGGCCGCATACGCGCTCGTAGATGGGACGAAACCAGGGCGGCATGCAGTCGCCGAAGAAGGATCGGCGCGATTGGCCGATGTGAATTTGATCGAACGGCTCCAATTGTAGGTTGGTCGAAGCATCGTTGTGCAAGAGAATGGCGGCGAGATCGACGGTGAAGATCTCCGGCGTTTTGCCGTCGGCGACGTGCGGTCGTATGACTTTGATGTCGCTCGGCGCGGCCCCCGCGCCGATGCCGCCTACGCGATGCAAGAGATCGACGATGGTTTCTGGACCTCGATAGGGCACGGCGCGCTCCGAACCGGCGACCTGACCGTAAAGATACAAATGTTGGCTGCGGTAATCGGCGACGGCGACATGTACCCGCTGGGGCGAGACGCCGACGGAAGAAGCCACGGCGCGAACGATTTCCGGAACCGTCCCCCCATCCACGCGCGGTCGGCCGGCATCGCCTAGATCGAGACGGCCATCGGCCTCAACGGGCCGGCTCGCGTTGTATTGCGGCAGATCGGTAAAAGACACCCGAAGCACATCGGGACAATGAACGCGGTACGATGCCTCGATTTGCTGGTTCTGCGCAGAGGGGGCGGACTGGGCTACCACCGCTCGCTCGATCTGAGCGCGGCTGGTGACGCAGCCTCCGCCCAGCGCCAGCAACGGCGCGAGCAAACCGGCCCAGCCTTTCGATCGGCTTCGCCCCCTTTGCATATTCCGCCATCCGCTTCCCGCGAGTCCGGCGATACATCCTTTCGTCAATCATCGGCAGGGTGAAGCCGCGCCCTTGAGAAGTCTTCCCGATCCACCTTGTCCGCACGGGTTATTTCACCTCGCGGAACGTGCGGAAGCGCTCGTAGGGTTCGCGCCACGCATCCGGCCGTAGCGGCTCGAACGTACGCACCTCGAAAGACCGGCGCACCACCTCGCGCGCCTCGGACAGCGAACCGAGAACGCCGACTCCCAGCGCCTGTACCAACACGTTGCCGATGGCCGTTGCCTCGACCGGCCCGGCCACGACCGGACGATCGCAGGCATCGGCGGTGAACTGATTGAGCAGCGCATTCTGGCTGCCGCCGCCGACGATGTGAATGACCTCGACCCGCTGGCCCGAGAGCGCCTCCAGGCGTTCGAGAACCCAGCGATAGCAGAGCGCCAAACTCTCCAATGCGCAGCGCACCGTGCCGCCGACGCCGTCTGGGGCCGGTTGTCCGGAGCAGCGGCAATAGTCGGCCAGCGCCGCGGGCATGTTCGCCGGGAGGATGAACGACGGATCGTTGGGATTTACCAAACAGGCGAAAGGCGTTGCCGTCTCCGCGAGACGCATCAACTCGTCGTAGCCGTGGCTTGTGCCGGCGCGTTCCCAGGCTCGGCGGCACTCCTGCACCAACCACAACCCCATGATGTTTTTCAAAAAGCGCGTCGTGCCCGCCACGCCGCCTTCGTTGGTGAAATTTGCCGCCCTCGCCGCTTCGCCGACCAGCGGTTGCGGCAATTCCACCCCCATCAGCGACCAGGTGCCGGAACTAATGTACGCCCACGAGCGCGCCGACGCCGGCACGGCTACCACCGCCGACGCCGTGTCGTGCGACGCCGGCGCGATTGCGGGAGCGGCATTGATTCCCGTGTCGCGCAGTACCGACGGACGCAGCGGCCCCAAAACCGTCCCCGGCTGCACCAACGTGCCGAGTATCTTTGTCGGCAGGCCGAACGATTGGATCAATTCGTAAGCGTAGGTTCTCGCGTGAGGATCGAGCATCTGGCTGGTGCTGGCATCGGTGTATTCGTTGACCTTGATGCCCGTGAGCCAGTAGTGGAACAAATCGGGCATGAACAGTAGCGTCTCGGCCGCGTCCAACAGCGGCGAGCGGTCGCGCCGCATGGCCAACAGCTGGAACAGCGTGTTGAAACGCATGAACTGAATGCCGGTGCGGCGGAAAATCTCGTCGCGCGGCACGCGGGCGAACGCCTCCTCCATGACCCCCTCGGTGTGCGGATCGCGATAGTGGCGGGGGTTGCCCAGCAGCGCGCCGTCCCGGCCCAGCAGCGCGAAATCGACGCCCCAGGTATCGACCCCCACGCCGTCTAACGCACCGTGTTTGGCCGCGCACAAACGCAGCGATTGCAGCATTTCGTTGTGCAAATGCAAGACGTCCCAATGCAGCGCGTCCAGCGTCGGTACCGCTCCGTTGGAGAAACGATGAAGCACTTCGAGGCGCAAGCGCGCGCCGTCGAACGAACCGAGAATACCTCGACCGCTTTCGGCACCGAGATCGAAGGCGAGAAATTGCTTGGCGTTTGGCATGGTCCAACCCCACGGAACACGATGACACGAATACGCGGCGATGATACACTGTCTATTTGATATTTAATCGAGGTATCTCCGGGGATAGACATGACCAGGCAATTCGTGCAACAGTTGGCCGACGGCGATTCCGTCGAAGAAATCTACCTCGTCGTCGACAAACAGGTCCGGGCCAATCGTAACGGCAACACCTATCTGCAACTCGACCTGCGCGATCGCGGCGGCTCCATCAACGCACGCTTGTGGAACGCTCCCGATTCGTTGGTACATACCTTTGAGACCGGCGATTTTCTGCACGTTAAGGGCAAGGTACAGCTCTTCCAAGGCGCGTTGCAGATGATCCTCTCGCAACTCGACCGCGTGGAAACCGAGAAAGTCGAACTGGCCGACTTCCTTCCGCACACCGAACACGACATCGGCAAACTGTACGAACGCCTCTGTTCGCTGTTGCGCAAGCTCGACGATCCCCATCTGCGCGCGTTGGCGGAATGTTTCTTAATGGATCGCGATCTCATGGCCGACTTCTGCAAAGCGCCGGCCGGAGTGCGCAACCACCACGCCTATCTCGGCGGCTTGCTCGAACACGTCGTCGCGCTGATGGAGTCCGCCGACCGCATCGCGCCGTTGTACCCCGAATTGAACCGCAATCTGCTGATGATGGGCATTTTCCTCCACGACATCGGCAAGGTGCGCGAACTCAGCTACGACCGCGCCTTCACCTATACCGACGAAGGGCAATTGATCGGCCATCTGGTCCTCGGCGTCGAGATGCTCGACGAACAAGTGCGGCGGGTGCCGGATCTGACGGGCGAGCCGTTTCCGACCGAGTTGCTGCTGCGTCTGAAACATCTGATCGTCAGCCATCACGGCGCGCTCGAGTTCGGCAGCCCAACCCTGCCGATGACTCCGGAAGCGATCGCCCTGCACCATCTGGACAATCTCGATGCCAAAATTCACAGTTTCACGCGCGACATCCGCGAAGACCGCGGCCCATCGGCGTGGACGCCCTACAGTCAGGCGACGCAGCGCCGCCTATTCAAGGGCAGCCGACCGTCGTCCCCTTCGCTTGTGGAAGACGAATGATCTCCCGCCGTCTACGCGCTCGGCGGACGGCGCGTGCGAATCCAGCGAAGGATCAAGAGTAAAAGAATCGCTCCCACCGTGGCCGACAACAACGAGCCGACCAAACCGCCGTGATAGACGCCCATCTCGCTGAACAGAAAGCCGCCGATCATCGCGCCGACCATGCCGACGATGAGATCGCCGAGCAGGCCGAAACCGCTGCCTTTGACGATTTGCCCCGCCAACCAACCCGCGCAGAGTCCGATGAGCAAAAACCAGAGAATGGACATGATAGTACTCTCCTTCCAAGGTTAGCCGCGACGCGGAGCGGATCCCGGAAGCAACGCGCTTCACGTCGCGGCGAACCGAACCCTCATGCCTCCCACACGTCGCGCCATTTGACCACACCCTTTTCCGGTAGAATGCGGTGGCGGCAAGTCATGTTCTCTCGATGCGGCAGACCACCCTCGGCGCGAAAGACGGCGAATTTGTAGGCGATCGACTGACCTGCCCTCTGGTCGAAAATCACTTCGGCGAACCAGGTGTTCGGATTGACACACTCCAAACGCACGGCACGCTCGACATCCCACTCGCCCAATTCCGGACAATCACCGATCAAACCGACCCAATCGCCCGGTTTGGTTGGGGCGGCGTTGAGCTGGACGCGCACCAACAGTTTGCCGGTCAGGGGTCGCCCCTGGACGGCGAAGACGCGTGCCGACTTGGCAGGCAGTGTCAACGCCGCCTTCCTACCGTTGGCCACGCGGAGTTCGACGTCGCTAAGTAAACAACGATAGGTTCCGTCCGGGATGTCGACCTCCATCTCCGGCAGCGTCAATTCGCCGCCGCGATTGAGCGCGACCAAAACGCGCGAATCGTGGTAGATGCGCGTGAAAACATAGACATCGGGACTGAGGAACTTGACGGCTTGGCGGCCGAAGCGGACGGCGGCGTTGCGGCGGCGCAGGTCCGAGAGCTTCTTCAAATCGCGGACAATAGGAGTTGACGTATCCCATTTTTCCATCATTGGGCGATTGTACGGATCGTTGCCGCCGTCGGTATCGTTGTGCAAATACTGCTCGGTGCCGTAGTAGATGCAGGGAATGCCTCGAGCGGTCATAATTAAATCGATCGCCAGGCGCAAGATGTCGCCGTCGCCGTTGAGCGTCTGAAAGCGTTGCATGTCGTGATTGTCGATGAACGTCACCAACTCGGTTGCGCCGCGATAGCGGTCATCGAGACGAAAGACTTCGTCGATGATCTCGAAGCCGCGCGGATCACCGTGCCCCAACCCCTGGCGGATGGCCGTGCAGAGTCCAAAATCGAGCAGCGACATGCCCGAGAGATTGGCGAACTCGACGGAGCGCGGATCGTTGGGATTGCAGTAGATCCACTCGCCGAAAATGAACGTCTCGGGCTTGTGTGAGGTGGTGTCGTCGGTGAACTCTTGCCAGAACCACAGCGGCATGTGCTTGACGGTATCGACGCGCAGCGCGTCCACGCCCTTATCGAGCCAGCCGGCGACGGCCGACTTGATGTATTTGCGATATTTCGGATTGTTTTCGTTAAAAGTAGCCAAGCCGGCCAATTCGCAGTTCTGCACCTGCCATTCGTCGTTAAAATCGCGGACTTCGCCGTAGTGGTGATACCAGTGGTCTTTGTCGTCGTTGAAGTCGGCGACGAGTTTGCCGTCGTCGAACAGTTGTCCCTTGACGCCGCCCGCGTCCGGCGAACTGTGGTTGCACACGATGTCGAGAATCAGCTTCATGCCGCGACGGTGCAACTCGGCCACCAGTTTATCGAAAACGGTGTCGTGGCGCGAGAAGACGCGCACCTCGTCGGGTCCGCCGACGAAGCGAGGATTGATGCGTTTGAAATCCTTGGCCCAATAGCCGTGGATGGGCGCGGCTTCCCACGCCATGCGCTCGATCTGCTCGAACAACGGTGTCAGCCACACCGCTGTCACGCCGCACGCTTGCAGGTAGTCCAGCTTGTCGATCACGCCTTGCAGATCGCCTCCCCAATACTTGCCCCAATCGGTGCGCGTGGGGTCGTGCAGATGAGGATCGGGTCCGGCGCTGTTGTTGGGATCACCGTCGTGAAAGCGGTCCACGAAGAGAAAATAGATCGTCTCGCCGCGAAACTCGATGTCCGAGACTTGCAGTGGCGCGATCTCCGGATCGGTGGACACGGCGGCGACTTCGGCCTTGAGGGGATCGGGCATGGGTGGAATTCTCCCGAAGTTTCAAGATCTGACAATACCTTATTGCTAGACGATGGCCCAGGTGTTGGCAACGCCCGCTCCGCGTCCAAGGTTAGCCGCGCCCCGAAGGGGACGAAGGGTAGCGCGACGGCCACGCGTTCCGCTTCACGTCGCGGCTAACCGTGGAACTTGTTCCTTGCTAGGATAACCACATCGTTCGAGTCTGGTACTCGGCGGATTACTCGCAGTCGCAACCCCACGAGTTCCGATGCCCTCTTTGGAAGATCAGATACTGTCGGCCATCGCGCGCCGGAGTTACGAGCCGCTCAAACCGAAAGCCTTGGCCCGCAAGCTCGGCGTGACCGCGCCGCAATACGCCGACTTTCGCCGCGCCCTGCAGAGCCTGCATCGAGACGGCCGCATCGAGATGGGCAAAAGCCACGCCATCAAGGCCAAGCAGCCGCACGGAACCATCACCGGCACCTATCGCCGCACCAGTAGCGGATTGGGATTCGTTCGTCCTCATCTCATCGAAGGGCAATCCGGAGCGGAAATTCGCATCAAAGAGGATCGCTCGCTCGATGCCGCCACCGGCGACAGCGTCTTGGTGCATCTGTCGCGCAAGCCCATTCGCCCCGACCAACTGGCATCCGGCGAGATTGTCCGCATTCTGGAACGAGCGACAAACCAGTTCGTCGGCACCTATTTCGAGCGCGACGAACAGGGTCTGGTGCGCGTCGATGGCACCGTCTTCAGCCACAGCATCTACGTCGGCGATCCCGGTGCGAAAGGTGCGAGGCCGGACGACAAGGTCGTCTTCGAGATGCTGCGCTTTCCCACGCCGGAGGATCGCGGCGAAGGCGTCATCACCGAGATTCTCGGCCCGCGCGGCCAGCCCGGCGTCGATACACTGTCGATTATCCGCGCGTTCGGCTTGCCCGATGCGTTTGCCGAAGATGCCTTGGAAGAGGCCCGCGCCGCGGCCGCCGCCTTCGAGCGTTCCCACGCAGAGCGCGAGTACGAGAATCTTGAAGGCCGCGAGGATTTTACCAACGATGTCGTTGTCACTATCGACCCTGCCGAGGCGCGCGATTTCGACGACGCCGTGTCCGTGACGCGCGACGAGGACAGCGGTCATTGGCAACTGACCGTTCACATTGCCGACGTGAACCACTTTGCCCCGCCCGGCGGAGCGCTCGACCGCGAGGCCCGCCGCCGCGCCACCAGCGTCTACCTGCCGCAGCGCGTCATCCCGATGTTTCCGGAGATTATCTCCAATAGCCTTGCCAGCCTGCAACAAGACCGGCTGCGCTACGTCAAAAGCGCGGTCATCGACTTCACGCCGGAGGGACAGAAGACCGGCGTCCGCATCGTCAACGGAGCGATCCGCGTCGCGCGCCGATTTACTTACGAGCAGGTTCTCGAACGGCTGAATTCGGCGAGCGGCATCGAGCCGAATATACACGATCTGTTATTGCGCATGCGCGATCTGGCCATGATTCTCCGCAAACGCCGACTGCGCCGCGGCGCGTTGGAATTGAACGTGCCGGAAGCGGAATTGGAGTACAACGAAAAGGGCGAAGTCGTCGGTGCGCACTTTCGCAAACACGACATCAGCCATCAAATCGTCGAAGAGTTCATGTTGGCTGCCAACGAAGCGGTGGCCGAGCAGCTTTCGAGCCTCCACGTCGCCTTCCTGCGCCGCGTTCATCCCGATCCCGATCCCAAGAAGCTCGCCGCCTTCGCCGAGTTCGCCCGCAGTCTCGGCTACAAGATGCCGACCGATTTCGACCGTTTCGCGCTGCAGCGCATCCTCGACAAGTCGGCGGATCGTCCGGAAGTGTACGCCGTGCATTACGCCCTTTTGCGCTCTCTCAAGCAGGCGGTTTATAGCCCCGTGGAAGAAGGCCATTATGCCCTGGCCAGCAAAGACTATTGCCATTTCACTTCGCCGATTCGTCGCTATCCCGATTTGACCGTGCATCGCCTGCTCGACCGCTGGCTGCGCTCGGGGCGCGTTGGCAGCAACGAAGTGGAGCTAATCGGCCTGGGCGATCATTGCAGCAAGATGGAACGCCGCGCCGACATGGCCGAACGCGAACTCATTAAACTCAAGCTGTTGACGTATTTGAGCGCGCGCTTAGGGCAGGAGTTGGAAGCGATCGTGACCGGCGTGGCGGATTACGGCTTCTTCGCCCAGGCCGAGCAATGGCCGGTCGAGGGCATGGTCCACATCAGCACGCTGACCGACGATTATTACTACTATGAAGAGGCGAATCATAGTTTAATCGGCCGCCGAACCAAGAAGCGCTATCGTCTAGGCGATAAGGTCCGCGTCGTCGTCGCCCGCGTCGACGTGCAGCGCCGCCAACTCGACTTCCGCCTCGCCCCTGCCGAAGCGGCGGAGAGTAAGCGAACGAAGGGGAAAAAGAAGAGGAACTAATCGACCAGCAAACCGGGCGAACCGGCAGCGTAAACTGCCGGGTCACGGCGTCCCGGCAGTTCCCTCCTTGCCTCACTTCACCGCCGATTTGGTCTTTTCCCCGGTCGCCTTTTTGGCCAGGCGGTCTTCGTGGCGTTTGCGGCGGCGCTCGCGATCCGTCCGCCGTTTGCCGCCTCGATTG
>JAKBCS010000168.1:6482-11286 GCA_021807595.1 Planctomycetota bacterium | reverse complement strand
ATCGCCTTCTGGGAACCGCACTTCGCCGCCGAGTTTGCCAACGAAGCGGAGTGGAAGCGACAGACCCATCGCCTGGGCGCGCGGCTGCATCCGCTGACTATCGAACAGAACGCCTTGACCAGTTTCCGGAGCCGCACGACTTTAGTGCCGGCGTTCGCCAACACCATCGGGCCTGGATTGTTTTTGGCTTCGGATCGCATCATCGGCGGGGCGGACGGCATTTTCGGACGGGGGATGCAATGGCAGGGTTTGTCGCTGCGCATGACGCTGTTGCACGAGCCGACGCCGTGGATTCCGAGCAGTTACATGCCGACGCTCCCCGGCCGTTTGTTCTATCTGCGCGAATTAGCCGAACCCCTGACGGCCGACTGTCACTAACTATTCGGCGCGTTTCCTCGTTTTTGCGACAGTTGCGCCCGGAGTTGTTCTAATTCCCGTTCCATCGCTTGCCGTTTCTGTTGTGCTTCTTCGAGCGCCTGTTGCAACGAATCCGCTCGTTGTTTTTCCTGTTCTGCTCGTTGTTTTTCCTGTTCAAGTCTTCGACGCGCTGCCTCGACCTCGCGCAGGAGTTCCGCGGGCAAGGGCAGCAACTCACCGCGAAACCAGTAGCGCACCCAGCCGTCGAGTAACTCCGCTTCCAGTTCCAGTTCCGGGATGGCATAGCGTCCGTGTTCGTTGGGCGTCTGGGAGACGTAACGATCGCCGACGAGATGATACAACGTCAAATCCTGCGTATCGGGATAAAAGAGCAGGTAGTAGGGAACTTTCAGTTCTTTCTCGTACTTATCGAAGTTGTCGTCGTAGTCTTTGCGCCTACTGTTCTTGGAGACGTATTCCAACATGCAAAACGGAGCAACTGGCTGGAGAGGCACATCGTAACTGCCGTCCGCGTCGATCGGTTTGTCGCAGATAACGACCATATTGTCGGGCACCACTTGCCCCGGCTTCTTTTGGCCGACTTTGGGATATTGCACGAGCAATTCGTTGAAAAGCTGAATGTCTGGCCGATGGACGTGAATGAGATCGAAACTCTCCAAGGTGATCTTGCGTTGGTAGGAGTGATCGGTTGCTTCCATGAAATGCTCCGGGGGAAGGCGGCGGAGATATTCCCGAGCCGCCTCGGCGTAATTAACGGCGATAATCGCGCGAGGATAAGTGGACATACGCGTTCTCCCAAATCTACTGAAATACCATCGCGCAGTGTAATCGCTGGGTCGAGCAAGCGGAAGAGCAGATTCGCCAGGAATCAGAAACGTTCGATCCGCAGGGGATTCGCGTGTAGAAACGCTTCCAATTCCGGGCGCGCGAATACCCCCGTGGTCGTGCCGATGGCTCGCACGCAGCTTGCACCGACGGCGCTGCCGACGCGCAAACAGCCTTCTTCGTCCAAGCCGCGCAGCAAGCCGTCGATATAGCCTGCCGCGAAGGCGTCGCCACCACCCGTTCCGTCCACAAACGGTACGCGATAAGTCTCGGCGCGCATGCGCGCGTTCCGACCGACCAACACGGAACCGCGCTCGCCTTGGGTAACGACAACCGTCCGCGCGCCCAGTTGATGGAAGCGTTCCGCCTGCCGCAGCACGTCGGTCTCGCCGAGAATCAAAGCCGCCTCGTGATCGTTGGGGAGAAAGACATCGACGTGGGGCAATAGCTTTTCCAAGCGCGGCAGGTAGTCGGCTGGTCCCGGCGTGACCACGTCCAGCACGGTCTTTGCGCCGGCCTGGCGTGCGGCGGCGAACACGGGAATCAGCTCCTCCGCGTGGACGCTGCCCATCAGCAGGTAGCCGCCCAGATAGAGTACGCGGCACGTCGCCACGCGCTCGAGGGGAATGTCGGCAGCGCGGAAGACGCCGTTTGCCCCGAAGGTGTGAATGAAACGACGATCCTGCCCGGCCACATTGACGATGAGAGTTTGACTGGTTTCCGCGTCTGGACTGACGCGCAGAGCGGAGACATCGACGCGGTGATCGCGGAGCATGTCGGCGACGACGCGGCCAAACACGTCGCCGCCGACTCGGCCGACCACCGCCGCCGACACGCCGAGCTTGACCAGATCGACGGAGACGTTGGCCGCACAGCCGCCGATGGTCAGCAGCAAACGGTCGGCCAACACCAATTCACCGGGTTCGGGAAGGTGTGAAATCGGCGAACTCACATGATCGGCGACGATGATGCCCGCACAGAGGACGTCGGTCGGCGAAGCCATGACAACTCCCAGGAAGACGAGAACGATTGAGGAATCCGCGCTGTTGAAGATAGCAGAAACACCGCGAGCAGACAGTGGTGATTAAATCCGCGGGTGAATGGAACGCCGGTCGTGGCAGGGTTCGAGTTCGTTTTGCTCCCTTGCTCCAACGATTCGCCGATTGGTTATGGTACGATGCGGAATCGCTGGGACTCAACTTCAACCCGCGGAGAGTCTCGCCATGTCCATGATTTTTCGACGTGGTGTTGGACGTGCAGGCAGTCTTGGCCCAAACCTACGGGGCGAGAAGCTACCGCGAACGTCTGTGCTACGATCGCCCCTGCGTTCCCTCTTTGTCGGTGGAGGATCCAGCCTGGACCGACGGTTACGCCCTCCGCGCTGCTCTGAAAGACGACGAAAGATAGCCGTTGAGAATCGATGTTCCCGCTTCGCGCCTCACGGTATTCTCATTTTTTCTCTCTATCATAAGGGAGAATGATAGGGCGCGTTCCTCCTACCTGTATTTGGGATCGCGCGGGTTGTGACGGGGAGGGCATTCTCATGCCGGCGCGATTCGACTGTCCGCATTGCAAAGCCAACTATGAGGTCGTCGACGATCTCGTTGGAAAAATGATTATGTGTCGGGTATGCAAGAAGCGGGCGGCGGTGCGAGGCGGTTCCGGCACGATCGCGACGCCTTCGTTGACGACGGCCGCGGCGACCAAGTCGTCCTCGGTCGATGCGGGACGGCGAAACTTTATTATCTTCAGCACGGTTGCCTCGCTGGGTGCCGTTGGGTTGGGAGCGCTGCTGGCGCGCCGGCCGTGGCGGAAGTGGGGCAAGGCGGCAGCGCAATCGGCCTCTCCCGATGGTTCGCCGGATCAGCCGGGCCGTCGTCGTCGTGGTCCGCTCCCCGACGGCAAGAAAGACGACAAGGCGGGCGGTGGCGCATAGACCCCGCGCCTCTTCCCCAAACGACCGATTTTACCAGGTCAAGCTGAAATCCCCGACGCAAGGGATATTCCACATCTCCGTTCCGACGGCGCGCGAATCTTCACACTCATGCTCCGTCCCGTCCACCGATCTCCTCGCGCAAGTGAAATACTTAAATCGTGAAGATCTCATCGCCCCAACGCTTCTCGGAGAGACAACCATGTTACGGTGGCGCGCGATTCTGTTCGGCTCGTCCGTGGTGGCAACGAGCCTGATGTTGACGGCGATGGCGGAGGGGCACGGCGGCGGGGGCGGAGGAGGGCATGGTGGCGGCGGACACAATGCCGGTGGGTATCACCAAGCCGGAGGCGGCTACGCTCATCCCGGCGGGGCACACTACGGCGGCTATCACTATCCGAACCATGGCGGCGCGATGTATCACCCCTATCGAGGGGGGTTGTACGCGCCTTACGGTTTCTATCGTCCCTACTATGGCTACGGTTTCTTTGGTCCGGGCTATCCGTTCGGATGGGGCGGAATGGGTTACGGTCTTGGCGGCTTCGGTCTTGGCGGTCTCGGTCTCGGTGGGTTTGGACTTGGCGGGTATGGGATGTATAGCCCCTATTATGGCGGGGGTGGTTTGTTGAATTCGGCCGTTCTGTCTGGGCCTCCGGCTGGACCGCAGCTGCCCGATTATGCAGTGCCGCAGCAACAAACGCCGCCTCCGCCCGATCATGCCGCGCACTTGCAACTCCTGGTACCGGAGAACGCCGAGGTGTTGTTCAACGGCACGAGGACGACACAGACCGGAACCACCCGCGAATTCGTGTCGCCGACCCTGCCCGCCGGCAAACAGTTCGACTACACCATTGCCGTTCGCAGCATCGATGCCAACGGCAAGGTGATAGTCGACGAGCGCGTCATTCACGTTCGAGCCAACGATTGGTTCCAGGTCGATTTCACGCGCCCGGCACCCTCGCCCTCACCCGCGCCCGCACCCGTGCCGGAACCGGCTCTTTCGCCTGTGCCATGACAAGATGACGCGGAGAAACGAAGTCCTTGAGGAGATTTTTTGCAAATCGAGAGGACGGAGCGAGACCGATGCGCTTGAGGCGGGTTTAATCCGTTGCCTGGGGGAGCGTACGTCGATTTGCGGGTGTTCCCGTTTCGACGACTTGGCTCTCCCGCCGACTCGTTCTCCGAGAATCGTTCCGGCATGGGGTCGGATCGCATCTTCGAGTCATCTTGCAAGGGGTATTGGCATGTTGCGGAAAGTCATCGCTGCGTCGTTGGTCCTGGGTCTCTCCGTCGGCGTCTGTTTCGCCGGACAGTTCCGGGGGCTTATCACCAAGGTTGACGGAAACAAGGTCACGTTCACCGAAATGAAGGGCAAGGGTCAAAAGGGCGACGAGCATACGTTGACGGTCGCCAAGGACGTCAAGGTTGTGAAGGGTATGTTCAACAAAGAAACCAAGAAAGTGGAAGCCGGCGATGCCATCGAAGGCGGCTTGAAGAGCAAGGCATTCACCAGCATCGGCGAGAAGGGCGTTCCCGCGACGATTATCACCGACGACGACAAAAAGATCACCGAGATTCGCGTGATGCAACGTCGAGGCAAGAAGCAGTAATCGGAATTCGCAAACCCGTCAGGGTCGGCAAACCGGCGGCGTTGGTTGCTGGGTGATT
>JAKBCS010000168.1:0-6382 GCA_021807595.1 Planctomycetota bacterium | reverse complement strand
TTCACCCGGCGGCTGACGCCGCCGGTTCGCCTTTGTTGGTCGCCGCCGGTTCGCCGATTTTTCTTGACACGCCTTCCGAGAGCGGGTAATTGTGTGGATTAGGTGACAAACACTCTCTATCTTCACACTCGCGGATACGTCGGCGATCGTCGAGCGGACCATAGTCTCTATTTAAGGTCGTCAAAGTATCCACGACGCGGCACGGCTAGGCCGAGTAACTTATGAACCGCGTTGCGTTCGTAGTTCTGGCGTCGGTCGGTTTATTACTGGGTTGTCGGCGGGAGAACTCTCCCGACGACAAACCGGAGTCGATTTCTCTTTCCCCTTGGTTTGAAGATTTTAGCGAACGGGCCGGACTGACCTTCGTTCACGATGCCGGTCCCGTCGGCGACTATTTCATGCCGCAACAGGTCGGTTCGGGAGCGGCGCTGTTCGATTTCGACGGCGACGGACGGCTGGATATTTACTTGCTGCAAAACGGCGGACCTAAATCCGCGTCCACCAATCGCCTCTATCGTCAAGTGGAAGGATTTCGCTTTGAAGACGTGAGCAAGGGTTCCAATCTTGACATTTCCGGCTACTGCATGGGCGTGGCGATCGGCGACGTCAACAATGACGGCAAACCGGACGTGTTGGTAACGCGCTACGATCCCGAAGGGGGCGGCGCAAAGCTGTTTCTCAATGAAGGCGGCGGAAAATTCACCGACATCACCAAACGGGTAGGACTCTACAATCCCAGTTGGGGTACGTCGGCGGCGTTCTTCGATTACGACCGCGACGGCTGGCTCGATCTGATCGTCGTCAATTACGTCGATTACGATGCGACGTGGCCGTGCAAGGGACCGTACGGCACGCCGGACTACTGTGCCCCCAAAACCTTTCGAGGGCGGGTCAGCCGTTTGTTCCATAACCTGGGCGGCAAATCCTCGTGGAAGGGATTCGCCGACGTTACCGAATCTTCCGGCCTGGGCCGCGTCCCAGGGCCGGGGTTGGGCGTGGTGTGCGCCGATTTCGACGGCGACGAGTGGCCGGACGTGTTCGTCGCCAACGACGGCAAACCGAATCATTTGTGGATCAACCAGAAAAACGGTACGTTCAAGGAAGAAGCTGTGGTGCGCGGCTTGGCCTACAACGGCATGGGTCAGGCGCAGGCGGGTATGGGCATCGCGTGGGGCGACGTGGACGGCGACGGTTTGCTCGATGTCTTTGTCACGCACTTGACCGAAGAGGGCAATACCCTATGGCGACAAGGACCGCCCGGGTTGTATCGCGATCAATCGGCGGCGGGGGGATTTTTGAAGTCGTCGGCGCGCGGTACGGGGTTCGGCACGTTGTTGGCCGACTTCGATAACGACGGCGCGCTCGACTTGGCCGTCGTCAACGGGCGCGTGTCGGCCAAGGCCGAGGTGGACGATTGGTCTTTGGGGCCGTTCTGGAGCCGCTATGGCGACCACAATCAAATCTTTCGCGGCGATGGTTGCGGACATTTTGAGAATCTGTCTCCCCATAATCCAGCATTTTGCGGCAAGCAGAACGTGGCCCGCTGTCTGGTTCGCGGCGATATCGACGGCGACGGTGCGGTCGATCTGCTCGTGACTACCATCGGCGGTTCGGCGCGGCTGTTCAAGAATGTCGCGCCCGATCGCGGACACTGGCTGCAAGTGCGCGCGTTCGATCCCGCGCTGCGGCGCGACGCCTTGGGCGCGCTCGTACGCCTCCAGGCCGGTGGAACGCGCCGAGTCGGTTCGCCGCACCCAACGGACAGCTATCTCGGCAGCAGCGAACCGATCGCTCACTTCGGCTTGGGAACGGTCGAGCGAGTGGAATCGATCGAGGTCGTTTGGCCCAACGGCGAGCGTGAAATCTTCGACAACCAACGCAACGGTTACGGCGTGGATAAGCGCCTCGAATTGCGGAAGGGCGAGGGCCGTTCAATGGGCAAGAAACTTGCGTTCTTCAAAGGATAGTTCGTTCTACGGTCTTTTTTGGAGGATTTGTTCATGGCTGTTCTTCTTCGCTTCGTTCGCGGCAGAGGGCGGGGGTTCACCCTCATCGAGTTGTTGGTGGTAATCGCCATCATTGCCATTCTGATTGGATTGCTGTTGCCGGCAGTCCAGAAGGTGCGCGAGGCCGCCAGCCGCATGAGTTGTTCCAACAATCTCAAGCAAATTGGGCTTGCGGTCCACAATTTCAACGGCACTTACAATGTGCTTCCCCTCGTCGAGGGCGTTGGCTTGAACCAGGGTAGGGGCAGCCCCTATGGAAACGTCTATAGCCCAACGGGAACTTCCGGGTCGGTCTTCTTTTATTTGTTACCGTACATGGAACAAAATAACGTCTACAATCTGGCCGGCGGTTACTCCTCGAACGTCGGTAGCACGGTAATTAAGGAGTTCCTCTGTCCGAGCGATCCCGTGGTCATCAACGCCAACACCTACGGCGGTTGTGGCGTCATGCAGTCGTCGACGATTCAGCGCGACGGTTATGCGTCGTGCAACTATGCGGGCAACGTGGAGGTGTTCGAGCCGCGCGGCACGCAAAATATCGTCGCTCAGATTCCAGACGGCACGTCGAATACCGTGATGTTTGCCGAGCGGTTCCGCAACTGTTCGCCCTCTTCGGGAGGATGCACGCTGCCGGCGTGGGCTTGGGATACCATCCTCAACGGCAGCGATCCGTGGTCCAGTCCCACCTTCGGGGCGCAAAACGATGGCATTTGGCAGATGAATGCCGGCGGAGCGATGTTTTACTATGGCTCCACCGCATTCCAAGCCGGTCCTTCCGCGCAACAATGCAACTGGTACGTCACCCAAGGCCCACACACCGGTGCCATGATGGCCGGTTTGGCCGACGGCAGCGTTCGCACCGTGAATAGCGGTATGTCGGTCTACACCTGGAACGCCGCCTGCACTCCGCACGGAGGCGAGACTCTGGGTTCGGATTGGTAAGCACGGTTGGTCGCACGCGGGGGGCATAAGTCCTTCGATCTCGGCGGGCGGGGGCCTAGAACCTCCGCTCGCCAGTTGCCTCCGTTACCCGCATTTTCTATTGAGGATTATTCATGTATCGCAATTTCTGTTGCCGTCCGGCCGGTATGGTTGTCCTCGCCGGGCTGATTCTCGTCGTGGGCTGCGGTAAGAAACTGCCACCCATGTCGCCGGTTTCGGGAAAAGTCACCCTCGATGGCCAAGCTCTTACGGCCGGCCAGGTGGCGCTGATTCCCGACGTCGGCATCCCGACCCAGGAATCGGCCAAGGACCAGCCGCCGACGGCCGGTCTGTCCGCCGGTCAAATCGGCTCCGACGGAACCTACAAGATTTTTACCGCCGGCAAAGAAGGAGCGCCGGCGGGGAAATATCGCGTTACCGTAACACCGTCCATGATGCCGTCCGCCGATCCCAAGACTCCTCCAGCCGTTGCATTCAGTCGCGACTTTACCGATCCGCGCAACACGAAGCTGAGAATCGAGGTCCCCTCGGGGAGCTACGATTTGAAGTTGACGAAGTGACCGCTTTTCAGTCGGCAGTAATCAGTAAGATGTAGGAAGAGTCAAAAGACATATTTTCTTACCGCCTACTGCTTACTGCCTACTTCTGTCACACGCAGCCAATCCGGCCAGTGCGCGCGGACGCCAAGCCGCATTGGCCGGCCCCATCTCGACGGCCTGTTTGAGGTGATCGCGGGCCTCGTCTCGGCGGCCTTCCTCGACGAGCATTTCTCCCAAATAAAAATGTAATTCGGCATGTTCGGGATTGCAGCGAACCGCATCCTGCAACGCGGCCAAGGCTTCCGCCCGTTGGCCTAGCCCTTTCAGCGATAATCCAAGTGTCATAAAGGCGAAGCCGTAATCGGGCTTGATCTTCAAGGTCTCCTTGGCACGTTGAATCGCTTCTCGGTAGAGTGCGCCGGCGCGCTCGCGAGAGCCGTGTTGCGCCTCGGCCTCGGCGTGAGTGAACAGAACCAGACTGAGATAATAATGGACCTGAACCTTATCCGGCGCGATTTGCAGCGCCTCGCGCAGCAGCTGTTCGGCTTGAACGTGATCGCCCATCCGCCCAACGAGCTTGGCCAACGTCACGCGCGGCAGATAGTCGTTGGGGTATGCCGCTATCATGGGACGCAAGACCTCCATCGCTTTGGTGAGGTTGCCCGCCGCTTCCAGCGATTCGGCGTGGCGATAGTGCATGCGCTTTTTCACCGCCCACGGCAGGTATTCCGTTGCAAAGGGGTCGAGCCAATCGCGGTCCATCGGCAGGCGATTGGCCAATCGGCGGAACTTCTCGGCTTCGGCATCGTCGCCCAGACGACGACAGACGGCGGCCAATTGCACGCAGGCTTTTTGCTGGGCAAAGGGATCGCCGGCACAGCGCTGCAACTCCGTTCGGCTAGTCTTATAATCGGCGCGCGCGGCGTAAACCAAACCCAAGCCGTAGTGCGCTCGCATCTCACCTTCTCGCCGCGCCAACACTTTGCGATACTGCTCTTCGGCTTCGTCCAATCGTCCCAGAGCCAGTAGCGTCTCCGCCGCCATCAAGCGCGGCGCGAAGTTGCCCGCTGTCGTCGCCTCATCGCGCTCGACGGCCCGTTGAAAGAAGGGCAAAGCCTCCTCCGGCTCGCCGCGGTTGACCGCGATGCCTCCTCGATAATAAGGCCAACGCGGATTGGCGGGATCGAGCCGTTCCGCTTCGGCAAAGCAAATGTTTCCTTCCACCTCCATGTCGTTGGCGAAAAACGCCTGGCCAAGTCGGCCCCAGGCTCGCGCCGAGCGTGGCTCGCTCAAAACTTCCTCGCGCACTCTCTCGACGATCGTGGTGACTTCGGGGTCGGCCCGATTGGCGGGGACGGAAGGCGGGATCGGCGCGGGTGGGGCGCGATGCGTCCACCAGAACGCGCCGCCTCCTGCCACGCCAAGAAGCACCATGGTCGTGGCCCCGAGAACGAATCGGCGGCGAAAGACGTTCCTCGGTCGAGCATCGGGGGAGGATGTCATGGGTCCACTCGCGGAAGGCTGGGTCGATTCTTGAGACGTAAGGGTATTCGTCCACAATAAACCTTCTGCATGGCAAGTCAAGCAGGCGGCTGGGTGGGCGAACCGGCAGCTGACGCCGCCGAGCGATTGCGCCAACCCGGCAGCTGACGCTGCCGGTTTGCCTCTTGCGAAAAGTCCACTCAATCGGACGTTCTGTGGCGCGGTTTCGACCGCGCAACCATGTTCCCATCGGTTCAATCCCCATAAGATACATTGGAGACGGGATTAAACATTCGCTTCGTCCGTGCGTCGGTCTCTGCCGTGTGAAACGGGGATGACGGTCGTAACCGGCAATCCGCCTTCCCTACCCGCCCCGAAGTGATTTTCTCTCAAAAGGGTGGAGCGATTTGCTTCGCATCGGTTAAATTTGGAGAAGCTGCGAAGATTCGGCAGCTTTGACAAAGAGATCGGGAGATTCTATGATGCGACGAGACTTGAGCGGAGCGCGGGTGCTGCTGACCGGAGCGTCGAGCGGCATCGGTCGCAGCTTGGCCGAACAGGCGGCTCGCGCTGGAGCGAAGCTCGTTCTCACGGCGCGCTCGGTGGACAAGCTGGAACAACTGGCGCGCTCCCTAACGATTCTCGGCGCGGAAGCCATTGCCGTGCCCGGCGACATCACCCGCGAAGCGGATCGCCAGCACATCCTGACGACGGCGCTGGAACACTTTGACGGGCTGGATGTACTGATAAACAATGCCGGCGTCGGCAGCTGGTGCCACTTCGCCGAAAACTCCGAGGAAATACTACGGCGCGTCTTCGAGGTCAACTTCTTCGCCCCCGCCGAGTTGATTCGCCTGGCCATTCCGGAACTGCGCAAAGGCCGACAACCGGCCATCGTCAATGTCGCGTCCATGTGCGGCCGGCGCGGCATCCCGGCATGGAGCGAATACTCGGCCAGCAAGTTCGCTCTGTGCGGATTGACCGAGGCGCTGCGAGGTGAAATGGTCCGCTTCGGCATCGACGTGTTGTTGGTGCTTCCCGGTCTGACGCGCAGCGAACTATGGAGCAATCTGTTGCGCAACACCGGCCGCTATCCGATCGATGTCAGCAAAGGCATGCCGCCCGAGCGTGTAGCCGCCGGCATCTTACGCGCCGTGCGGAAGAATCGAACCGAGACGGTCCTCGGTTGGGACGCGCGCTGGATGCTGCGCTTCAACCGTTTTCTTCCTCGTCTAGTGGATGCCTTGCTCGCGCGGCAGGTTCGTAAACTCTATGCGGTGGCATAGGGAGCCATCCCGGCGAACCGGCAGCGTAAGCTGCCGGGTTGTGGATTCATCACCCGGCAGCTTACGCTGCCGGTTCGCCGGGACCCGGCAGCTTACGCTGCCGGTTCGCCGGGACCCGGCAGCTTAC
>JAKBCS010000029.1 GCA_021807595.1 Planctomycetota bacterium | reverse complement strand
CACTTTCAAATCTTGACGCGGCAGGATCAGGCGCATGACGGCGACGATCTTCAGGATCTCCATCGGTTTGAGGCGCGGCGCGTTCTCCAGCGGAGTGCCGGGGATGGGGAAGAGAAAATTCAACGGCACGACACTGGGGTTCAGTTCTTTCAAGCTGAACGCCAAGCTGACGCGGTCCTCGATGGATTCGCCCATGCCGAAGATGCACCCGCAACACGTTTCCAGACCCACCTTTTGCGCCAGCCGTACCGTGTCGACGCGCTCTTGCCAGGTGTGAGTGGTTACGATTTGCGGATAGAACTCGCGCGAGGTTTCGAGATTGTGATTGATGCGGCGAACGCCGGCCGCCTTGAGATCGAGCGCCTGTTCTTCGGTGAGCGTGCCGAGGGTCGCGCAATGGCAGATGCCGTCCACTTCCTTCATGGCGTGGACCGCTTCCATGATCTTCGGCCATTCGCGCTTGGTCGGCCCCCGTCCGCTGTTGACGATGCCGAAGGCGCTGGCACCGCGGTCGCGGGCATCGGTGCAAGCTTTAGCCACCTCGTCGCCACCCATCATGGCGTGCGGCGTGACGCCGGCGTCGAAATGGGCGCTCTGGGCACAGAACTTACAATCTTCGCCGCAATTGCCGAACTTCGTCGGTAGAATGCTGCAAAAGGTCACGCGATTGCTGTGGAAATGGCGACGGACTTTATGAGCCGCATAGAACAGATCGTAGCGGTCGTCGCCTTCCAATGCGAAGAGTTGCCGTGCTTCTTCGCGGGTCACTTCGCCGCCGTCGATGACGCGGCGACCGAGAGCCAGTAGATCGGGTAGTTCGGCAGACGGCATGAAAACACTTCTCCTCGATACTATTCGGGTACTTCCACTTGGCTCGACCCGCTCGAAGCGACCTCAAGCCTTGCGGCTGGGCATGCACACGACGGTCAAAATCAACAACGAGTAGATAATCAGAAGGAAATAGGGAAAAACGGGAGTAGACTTATCGCTTTTCTCCACCTCAGGGGCGGAAGGCTGTTGCGCGCGCGCGGTCGTAGAGTCAGCGAACAGCAAGGACAGACCCAGTAGAAGTCCGAGAAGCAGGCGGCGGAGCATGAAGTCGTCTCTCTAGCCGGCGAGGCGATCGATCCACTTTTCACTCCACGTCCGCAACCCCGTCGGCACGGGTCTAGCGGGTGGAGGAGGTTCCTCTACCAAATCGGCTCCTCCTTCCGACGCTTGAGCCTTGCGGCGACGGCGACGATCCAACAAGAGTTGAATCAGAACGCCCAGGACAATCCACGCGCCGCACGCCCAATTCAAGAGGGGGCCGTTTTTCTCTGTCCAAGCGACACTATCCAGTCTATGAAATCGATCCAGCAAAGCCATAGCGCTGTAGGCCATCAAAACGCCGCCGATCGTGCTGGAGAATACCACGATCCAAAAGCGGTACAGTAGGACGCCGATTAGTCCGCCGACGAGGAAGACGGCAATCGGTTCTTCCCAAGCCGGTGTCAGCGTTTGCAGTAGGGTGAGCGCGGTCAAGCCCCCCACGGCAAAGAGGAGAATGCGCACCAGCGAGAGCGCCAACGCCCCCGCCGACACGGCCAACAACAACCCGGCCACGAGCGGCTGCATTCCATAGGTGCGGCCCAGAGATAGTCCCATCACCCCCGCCGTCAACGTCACGCTCATCGCCAACCAGAAGCGATGCGTTCGCCCACCGTACAACCAGAGAAGAAAGCCCAGCGCGATCCCCGTGCCACTCACCCACGGCGACAGGCCACGAGCCTCTTCCAGAATATCCGGTGCCAGCAGTTGCATGATGACAGACCTCAGAAACGGTCGATTGAGTTTGGCAACGCGACTTCCGATCACCATCCCCCCCGCGAAAGTAGCGTGGATAGCGAAGGGTGTCAAGGTGGCAAGCGAGTCGGATCGAACGAGGGAAAGCGTCCCTTTGACCGCGCGGCTTGCCAACAACAATCGTCCGCCCCATTGGAGTTGAACGCGGGAAAGCGGAGCGGGGAGAAGTGCAAAATGGGTTGCGAGCGGCCATTCTCTCGTTGTTCTCCCATCGTTTTCGGATACAATCGACTTACCGCAAAGATTGTGACCTCACGCTCACACCCGGAGCAAGCCTATCGTGAAATCGTATGCACTCCTTCCGTCACTTCCTCTTGGTTTAATCGTGGTTTCGATGGCCGGCGCGGCGGAGCCATTCGCCCTCCGCGACGACGACCGCGTCGTTCTCGTCGGCAGCACGCTGATCGAACGCGAGCAGCGTTATGGCTACTGGGAGACGGCGCTGACGCTTAGCTATCCCGATAAGTCCATCATCTTTCGCAATCTCGGCTGGAGTGGCGACACCGTATTCGGCGATGCCCGCGCCGGTTTCGGCACGCAGGTCGACGGTTTCCGCCAACTGAAAGATCACGTTCTCGCGCTCAAGCCGACCGTGATTTTCATTGGCTACGGCACAAATGAATCGTTCGAGGGAGCGAAGGGCTTGCCGCGTTTCGTCAAGGGACTCGAAACACTCTTGGATACGTTCGCTCCGCTGAAGGCTCGCATCGTCCTGCTGTCACCGCTCAAGCAAGAAGACCTCGGTCTCCCGCTGCCCGATCCGGCGGAGAATAACAAGAACCTGCGTTTGTACGCCGATGCGATTGGAGAGGTGGCGGAGAAACGCGGGCATCGTTTCGTCGATTTATACGATCTCTTGGGTCGAGAAAAGAAGCCCCTGACCGATAACGGCATTCATCTGACTTCCGACGGATACATGCGGTCGGCTCTGGTTTTGCAAAAAGCGTTGGGCTGCCCTCATGCCTCAGACTTCGGCGCGATAGGAGACAACAAAAGGATCGAAAAACTCCGACAAACCATCGTCGCCAAGAATCGTCTCTATTTCTACCGCTGGCGTCCGGAAAACGAAACCTATCTGTTCGGTTTCCGCAAACACGAACAGGGGCAGAACGCTCGCGAGATTCCGCAGTTCGATCCGTTGGTCGCCGACAAGGAAATAGAGATTGCCAAGCTGCGTGTTGCCGCGGCTCGCCTCAATCAACCGAAAGCGGAGAAGAAGCCATGAACGAGATGATGATGCAAAACGGCCTTTTGTCGGCCCGCAGCGCCAACAAGGGCCGCCCTTGCTGGCGCTGCGGGCTTGTGGTGGTGCTTCTCCTCGCTTGCCAAAGCAGCGTCTTCGCTCAGCGCGATGCCAAGGTGCCCGATCCCGATCCGGAGATTGAGCGCAAGGCGCTGCAAGCGGCCGACGGGTTCGAGGTCAATCTGTTCGCTGCCGATCCGCTGTTGGCCAAGCCGATTCAGATGAATTTCGACTCCGCCGGTCGCTTATGGGTGGCGTGCAGCGAATCGTATCCACAGATCAAGCCCGGACAAAAGGCCAACGACAAGATCATCGTTCTGGAAGACACCGACGGCGACGGCAAGGCCGATAAAACGACGGTGTTCGCCAATGGGCTGCTCATCCCTACGGGTATCGAACCGGGCGACGGCGGCGTCTACGTCGGCGCGAGTACGGAACTGCTGCATTTGTCGCGGCCCGAAGGCGAGAAGGGGCCGCTGCGTCGCCGCGTGGTTCTCTCCGGCTTCGGCACCGAGGACACGCATCATATCGTCCACACCCTGCGCTGGGGCCACGACGGCAATTTATATTTCAATCAATCCATCTATATTCACTCGCATATTGAAACGCCGTATGGTCCGCGCCGGCTGGGCGGCGGCGGTGTGTGGCAGCTTCGGCCGGAGACGGGCCGGCTGGAAGTGTTTGCGCGCGGCTGGTGGAATCCGTGGGGGCATCACTTCGACCGTTGGGGTCAATCGTTCGTCACCGACGGGGCGGGCACGGAAGGCGTCAACCCGGTGATCGTTGGGGCGAGCTATACCGCCACGCCGAGAGAGGCGCGCGTACTGCAAGGTCTCAATCCCGGTCATCCGAAATACTGCGGCTGCGAGATTCTCAGCGGTCGCCATCTGCCGGAAGCGTGGCGCGGCAGCCTCCTCACCCACGATTTCCGCGGTCATCGCGTCTGTCGCTTCACCCTGACCCCAGAAGGCTCGTACTACTCCGCCACCTTGCAAGCCGACCTGATCCGCAGTAATCACCCGGCCTTTCGTCCCGTGGACGTCAAGATGGGACCGGACGGCGCAATCTACATCGCGGATTGGTATAATCCGATCATCCAACATGGAGAGGTCGATTTCCGCGATCCGCGCCGCGATGTCAGCCACGGACGCATCTGGCGCATCACCGCCAAGGGCCGACCCCTCGTGCCCCGTCCGAAACTGGTTGAGGACAGGACGGCGGATCTGCTCGAAGCCCTCAATGCGCCCGAAGATTGGACGCGCCATCACGCTCGCCGCGTTCTCAAGGAGCGCGGCAAGAAAGCGCTGCCGGAATTGAAAGAGTGGACGGAAAAACACGACGAGGAGACGCTACGTCTCGAAGCATTGTGGACCTATCAGTCGCTCGATATCGTCGAGCCGAAGTTGTTGGCGTCGCTACTGGAAGCGAAAGATTATCGCGTTCGCGCCGCCGCCGTGCGCGTCGTCTCGGCCTGGCACGAACGCCTCTCCGATCCGCTGCAAATGCTGACGCCACGCATCGACGACGAGCATCCGCAAGTACGCTTGGAGGCGGTGCGAGCCTTAGGGCAGATCCACGACGTTCGCTCCGCCGAATTGGCCTTAAAATCGCTGACTAAACCGATAGACAAATATCTCGAATACAGTTTGTGGCTAACGATGCGCGAGCTGGGGCCTTATTGGCTGCCCGCCTTGCAAGCGGGTAAATTCGTTGTCCCCGACGCGCGCCAACTGCTGTTCGCCCTCCAATCGGTGGATTCGCGCGCCGTCTTGCAGCCACTCATCGAATTGGTGCGCAGCGGCAAAGCCGGCGCGAACACCGTAGGCGTTTTGGCCTTCATCGCTACGCTGGGCGGTCCCCAAGAACTGGCGCTGTTGTTCGAGCGCGTCGTATCGCCGAAACAGACCGTTGAGGAGCGGACGCGATTGCTCGAAGCGCTGGAACGAGCTATGCGCCAACGCAACCTCCGTCCCGCCGGCGATCTCGCTCGCATTGTCCCGCTGTTAAAAACGGATAGCGAGAGTCTTCAGATCGCCGCCGCGCGCGTTGCGGGATTGTGGAAGTTGGAAGCGGCCCGGACCCGATTGCTCGAATTGGCCCGCGCCGACGACACCGGCGATGCCTTGCGCCGCGCGGTCATCGACGGCCTGGCAGCGCTCGGCGGATCGGCCAGCATCGAGGCATTGGAGAAACTCGCCGATAGAGACGATTCCTCGTCGCGGCGGATTCTGGCGCTGATCGCCCTGGTTCCGCTCGATGCCAAGTCCGCCGCCCACCGCGCCGCGTCGGTGTTGTCGAAACTACCCAACGAGCTTGCGGCTACCGGCGTCTTCGAGGCATTCTTGCAACGCAAAGGCGGAGCGGCTCTGTTGGCAACGGCACTGCGCGAACAGAAGATCCCCGCCGATGTGGCCCGCATCGGCGTGCGCACCGTGCGTTCGACCGGCCGTCCCGACCACGGATTGGTCGAGGTGTTGACCAAGGCCGGCGGTCTGACGTTTGGAGTGCGGACTCTGTCACCCAAGGAACTGAACGCGATGGTTGCCGACGTGGCTCGGATCGGCGATCCGGCGCGCGGCGAACTCGTCTTCCGCCGCAAAGATCAAGTGTGCCTGAAATGCCACGCCATCGGCGGCGCGGGCGGTCAGGTCGGTCCCGATCTCAGCAGCATCGGTGCCAGCGCTCCCGTCGATTACCTCATCGACTCACTCTTGCAGCCGAATAAGGCCATCAAGGAAAACTATCACTCGCTACTCGTCACCACAAAAAAGGGACAACAATACTCCGGTATCAAAATCCGCGAGACGAAAACCGAATTGGTCTTGCGCGGAGCGGAAGATCGAGAGATCGCCATTCCAACCAAAGACATCGACGAGAAATCTCCCGGCGGTTCGCTGATGCCCGATGGCCTCACCGACACGCTGACGCGCGGCGAACTGGTTGATCTCGTGCGATTTCTCTCCGAATTGGGCAAAGTCGGCCCCTACGCTATCGGTCCCCGTCGCATCGTCCGGAGTTGGCAAGCCCTGGAGCCAACGCGCGAGGCATGGTCGTTCCTGCATCTGGGCGGCGGCTTGGCCACTCCTTTCAAAGATGAACGCGGTCTCCAATGGGGTTCGATCTACAGCACCTTATCCGGCGAACTCCCGGTGACGGACGCCTATTCGTTCTCGTTGGGCAAGGACAAACGCGCCGTCTCACTGCTCCGCTGTCACATCGAAGTCACCACCTCCGGCCCGTTCGTCGTCCGCCTCAACTCGACGAAGGGAGTCAAACTGTGGATCGACAGAGAACCCATCGCGGTCAAGGAATCGTTGGAGCTAAACCTGCCGGTCGGCATCCATACGCTGACCCTCGTGGTGGACCGCGACGAACGCGAACGGGGCTTGCGCTGCGAAGTGGAGGACAAGAACGGCTCCCCGGCGCGCGTGCGAATCGTGGGCGGAAAGTGACGGCGACGCTCCTATTTGATGGCGCGGACAATGCGTCGGATGTCTACCTTTCGCTTGCATCCCCCATGCTTGGCCGGAGGAATCCACGGCTCCAACATTGTCTACCGTTCATCCGTCGGGTCGCTCGGATGGATTTGCTCGTGCAGCCTTAAATCCGCTCGTCGATCAGTGCTGGCATCCAGCTGCCGCCTCGCGTCATCACTTGGTAATAGTGACTCGACGGCTCGCAAATCACATACACGCGCGGACCACCGCGCTCGTCGAGGGCGACCAGGCCGCGAATGCCCTGACGGATACGATACCAAACGCCTTTATCCAAGCCCATCGTCGCCGGCACGACGACCGACTCAATCGCGCGATCGCTCCATCCGCCGTTTTGTACCGTGTCCAGCTGCGTCCAGGCCGTGCAGGGCAGATGCGCGCTCTCGCCGCGCCGATTGCCCCAACGCAGGATTTGCAGCCGACCGTTGCGCCATACCGGCAACAAACGATCCGCGTCGGCGAAAAGAAACTGCACCTCGCGCTCGCCGCCGCGATCGCAGACGCGCCGCTCCAAACCGTGCCGGACCATCAGTTCCACCGGCAATTCGCTCAACGCCAAGGCCATACCCGCAAGCATGATCGTCTCCATCGCTTAGCCGCGACGCGCCAGCGGAGCGCCTTGGCGCTCTTCAACGCGCTCTGCTGGCGCGTCGCGGTTAAGCGAAGACTGCGACTATCAAAAACAGATCTTCCCACGCACGTCGCAAATATCGTAAGACTGGGCTTCGTCTCGATACACATCGGCCAACGGCAGCGTGGCTCCGCTGCGCAGGGCGAAGCGACCGACTTCGGCGTTGACTTCGCGCTTGAGCTTGGCCACGGCTTCCGCTCGTTCGGGAGGCGCATCGAACAGCCCCAACTGCACGAAGCCGGAACGGCGCAGCTGGCTGGCGGCGACGTGCATTCGTATGGCCGGGCGATCCGCACTCCACGCTTGCGCCAACGCCGAATTCGCTGCCTCCATCAATAAATCGAAGCGATCCGTATGCGCCGGCAACATCCTCCGCGCGAAGCCGTCGCTGCCGTCCTTGTGCTGGATGTACACGCTCAACGCGCCCGTGCAGACCATGTGAAATTCCAACTCCTCGACGAGGCGTTCGACGTTGCGCGCCAGCCAAGCGTAGAGGCGATCCGGCCGCGCGACCGTTCCGCCGAGGCTGCCGCCGCGCGACAGCATCTTGTGCGGCGGACGTTCGGTGTAAAACGGCAACACCGCTTCGCCGTTCAGTTCGTACCACAATGCCTCGCCGGTAATGGTCAAGAGTCGGCGCACCAGGCGACGATCCGCCGACGCCAGATCGAGACAAGTACGGATGCCGTGCGGTTCCAAGCGGGCGGCGCGGCGCGAAGCGATGCCGCTTACCTCCGTGACCTCCAGTCGCTCCAACAAGGCCAACTCGGCGGCGCGGTCGAGCAGGGCCAACGCGCCGAACGGTTTGGCCGTGTCGGAGACGAGTTTGGCCAGCGTCTTGCTCCGCGCGATGCCGACCGTGACCGGCACGCCGATCTCGCGCAACACGGCATCGCGCATCCGCTCGGCCATCTCTTGCAAGTTGACGCCAGCGGAAACCTCGAAGAAGAATTCGTCGATGGAGTAATACTCGACGCGCGGCGAAAAGGCGCGGACGACATCGAGCATGCGCCGGCTGAGAACTTCGTACCAACGGAAATCGCGTTTGACGTAAACGCCTTGCGGACAGAGGCGCAGGGCATCCCAAATGGGCATGCCGGTTTTGACGCCGGCGTGCTTCATCTCGTAGCTCTTGGCAATGACGCACGCGCCCTGATTGCCCAGCACGCCGACGGCCTTGCCGCACAGAAAGTGATCGCGTACCCGTTCCGCCGAAACGTAGAAACAATCGGCGTCGAGATGCCCGATGGCGTTGAAAGATCGCATGGTCGTAGTCGTCCGCGGCCCCGTCGCTGAGAGGAACGGTTTCCTCTCTTGTACATGAACTAATGTATATTAGTCAAGAGTTTCCCTAAATAATCTGTCGATTCGTTCGCGTTTGCGATAAAACGTGATAAAGGGGCAACCAGGGTGGCGTGGATTCCGGCCCCTGCATCAAGTGGAGATATTGTCTCATGTACAAGTTGACATCCATCGCATTGTTGTGCGGCTTGACCGTCGGTTTGATCGCGGCGGATACGCCGACACCGCCTCCGGTCGTACAGAGCGAAGCGGGCAAGAAGTCACTAGCGCGTATTGCCCAGCTGGGCGGCTTGGCCCTCGAAGTGGCGCAGAACGATAAGCATTTGGAGGTGTCGTACCTCCAGATCGACGGCAAATGGACCGACGAACCGCTCGTCCTGCTCAAAGATCTCAAGGGCGTCGTGCATCTGAACCTGCGAGGCCAGCCGGTGACGGACACGCAACTCGTTCAACTCAAGCCGTTGACCGAATTGACGCATTTGCACCTGGAGAAAACCAAAATCACCGATAAGGGGTTGGAGAACCTCAAGGGGCTAATCAATCTCGAATACTTGAACCTGTACGGCACGGCGATCGGCGACGCCGGATTGGCAAACCTCGAAGGTCTGAAAAAGCTCAAAAAGTTGTACGTCTGGGACACGAAAGTCACTCCGGCGGGCGCGGCGAAGCTGAAGAAGGCGATTCCGAGTGTGGACGTGAATCTCGGTATCGAAGACAAACCGGAGCCGAAAAAGGAAGAGAAGAAGCCCGAAACCAAGAAAGAAGACAAGAAGAAACCTGAAACCAAGAAAGAAGACAAGAAACCCGAACCGAAAAAAGACGACAAGAAGAAACCCGAACCGAAAAAAGACGACAAGAAGAAGTCGTGAGCATGATCGACGAATCGTACTTACCTCGTTTGACGGCTCGACTGGCGGAGGGTGTGGCGCGGCTGCCGGACGAAGTGCGCGCGCGCCACGTCGCCTATTTGCGGGCGAGGCAAAACGCCGATGGCGGTTTCTCCGGCCGAGAGGGCGGCTCCGATCTGTACTACACCGGCTTCGCGCTGCGCGGCCTCGCCGTCCTTGATGCGCTGACGGCGGAGGTCGGCGACGGGGCGGCACGCTTTCTTCGCGCGAGTTTGACGCAACAGACGAGTGTAGTCGATTTTTTCTCGTTTCTCTACGCCTGCCTGTTGGTGCAAGCGGCGGGCGGTCCCGATGTACTTGCCGATAGTCCGCCGGATTGGCCGGAGCGCGTCGCCGCGATGCTGGAGAGTTTCCATACCGCCGATGGGGGTTACGCCAAGGCCATCGGCGGCGCGTCGGGCAGCACTTATCATACTTTCTTGGTAGCGTTGTGCTATCAACTGCTGGGCCGGCCTCTGCCGCGCTTGGCCGAGGTGGTGCGTTTCGTGGCCGGGCGCAGGCGCGAGGACGGCGGCTACGTCGAAATCGCACCGATGCGGCGCGGCGGCACCAATCCGACCGCCGCCGCCATTGGTCTACTGCAAATCGCCGCCGAGGAAATGTCGGGAACGCTGGAGGAAGTGCGCGAAGGAGTTATCGACTTCCTCGCCGACATGACTTCGCCGGAGGGCGGACTACGCGCCAACGGTCGCGCTCCGCTGGGCGATCTGCTGTCCACGTTCACCGCCGCTTGGACGCTCGAACAACTCGGCGGTTTGTCGCGCTTGGATGCAGAGCAAGTGCGGAGCTACGCCGAGTCGCTGGATCGCCCGGAGGGCGGTTTTCACGGCGGCTTGTGGGATGATGGCCACGATGTAGAGTACACGTTCTACGGACTTGGCGTTCTTGCCTTGTTTCATTCCGTTTAGCCGCGACGCGCAGCGGAGCGCGTTCGCACTCCGCTGCGCGTCGCGGCTAAACGAGCCTTTCGCTTCTCCTACTTTTTCTCTCGCTATGCCTAGCACTTCTATGTATCATGGTGTTTATGAAGATCCGAAAAGATTTAGTAGCGGCCTCTGCGGTTCCCTTGGTTCTCTCCATCCTGGAGGAGGGCGAAAGTTACGGCTATGCCCTCATTCAGCGCGTGCGCGCTCTATCCCAGGGCGACATGGAGTGGACCGACGGTATGCTCTATCCCGTCCTACATCGTTTGGAAGCACAAGGGTACATCCGTAGTCGTTGGGGCGAGTCGGAAGCGGGACGCAAGCGGAAGTATTATGTCCTGAAAACCGAGGGGCGAAAGGCTCTGGCCGAACAGAAAGAACAATGGCGAGTGGTTTTGTCGGCTTTGAATCAATTATGGGGGGTGCAACATGCCTGAAATGGAACAACGGATCGCACAGTGGCGGCGCGATCTAGCTGAAACAACCGGCTGTAACAACGAGGTACTCGACGAACTCGAAAGCCATCTCCGCGAGGAAATTCAGCAACTCGTGAGGACGGGACAAACGGAGGAGCAGGCGTTGGCGTTGGCCACATTGCGTCTGGGCCAACCGAGTGCTTTGGCGCGAGAGTTCGCCAAGGTCGCGGCCCCAGCCAATTGGCTGCCGGTGCGCGTGGTGAGGTTTGTGGCAGTCGTCCTTGCGATTTTAATTGTCGGCTATTTGCTGGCTTGCTCTCAAGCGGTGGGATTGCTCTCGGCCGCGCATGTCGGCGCTGTCGCGCTCGGATATACCCTGTCGTTGCTCGTGGGAAGCCTTGCCATCTGTTATGTGACAACTCGTCCCTTCCGCGACCTGAGCGCCGGGCAAATGCAAGAACTGGAACGAGCGGTTTTCAGACTGATGGCCACGGCAGCGGTTTTGACGCTCGCGGGACTTTTGCTGGGATGCGTCTGGGCGAAGGACCATCTGGGCCGCTATTGGGGCTGGCATCCAAAAGAGACATGGGGGATAGGCGTACTGGTCTGGGATCTGGCTCTGTTGCTATTGTTAGCGGCGCGAACCTGGAACCATCGAGTGATTCCCTTGGCGATCCTCGGCAATATCGTGGTGGCCTTCGCCTGGTTCGCCGACATTCCGCATCACTCCTACGGCACTCCGCCTCTGCACAAATTACAGATGGTGTTCGGGCTGACTCAGTTGTGCTTATTCGGCGTGGGATTTCTCCCAGCGAGGCGACGACAACAAGGAAGCGACCGCGTGGCTCGAACCGTTCCTCCCCAGCAACCGAATTGAAGAACGGAGAGTCAAGGCAGCAATTCGACCGTGAGACCGGGGAACGAACGGAGGCGAACGTCATTAGTCAGAAGGACGTTCGCTCCGTGTTCGACCGCCGCCGCCAATTGGAGAGCGCCCATCGGTTTGAAGCGATGAATGGCTCGAATCAATGCGGCTCTGCCGCCGGAACCGTTGGAGCAATTGGCGAAGCTGGAGCAATTGCGCGTGTTGGAGTTGGGACATCCGATTCAGGTTGGCGTTGTCGAACAAAGCGGATTTGGCGTCGATACCTACGACGACTACGAACGCTTCGTCGCGGCTTATCGGCACAGTCCCAACGGACGCGCCGCCTGAGAAGCGATGGGAACGCGATCCGAACCTGACAAGCCGCGTCCGATTGGATATATTGCGAGGGAGGGCGCTTGCGCGTATCACCGCAAGCGTTCCCTAAACTTTCCTCAGAAGACGACACCATGACGGCATCAGCCAGCAAGCAAACCAAACACATTTTCGTTACCGGAGGCGTGGTCAGTTCGCTCGGCAAGGGGCTTACCTCCGCTTCTATTGGCATGCTTTTGGAACATCGCGGGCTGCACGTCCGCTTGCAGAAATTCGATCCCTACATCAACGTCGATCCCGGCACCATGGACCCGTATCAGCACGGCGAAGTCTACGTCCTCGACGACGGCACCGAAACCGACCTCGACCTCGGCCACTACGAGCGCTTCACCAATGCCCCGTTGACGCGCGATTGCAACTATACGACCGGGCGCATCTATGGTTCGGTCATCACGAAGGAGCGGAAAGGGGTCTATCAAGGGCAAACGGTACAGGTAATCCCGCATGTCACCGACGAGATTAAGTCGGCGGTGCGGAAGTTGGCGGGAGAAGATGTGGATGTGGTTATAACCGAAATCGGTGGAACCGTCGGCGACATTGAAGGGTTGCCGTTCTTGGAGGCGATCCGCCAGTTCGCGCTCGATGTCGGCAAGCACAATTGTCTGTACATCCATCTCACGTTAGTTCCCTACCTGAAGACGGCTCACGAGGCCAAAACCAAACCGACGCAACACTCCGTTGAACAGCTGCGGCGCATCGGTATTCAACCGGACGTTCTCATCTGCCGCACCGAACAGAAGATGATGCCGGAGATGCGCGACAAGATCGCCATGTTTTGCAACGTCGAACCGCGCGCCGTCATTGAGGAACGCGACAAGGAGTTCAGCATCTACGAAGTGCCCCTCAGTCTCGTGGAGAATCGTCTGGACGAGTTGATCGTCGAGAAGTTCGGATTGCGGGCGCAGCAGCTGGACATGAACGGCTGGAACGCGATGGTGCAGCGCATCATCCATCCGGCTCACGAAACGACCATCGCCGTGGTCGGGAAATATATCAAGCACCGAGACGCTTATAAATCGATCTACGAGTCGCTGGATCACGCTGGTATCGCCCTGTCGACGCGCGTGGTCGTGCGGCGGATCGAGGCGGAAGAAGTGGAGCGCGAAGGAGCGGAAAAAGTTCTCGGCGGCGTCGATGGCGTCTTGGTTCCCGGCGGCTTCAACTATCGCGGCCTGGGCGGTAAGATCGAAGCCATTCGACACGCGCGCGAAAAGCAAATCCCCTTCTTCGGCATCTGTCTCGGTCTTCAGTGTGCCGCCATCGAGTTCGCCCGCAATGTGGTTGGACTTGAGGACGCGAACTCGACCGAGATGAATCCGCATTGCGCTCATCCCGTCGTCTGTCTGCTCGACGCGCAGTTCTCGATCACCGATCTCGGCGGCACGATGCGTCTAGGCAGCTGGCCCTGTCATTTGGCCGAGGGCAGCCGCGTTCGCGCCGCCTACGGCAGCGAGTCCGTCCGGGAGCGCCACCGCCATCGTTACGAATTCAACAATCAGTATCGCCAACAGTTTGCCGCCCACGGAATGATGTTTTCGGGTACTTCTCCGGACGGCAAGCTCGTGGAGATGATCGAGTTGCCGGAGCATCCGTGGTTCGTGGCCGTGCAATGTCATCCGGAGTTTCGCTCCAAACCGACGCAAGCCCATCCTCTTTTCCGTGGCTTTGTGGAGGCGAGCCTGAAGCGGCGCGAAGCCAAAAAAAAAGCTGAGGCCGCTCGATCGCGAGCGGCCATCACCGTCTCGAACTGACTTAAGCGTCCGCAAGGTGAATAAAAAAAGGCGACCCGCGGGGGAGCGGGTCGCCGTTGCACGGGAGCCAAAGCCGGAACACGGAGAGGGTGGATCGGCAACCGGGGGAGGTGGCCATTCCAGGGTGCCTGCCCGATTCGCCGCTGTTGCGTCCGGGGGGACGGCCACAGCAACGGCACGAACAAAAGTCGGGTCGGCCGCGTCCAGACGCCGCCGTTTGGGGCCGTCTGTCCGACCATCGCTCGGGGAAGCGACAGTCGCCCGGCTCCAGCGCCGTGCGTCCGGAAGACACTTTAATCGAAGCAACTACCATGCCAATCGCTGGGAAGGTATGGCAAATCCGCTTCAGTCTCGCATTAACTGGCGGATAAACTTGATGTTGCGAATATCGACACGCGCATACAAGCGATCGCCGTCACCACAAAAATACAAGGCTCGATTGTAAAAAATGCCGTCCTCGTTGTAAGAATTGCCGAACGTTGGATTGGCGGAACAACCCATCGGAGCCGGCAGCGTAAACGGGGAGAAAAGGGCAACCCTCGCGCACTCTGCAGGCTCGGATGGTTTTGTTCGCTAGTTCCAAGACGGACTCTTATCGAAGCTCTCCAATCGGGAAGCTACTTGGGACCAAATCCTAACGCGATCCCACCATGGGCATGTGGGGAACGACGGTGGCGGTCGTGGGCACGGCCATGGGGGGCATGGTGCTTTCGATGGACGGCGTGTAACCGCAACAGGAGCCGCACGGCGAGCAACACGACGAACAGCCGCCCCAACAGCAGTGTCGATGGTGACAACCGGATGTCAGCGAGAGCAACAAGAGCGTCAACGGAAGTAAGACGTAAGTGAAGCGCATGGGGAGGATCTCCTCTCTTCCTTGGAAGTACGGCCACCGGGTAGGTCGCACGCCACCGTCCTGGAGGCCACACGGACGCCGGCCGGACGATCCGAAACCGGATTGGCGGGATGGCGGACGATGGCGACACGCGGCACGCGGACTCACGAAGCGCGCTCTCGATCCACCGCTGTGAGTATTCCCCCGCCGCGACGAGAAGCAACAACTTGCGCGACCAATATACGAAAGTAATCGGGCAGAGCTGCGAAAGCCTACGAGGAGAAGGACGTGAAGCGAACGAAGCGGAAGCGACAATCGAGCCGATCGCGCAACCCTCATCGGTCGAAGTTTCGGTCGACCGAGTGTTGGGAGAGAATCGTCGGCAATTGCCTCAAGAAAAGAGTCTTGGAGTCGACGAAATCGGAATGGTTCGGAATCCGCGCCAAGGATTCCGAACCGGCCCGACCAGTCCCTAGCGACCCGCGCAAGTGGGACAAGGTGCGGCGGGAGCATAGCTCGCACTCACGGGAGCCGGGGGCACGGGTACCGCGATTGCGCCGGCTGGCACAGCCGGCGTACTATAGGGCGGGAGATAGGCGGCGGATCGAGTGCCGCGGCAGCAACTGCATCCCGCACAGGCTACGACCGCGCCGGCCAACGCCGCGAACATCAATTGGCGTACATACATCGTTTGAACCCTCCACCGAGACAGAGCGGCGGTCGAACTTCTCCACCGACGCCAAATATCAAATGGCCACCGCGACGCGCGACGGCTTTTCGCCGAGCCTCACTTACACGGTAGGTTGACGCGCGGCGGCAATCAATGTTTTTTGCTCGATCCGATTGACTTTCTCGCATTTTTTGAGTCGAATTTGCCGTTTTCCTCGACCCTGTCGACTGCGCGGATCGTAGCGGATGCTCCGATCGTGGAACCAAGGCGAGAGCCGGGCATTGGACAAGCTCTCTCTTGCGACCTATCCTTGTTCGACACTCTGTCCAAAATCAGATTCATGGGGTCGTGACGCAATGAGTGTGGAACGCGAACCGAATGCGGAACCCATTCCCGGTTATCGCCTCATCGAACCGCTCGGCAGCGGCGGTTTCGGCGAAGTCTGGAAATGCGAAGCTCCTGGCGGCCTGTTCAAGGCCATTAAATTTGTGTTCGGCAATCTCAATTCGCTGGATGTGGATAGCGCGCGCGCCGAACAGGAGTTGCGCGCCCTCAACCGTGTGAAAGAAGTCCGCCATCCCTTCGTTCTGTCGATGGACCGCATCGAAATTGTCGAAGGCGAATTGGTCATCGTCATGGAAGTGGCCGACAAGAGCCTGCACGATCTCTTTCAAGAGTGCCTTTCGGCGGGACTCGTCGGCATCCCGCGCGACGCGTTGCTGCGCTACATCCGCGACGCCGCCGAAGCGCTCGACCACATGAACGAGAAGCACAATTTACAGCACCTCGATATTAAGCCTCGCAATTTGTTCCTCATCAGCGACCGCGTGAAGGTTGCCGATTTTGGATTGGTCAAACATCTCGAGCGTTCGGGAACGTCGGGTTTTCTGGGCGGAGTGACGCCGTTGTACGCGCCGCCGGAGACGTTCAGCGGAGCGATCAGCGGGCGCAGCGATCAGTACAGTCTGGGGATTGTCTATCAAGAATTATTGACGGGTCAGCGACCGTTCAACGGGAAGAATGCCCGCACCCTCGCGCATCAGCATCTCAACGAAGAGCCGGAGTTGCGGTCGTTGCCGGAGAACGAACGTCCCATCGTGGCCCGCGCGTTGTCGAAGGATCCGGCAAAGCGCTTCCCCAATTGCTTGGCCTTCGTCCGCGCCTTGTTCACCGTGCATGCGCCGACTCGTCCCGATTCGTTGCAAAACATCGTGCTGGGTCCGGAGGGAATGAGGCCGAAATCCATCTACGACACGATGGAAAACATGATGTTGGATCAGTTGCCCGGTGAGAATGCCGCGGATTCCCCGGCACTCGATCCGGCTCCGATTCCCAACGAAGAAATCTCGCAACTGGGCATGACCGTCGCTCAGCCGCATACTGGAGCCTTGCGCCCCACGGTTGTCATCGGCATCGGGTCGTTTGGCCGACGTGCCTTGCAAGAGCTGCGCTGTCGTTTCCTCGACCGTTTCGGCGACCTCGATAAAGTCCCACTCGTGCGGTTCCTCTATCTCGATGCGGACGGCGACGCAGTCAAAGAGGCGACACGCGGATCACCCGAAGTCGCTTTGCGCACTACGGAGGTGCAACATCTGCCCTTGCAGCCCGTGTCGCACTATCGCCGCCGCCAGCTGGATCAGCTGAGCGAATGGCTGCCGCGTGAGAAACTCTTTGCCATGCCTCGGTCTCTGAAAACGCAGGGGTCGCGCAGCTTGGGCCGACTTGCTTTCTCCGACAATTACCTCCGCCTCATCGCACGGCTGAGGCGCGAGATTCAAACGGCGTGCCATCCCGACAGTATCTATCAAACCGTCAGTGCGACCGGCTTAGCGCTTCGAGATAATGTGCCGCGCATTTATGTCGTGGCATGTGCCAGCGGCGGCGGCAGTGGGTTCTTCGTCGATCTGGGCTATTCGCTCCGCCGACTCCTCACGCAGCTTCATCAGCCGGAAGGGCAGGTATCGAGTTTTCTCTTCTGCGGCGCGCCGGACGATCCAGCGACTCCATCCGCCGAGTTGGCAAATCTCTACGCCACGCTCACCGAAGTCTATCACTTCAGCGATCCGGCGGTGCGCTTCGCGGCGCAGTACGGCAGCGACGGGCCACGTTTAGTCGATGAGGGCGGGGCTTACGATTGTACCTACCTCTCGACGTTGGCGCATCGTACTCCCGAAGCGCGGCGAGACGCCATGGCGCACCTAGGCAGCTATCTGTTCCACGAGTTGACGACTCCACTGGGCGCGCGGTTGGAGCGAACGCGACAACGAAAGGGAACCTTTCCATTTCGTGGCTTTGGCACGTTCGGCGTTTGGTTCCCGCGCGGTTTGTTGTTGCATCTCGCCGCCCGGAGTGCCTGTCAACGCCTCCTCGAACAATGGCAGGCCCCCGACCTGGACGCCCATGCGGTTATCTCCGACAAGCATGTCGCATCCCTGATCGATCCGTTGTCGCCCTCGATCCTCGACGACAAGCCGCGCATCACGGCGCGCGATCTGCTTGAGGCCGCGCAAGCGCGCGTACTCGCCGACTCCGAGCTTCAGCCCGACGCCTTGGCCAATCGCATCTTGGAGTTGGCCGGCCAACAATTGGAGAGTAGTCCGCGCGAACTATTGACGCGATTGCTGGCCGCCGTGGAGGAGCAGTCGCAGCAGATGGTCGCCCAAGACGATCCAGGGGCGTGGGCGCGGCAGGCGTTGACGCGGGTGCAGGATTGGTTGGGAGGCGGCTTACAACCGCCCGGCGTCACCAGCATCGGCCCCCAGCGTAAGAGCCGCTTGACGCGCGCGCTCGAGTGCGCGGCGGCGAAGCTAGCCGAGGAGTGGGATCAGCGGTTCGGTCTCGCCGTTGCCGGACTAATCGAGCATCCCGGACGACGTCTGGCTCTCGCCGAAGCCGCCGTCAACCGCTTCTTGTGTTACTGCCGCGACACGATGGAAGCGCATCAGCAACGCCTTCATCAGCAGGCCAACAAATCGCAACACAGCCAAAAGCAGCTGCAAAGCGCGCTGGACAACTGCATCGAAGGAACCGGCGGTTTTAGCTGGTTCGGCGGAAAATCGCGCCGTCTGCTGCGCGTATTCATCGACCATCTGGCCGCCTTCGCGCGCCAGTGTTTGGCCGAGGACACTCTGTCCGCCGTGCAACAGTTCTACGGCTTTCTCCAAGGCCGGCTCGCCGATCGCCTGCGCGATTTGTCGTTTTGCCGCCAACGACTCCGCCATCTGCAAGAGACGTTGGCCGAATCGACGGGAGAGACCTCCGCTTCATCGAACCCATCAACCGACGAATACTTCTCCCCTTCCACCTGTACCAGTGGCATGGAGTATAGTCCGACGCCGGTTTTATCCACCGAATCGTTTTGGGCCTCGATCCGCGAATCCGCTACCGCGCGCGTGGTTCTTCCCGACGGCGTCAAAGATCTGGAAAAAGCGGCGCGACGATTCCTTGAGACCTTAACCGTCGATCATTGGACGCAACTCGATCAGGCCTTTCAAGATCAAGTGCTGTCGCAACGCGACGGATTGCAAAAGGCATTACTCGGCACAACGGATCTGCTGCGCCACCTCATGACGCCGCTCATCACCCAAGCGGTGCATTGTCTGGGCAATCATTTACCGACAACCGATGTCGCACAAGCTGAGTTTTCCGTCGAGGATTCCACATCGACCGCATCGAGTGCCTCCGATCTGCACGCACGCATTCGCCGCTACTACGTCTCGGCGTCTCCGCCGCTCCAAACGACTCGGAACAAACGGCGCAGCGGCGTTTACGAGGCAGTCGGCGCGGGTGGCCCTCCGCTCGACCAAACGCCCGTTTTACTCGAACCCGCGCCGTCCTCCAAGGAAGACCGCTGTTTCTTACTCGTACCGGCCAGCGAATCGGGCAAGCGGTTCGGCGAAGAAGCGCAGCGCATTCTGGACGATTTGCAATTGGTCAATGTGCCCGGTCAAGCCGATTTAATGTTCTGCCGCGAACAGTCCGAACTGAGTATTGAAGATCTCGACCGAATCTTAACGGCCAGCCGGGCCGCCTATAGGGACGCGGCCAGCGTTCCCCACTCGTCTCCTCACGCTCGCTTCGACATCCAAGATTGGATGCCGCTCGATCCTTAAGGCGGCGTTTATTCTTTGCACATGAGTTTCCGCCTCCACAGACGCACGCTGAGAATCCAAGACAGTGCCAAATACCAGGCGGGAAAGAACAACGACACGACGGCTAGCGGGCGCGTGCGATCGTCGGGCATCAGCCAGATTATCCAGACCAATAAGAGCGTCCAAAGCAAGCCGAGCATCGCGGTAATGCGATTTAATCGTCCGCGCTGGCTGGGGTAGAGGTATCGGCTCGGCACGAAGGTCAGCAGCGAGAACAGGACGAGCAAGCCGACGGTGAACCAAACCTCTAAGGGTTGCAAGACATACAGATAGAACGCCACCAGATTCCAATACGATGGGAAGCCGAGGAAATAGCCGTCGTCCGTCTTGACCGACGTTTGACAAAACCCGTAGGCGCTCGCCAACAGCGGCAACAACAAGATGGACTCGCAGCCGGACGGCAAGAGCGCCGCACGCCAAATAAGAAACAACGGCAAACAAGAGTATGTGAGAAAATCGACGAGATCGTCGAGCCGCCGACCGTCGAACCCCGGCAACACTTCTTTGACGCGCACCCAACGGGCGAGCGTGCCGTCGGTGGCATCGATGAGGGTAGCCGCGAGCATGAGAAAGAAAATCCGGCGATTCGCCTCCGCACCGCCTTGCACGAGCAGCTCGGCGATGGCGGCGGCGGCGACGAGGCCGAGCGCTGTGTAGCCATGCACGCACCAGCCCAGGAATTGCAGCCCGCATCGGGAGGAGACAGGCATCTCGCCGCTCGAACTCATAGACTAATCCCTCTCGCCAGGAAATCTTCTTTGTCTTACCTTGTGTCGAGTAAATAATCTACTCCGTGTGCCCCACATGGAACCAAAACGACAGGCGAACGGCCTCAACCTTCCACTCATCGGTCGGGAGATGAAATGAAATATCGTTCGATCGCGGCCATGCTTCCCATCGTGGGCTTCGCCGGCCTGACAATCTACGCTTCGCGTACTCCCCATCCTCATGTGCCGTCCGTTCGGGGCGACGAAGTCCTCGCCAAGGAGGACAGCCGCCGACGGATGCTGCCGGGCCTCGAACCGGGAGGGATGATCCGTTTGCCGAACCAATGGGCGCTGCAACCGGCCGGCAAACAGATTCCACTCGGCGACTTCCCCGTCAATCTCGTCCTGCACCCATCGGGCCGCTGGATCGTCGCGCTCCACGCCGGCTTCGGCACCCATGAGGTCGCCGTAGTCTCCCTGCAAGGCACCACTCAGAGTGTCGTTTGCCGCGTGCCCATCGACCAGGCGTTTCAAGGGATCTGTTTCGCGCCGGACGGCAAGACGCTGTTCGCCAGCGGCGGCGAGCAGGAAGTCGTCCATGTCTGGGATTTTGAGGAGGGGTTAATTCATCGCCACCGCACGCTGGCTATGGCGACTCCACCGAACGTGTTCGTACCCAGCGGTCTGGCCGTCGCCGACGACGGCAAGACGCTGTACGCCGCCGGGTTGTGGGGACACGCGGTCAATATCGTTCCGCTCGAAAACCCCAAGGCGCGCCGCACCATTCCAATGGGGAAAGACAGCTACCCGTATACGTGCTTGGTCGATCCCAGCGGCAAGAGACTGTTCGTCAGTCTTTGGGGTAAATCTGCCGTGGCCGTAGTCGATCTCAAAAGCGACAAGCGGATCGCTGAGAGCGGATGGAACACGCAGAGCCACCCCACGGAGATGGCGCTCTCTCCCGATGGAAAAACGCTGTACGTCGCCTGTTCCAATTCGACGCGCGTGTGCGTCCTCGATGCCGAGAACGACGGGAAAGAACTGCAAACCATCGACTGCGCGCTCCATCCCAACGCGCCTTCGGGCAACACACCGAGCAGCCTGTGTCTGTCTTCGGACGGCGAGTTGCTCTTCGTGGCCAACGCCGACGCCAACAACATTGCCGTCTTTCACGTCGCCAAGCGCGGACAAGCCCGATCGCTCGGCTTTATTCCCGCCGGATGGTATCCGACCTCGGTTCGCTTCGATGCCAAAGCCAAAAAGATCTACTTCGCCAACGGCAAGGGACTCACCTCGCGCCCCAATCCTCAAGGGCCGAATCCGCTTTTGCCGCGTCGTTTCCCGTCCATCGAACAGTACATCGGCAGACTGTTTCAAGGCACGCTCGGCATTCTCGAAATGCCCTCGCCGCGCACCATGGCCGAACTCAGCAAGCAAGCCTATGCGTGCTGCCCCCTCCGCGCCGATTTCGCCGCCACCGGGGCATGGACCGAAGGCAACCCCATCCCCAAAAAAATTGGCGACCCCAGCCCCATCAAGCACTGCATCTACATCGTCAAAGAGAACCGCACCTACGATCAAGTATTCGGCGACATGAAAGAGGGCAATGGCGCTCCGAATTTGTGTTTATTCGGCGAGAAGGTGACGCCGAATCATCACAAACTGACCCGGCAGTTCGTGCTACTGGATAATTTCTACGTCGAGGGCGAAGTGTCCGCCGACGGCCATCAGTGGACGATGGGTGCCTATGCCACGGATTTCGTCGAGAAGACTTGGCCCTTATCCTATCGCGGCAAACCGACCGGCAGTTCGATCAAAAACCTGAGCATTTACCCATCCGAAGGAAACCTCGATGCCATCGCGCGAGGAGCGGGCGGCTACCTATGGGATCGCTGCGCCGAGGCAGGAGTCAGCTATCGCAGCTACGGCGAGTGGGTCCAAGAGGGCGCGAAGCCCGGCGATCCGGCGAGGCCGCGCGTCGAGGCGCTCAAGGGACACATCGACTCGCAGTTCCACGGTTGGGATCTCAACTATCCCGACGTCAAGCGCGCCGAACGCTTCATCGACGAGCTGCATCGCTTCGAGCGCGACGGAGGTTTTCCTCGTCTGACGATCCTACGATTGCCCAACGATCACACTTCGGGAACCAAAGTCGGCGCGCCGACGCCACGCGCCCAGGTGGCCGACAATGATCTCGCCCTCGGACTCGTCGTCGAGGCGGTCAGCAAAAGCAAATTCTGGAAGGACACGGCAATTTTCGTGGTCGAGGACGATGCCCAGAACGGTCCCGATCATGTGGACGCCCATCGTGCCGTCGCCCTTGTGATCAGCCCCTACACCAAACATCGATATGTCGATTCGACGATGTATTCGACGAGCAGCATGTTGCGGACGATGGAACTGATCCTCGGTCTCAAACCGATGAGCCAATTCGACGCGGCGGCGCGGCCGATGGTCCACTCGTTTCAAGGGACTCCAGATCTCGGTTCATACGAGCATGGCACGCCGGCGGTGGACTTGATGGAGAAGAACAAAGCAACGGCGTGGGGTGCGAAGCTGTCGGAGAAATTCGATTTGGCGAAGGAGGATGCCGCCGACGATCTGTTGCTCAACGAAGTCGTTTGGCGTTCGGTAAAGGGGGAAAATGTGCCGATGCCCGCGCCGGTGCGGGCTGCTTTCGTCATGCCGCGCGCTCAGAATGATGACGACGATTAAAAGCCTTGTCGGCTCGGAGCGCCAGTAAGGGATTCCCTTGCTGGCGCTCCGAGTCGGCGGTCAGAAGACGGTGACGAGAAGTAAACGAGCGTTCCACAGAAGCCAGCTGCGGTCGGCGGCGGCGACCTCTCCTTGCTTCAGGATTTTGCTCAATCGTTGCTGCACACCTTCGACCAACTCGCGTTTCTTCTCCGTGAGAGCGAACTTATCTTGTCGCAACAACACCCGCGTCACCAACTCCGCCACGGTGCGAACCTCTTCGAGATCCGGCGGCAAAGGCTTTTCGTTCCACGAAGGGGATCCGTCTTCGTTGGACAGACGCTTCACCATGTCGCGGATCAAAAGACTGATTCGCTGGAGTTTGCGGTAATCCACGCGCTCCGGTAAGTCGGAGGGAGAGTGATAGTCCGGATGTTGGCCGGTACTGAAAAACAGAAACGGTACTCTCCGATCGCGGAAGGGACCGTAATCGCTTCGTGTTCCGACGAGATCGGCACCGAGTCGGCCGATTTTCAATCCCTCCGGCGGAGGCGTCTTTTCGACGAGCTTGCGCAAGCCCGTCGAACACTCGCTACCGAGAACAAAGACATATTCGTCCATCACGTTGGCCATCGAACGACCGAGCATGTCGGCGGTCAGACACGCTTTCAGCTGACGCAGCGGCATGGGCGGATGAGCGGCGAAGTAGGTCGATCCGCGCAACCCCGTCTCTTCTTGATCGAAGGACAAAAATGCGATGGTTCGACGCGGCTTGTCCTTCGTGAGCGCGAAATACTCGGCCACTTCGAGCAACATGGCGACGCCGGTGGCGTTGTCGTCCGCGCCGGGATAGAGTGTCTTTCCCTGTTTCCCCAGATGATCGTAGTGGGCGCACAACAGAATCCACTCGTCCTTGAGTTTTGGATCGCTGCCGGGCAAGAGGGCACCGACGTTGCGGCCAATAAAGCTGGCCTTGTCGGTACCTTCATTGAGGAGGGAAGGGATCGATTGATAATAGGACTCGCCAAAGGCCGGCTTTAATTTTAGCTTTTGGAAGGCCTCGGCGAGATGGAACGATGTCCGCGCCGCTCCTGGACCACTCCGACCCAGAAACTCCGGCGAAGCGAGACGATAGACGTGGGCACGCAGTTCGCGTTGGTGAATGGCTGGGGAAAGCTCCGCCTCATCTACGATGGATATGTCACCCGGATTCGCCATCCATAAGGACATCAATAGCCAAGTGCTCGCGGCCATCGTTCGCCTCCGATTTACTTGGGCGAGAGGATTTTCGGGGAGCGAGAGCCTCCCCGCCAGCCTTATCTACAGTGCATTCTACCGTATCCATGAAAACGACACAAACCCGCTTGGAGAACGCCGGAATGCTGCCTACCATATTCCATAGGGCACGGAGTCTTCCCGCTGCGGGACAGCGTGGGAAGGCGAAATCCAATGGTGCCGTTTCCGCGCATGCAAAGGAGCATCATGGCGTTACGCACTCCGTTGTACGATTGGCACGTCTCCCACGGCGGCCGCACGGTCGAATTCGGCGGTTGGGATATGCCCGTTCAGTACGGGAGTATCGTCGAGGAGCATCACGTCGTCCGCAAAGCGGCGGGGCTGTTCGACATCGGACACATGGGCCGTCTGTCTTTTGCTGGCCCCGACGCGCTGGCTCTACTCCAACGAATCTATACGAATAATGCCGAGACGATGAAAAACGGGCAAGTTCGTTACGGTCTGATCTGCAATGAACTCGGCGGCATCCGCGACGACGTGTTGGTCTATCGTTGGCCGGACACCTGGTCGATGGTTGTCAACGCCTCCAACCGCGACAAGATCGTGAACTGGATTGCCCAACATGCAAAGGGACTCGCCGTCAACGTGAAGGATGAAACGACGACAACGTGTATGATCGCCGTGCAGGGACCGCAAGCCATGGCGCTCTGTCGTGCCCTGACGGACACCGATGCCGATCGACTGGCCTACTATTTTGCGACACCGGCGCACTATCGAGGCCAGAATTGCATCGTCAGCCGCACGGGGTACACCGGAGAGGACGGCATCGAGATCATCGCGTCGGCCGAGCAGGGGCTTGAATTATGGGAGGAGTTGATACGCCGGGGAGCGAAGCCGTGCGGTCTCGGCGCGCGTGATACCTTGCGTCTCGAAGCCGCCATGCCATTGTATGGACACGAGTTGACTGAAGACCTCGATCCGTTCCAAGCCGGCTTAAGCTGGGCGGTTAAGATGGATAAGGGTGAATTTGTCGGTCGGGAGGCTCTCCTTCGGCGGCGCGACGATGCGCGTCTGCCGCGCCGGGTCGGTCTGGAGATTCTAGGACGTCGTGCCGCGCGCGAGGGATCGACCGTTCTGGTGGCAGGCCGCCCCGTAGGTCATGTGACGAGCGGCACCGTGACCCCGACGCTGAACAAGCCAATCGCCATGGCCTATATGGAACCAGGCCACACGGCGTCGGGAACCCTCTGCGCGGTGGATGTGCGCGGCAGAATGGAGGAGGCGCGCGTGACGCCTCTGCCGTTCTATCGCCGACCCAAAGGATGAACGCTTTCCCGAAACCGCCCCGTGTGTCGGGGCATACGAGAAACACGAGAACCGATATGGACCCGAAAACACTCCGTTATGCCAAATCGCACGAATGGGCGCATTTGGAAGGCGACATCTGCACGGTCGGCCTGACCAAGTTCGCCGTCGATCAGCTGACCGACATTATTTTTATCGATCTGCCGAACCTGGAAGATCTCGTCGCCGAGGGCGAAGGGTTCGGCGAGATCGAATCGGTAAAAGCTGTCAGCGATCTTTACTCCCCGATAACCGGAGACGTGGTTGCGATCAACGAGAAGTTGGAGACCGATCCGGCGATCATATCCGGCGATCCCTACGACAAAGGTTGGCTCATCAAAGTCAAGGTTGAGCCGGGCACAACTCTGGACCATCTGATGACTTTGGAACAATACGAAAAGCAGATCGCGTCGGAAGAACATTGAGCGAGACGAGGGGGGCGAGGCGTGAACATTCTGATCCCGCCGCCGTAGACGAAGTAAGAACCGGAACAACGCTTCATGTGTTGGCAAATCGGTTGGGGCAACTACGAGAATGATGCGGGGATGAGAATCCCAGCTCCACCCCCCACCGAATAAAGCGAAGTCTTGATCTTTTGTTTGGAGGTCGGCTTGTCCTACGTTCTGAATACCCCCGAAGACCGTCGGTCCATGCTCGCGGCCATCGGCGTCTCCTCCATTGAGGAGCTATTCGACAAGATTCCAGCATCTCTGCGCCTCAATCGTCCCTTAGAAGCTCCCGAAGCACTCGACGAGATTGCGTTGTCGTCCCTGGTGCGGGAATTGGCTGGGCACAATCGACCCGCGGGCGACACCGTCTGTTTTCTCGGCGGCGGGGCCTACGATCACTTCATCCCTGCCGTGGTCGATGCCGTGGCCGGACGCAGCGAGTTTTACACGGCGTACACCCCCTATCAGGCCGAAGCCAGTCAGGGGAGCTTGCAGGCATTCTTCGAGTTTCAGACTCTTATTTGTCAACTCACCGGATTGGATGTGGCCAATGCCAGCCTCTACGAAGGTGGTAGCGCCGTGGCTGAAGCCGTACTGATGGCCTTGAACGTCCATCCCAAACGCCATACGGTTTTGATCGCCGAAAGCCTGCATCCCGAATATCGACAGACACTCGCAACCTATCTCGCCAACCTCGATTTACGGTTGCAAACGCTGCCCACTCCCCACGGCTTTCTCGATCCCGACGATGTCAAGCGCGCCGTCGATGAGCATACGCTTTGCGTGGTGGCCCAGCACCCCAACTTCTTCGGCTGTCTGGAGGAGCCTGAGGCGTTGGCGAAAATCGCCCACGAGACCGGCGCTCTGTTTATCGTTAGTTTCGATCCCATCGGCCTGGGTTTGATGACACGTCCCGGACAATACGGAGCCGACATCGCTGTCGCCGAGGGGCAATGCCTTGGCAATTCGATGAGCTACGGCGGGCCTTATTTGGGATTGCTGGCTTGCCGCCAAGAGTTCGTCCGCAAGATGCCGGGAAGGCTCGTCGGGCAAACGGTGGATCGTCGCGGCAAACGCTGCTGGGTACTGACGCTGCAAACGCGCGAGCAGCATATTCGCCGCGAAAAGGCAACGAGCAACATCTGCACCAATCAGGGGTTGATGGCCCTCAAGGCGACCGTTTACCTGGCCGCGCTCGGTCCCCAGGGTCTAAAGGAAACGGCAGAATTGTGTGCGCGCAAGGCACACTATGCCGCCGAGCGGCTGACGCAGATGCCGGGCGTTCGGCTTCGGTTCAATCGACCGTTTTTCAAAGAGTTCACTCTGCAAGTCGAGGAATCGGTACCTTCACTGCTGGCCGACTTGCTTGAGAAGGGCTATCACGCGGGGTTGCATCTCGGTCGTTGGTATCCGCATTTGGAATCGTGTTTGAGTATCGCGGTCACGGAGAAACGGACCCGCGGCGAGATCGACGGCTTGGCGACTGCGATGGAGGATCGACACAAGCGTGAGGCGAATGGAATTCAAACGCCGTCCATCCGAGGCGGACGAGTGAGGCAAGAGAATCGTGGATAAACGACAATCGACCGAGTTCCTCGTATCCACGCTCCTGCGTGGGAACGAGAGGGAAACTGAATATGGATAAACGACAATCGACCGAGTTATTGTTCGAACTGAGCCATCCGGGTCGGCGCTGCCATCGTTTGCCCCCATGCGATGTGCCGACCGAGAATACGCTGCCGTCGTCGGCTTTGGCCGCGGAACTGCCACCGTTGCCCGAAGTCGGCGAGATCGATTTGATCCGCCATTTCGTCAATCTCTCGACGCGCAACATGGCCATCGACACCAATTTCTATCCGCTAGGGTCGTGTACCATGAAGTACAATCCCAAGCGGCACGAACGGCTGGCGTCGCTTTCGGGGTTGATCGACGTGCATCCGCTACAGAGCGATGACTCATGCCAGGGTATGCTGGCGATCCTCTGGGAAATGCAGAATCTCTTGGCCGAGATCGCCGGGTTGGACGGCGTATCACTGCAACCGGCTGCCGGGGCGCAAGGCGAACTGACGGCGCTGCTGGTGGCGGCGGCTTACTATCGCGACAAGGGCGAGAAGCGTTCGCGCGTTCTCATTCCCGATAGCGCGCACGGAACCAACCCCGCCAGCGCCGCACTGGCCGGCTTCGATGCCGTCAGCGTCAAAAGCGACGCGCGCGGGTTGGTCGATCTCGACGATTTACGCTCCAAGCTCGACGACCGTGCCGCCGTGTTCATGATTACCAATCCGAATACGCTCGGCCTGTTCGACGATCAGATTGCCACGATTACCGATCTGTTGCATCAACGCGGAGCGCTCGTCTACCTCGATGGCGCGAACATGAACGCGATTCTCGGCATCACCCGACCGGGCGACTTCGGTGCGGACATGATGCACTACAACGTCCATAAGACCTTCACCGGCCCTCACGGCGGCGGCGGTCCTGGGTCGGGGCCGATAGCGGTGCGGAAGCAACTCGTACCGTTTCTCCCGTCGCCGCTCGTCGTCCGCTCCGGCGAACGGTATGCACTCGACTTCGATCGGCCTCAGTCCATTGGCCGCGTGCGCAGCTTCTTCGGCAACGTCGGCATTTTGCTGCGCGGCTGGTTGTACATTCGCACCTTGGGGCCGGACGGACTCCGCGAAGTGAGCGAGAATGCCGTACTCAACGCCAATTATCTCCTCAGCCGCTTGAAGCATGTATTCGATGTTCCACACGGCGACCGCTGTATGCACGAATTCGTCGCCAGCGCGCGCGCCCTGCGTCGGGAGCGCAAGATCAGCGCCATGGACATCGGCAAAAGATTGCTCGACTTTGGTTATCACGCACCGACCGTCTATTTCCCCCTGGTGGTGCCCGAAGCGCTGATGATCGAGCCGACCGAAACGGAGAGCAAGGAGACGCTCGACGCCTTTGCCGATGCCCTGATCCGCATTCGAGACGAGGACGCCGATTTCCTCCACGATGCGCCTCACGATCTGGCGTTGAGTCGGCCCGACGAAGTAAAGGCGGCCAAGGAACCTCTGTTGTGTTGGCGAGCCGATTCGAAGCCATGATGCCTCCTCATTGTCGTTTATTGCCGTATCGCGCCGCCGACGGGGCGTGGAACATGGCCGCCGATGAGACGCTGTTGGCATCGGCTCTGGGCGGGTTGGCCTCGTTTCGTCTCTACGGTTGGTCGCAACCGACGCTCAGTCTGGGCTATTTTCAACCGAGCGCGGCAAGTCGCGTCGATCCGAACTTGCAACCTCTCGCCTGGGTGCGACGACCGACGGGGGGAGAGGCGCTGGTTCACCACTACGAATTGACCTACGCCTTAGCCCTCCCTCCCGGTTTTCCTTGGCAGAGGCGAGGCGAATCGTGGTTGTGTCACCTGCACGGAATCTTGGCCGACGCGCTCGCATCGTTCGGCATCCTGGCAAGCACTTGCGGACAAAACGAAGAGAGAAAGCTCGGCAATGTGCTTTGTTTTCTCCATCACACGCCGGGCGATTTGCGCATCGGCGACGCCAAGATCGCCGGCAGCGCGCAGCGAAAGCAGCGCGGAGCGCTGCTGCAACACGGCGGCGTCTTACTCGCTGCCAGTCCCCACGCTCCGCGCTTGCGGGGCATCCGAGAGCTTACCGGCTCAACTTTGTCGCCCGAATCGTTGGGCCACGCGATCGTTGAACAATTGAGATACCGAACGAATTGGAGTCTGACGCCGACGGAGTGGAGCCTTCAGGACCGACAACACATTGAGGAATTGGTAGTCACCAAATACACCCATCCGGCATGGAATGAAAAACGCTGATCGATTGGAAGGAACTTTTGAGCGTTTCGTGCCGTCCAATATGGGACCGGTTTGCCATGCTATACTGGCTTATCCGGTGGGAATGCGCTTCGCTTTCCCAGTATCTCCATCAACTCGAATGTGTACGCGGAGGGGGAACCACCATGAAACACGTCCTGGGGTCGATTGCGGTGGTCGTGTTTGCATCGTTGGCTCAGGGAGCCGGCGTTGACGAATTAGTGAAACAACTGAAGAGCGGCGATAACGACGCCCGGCGCGCCGCGGCCAAATCATTGGGCGAGGGAGGCGCGCAATCCAAGGCAGCAGTTCCGGCCCTCATCGAAGCCTTAAAAGATCGAGATATGTTCGTTCGTCGCTTCGCAGCTCAGGCGCTCGGCGAGATAGGACCGGATGCCGGTTCCGCCGTCCGCGCGTTGACAGCCGCCCTGAACGATTCGCGCAAGGAAGTGCAGAACGCCGCTGCTCACTCGCTCGGCAAGGTCGGCTCTTCGGGACTGGAAACGCTTATTGGCGTCCTCGGCGATCACGATAAGGATGCCTCCACGCGCCGCCAGGCCATCGATTCGTTGGTGAAACTGGGCAATGCAGCGCATGCGGCCGTGCCTGCCCTGACCGACATGGTGAAAGAGAACGCGGGTAAAGGCAAGAAGAAAGTCGCTCCCGAAGACTTGCGGATTGACGCTGCCACCGCATTGGGCACCCTTGCGAAGTCCGGCGATAAAGCCGCCATCGAAACCCTGCGTGCCCTAACGGATAAGAAAGCCAAGACGCCTCGCGGTCTGCGCCAGGCTGCGAATATGGCTTTGCGAAACATTCAGAAGAACAAATAAGCAAAGTGGGAGCGCCCCTCGATCCGTGCCGTCCGGAGACGTGTTTAGCGGCGCGATCATCTTTTGAGATCGCCTTTGATACTGGACAACGCTCGTTCGGCCGCCTTGCGAACGAGCGTGTTTTCGTCCTCACGACAGCGATGCAAGGCCGGCAAGGCAGTGCGAGCGGCAGGACCGATTTTACCCAACGAGACGGCCGCCTGACGCCGAACCGTCCATTCCGAATCGTGCAGTGCCAAAACCAAGGCCTCAATCGCTGTCTCCTCCGCCCCCACCTCCCCCAACGCTAACGCCGCTTGTTGCCGCAGCAAGCCGTTCGACGACTTCAGCGCGCGCGCCAATGCCGGAATCGCCGGTCGCGCCTCCGCTCCGTGAAGACTCAGGCCGTGCGCGCCTTGCACCTGCACCGTGGGGTTGGAGTCGTCGAGCATTCGTTCCAACTCGGCGACACTGCGACCGACATACGGCGGTTTACGGCCACACCCGGCGAGAATAGCCAGCAACAATACGAATCTCAAATATATCTTCAACATAGTAGGCAGCGTTCTTCTCAGATCGAGCGCGGCGGTGACTCAGGCGAGAATCGCGCGGACGATCTCGCCGCTGACATCGGTGAGACGGAAATCGCGTCCGGCGTGGCGATAGGTCAAGCGAGTGTGATCGAGCCCCAGCAGGTGCAGGATGGTGGCGTGGAAATCGTGAACGTGTACGCCCTTCTCGGCGACCCGAATGCCGTATTCATCGGTCGAGCCGTGGACGATTCCTCCCTTGACGCCGCCGCCCGCCAACCACGAGGAGAAGGCCCAGGGATGATGTTCGCGTCCCTTGGCGTCGGCACTATTGTTGAACGGCGTGCGGCCGAACTCGGAGGTCCACACGACCAGCGTCTCGTCCAACAGGCCGCGGCGTTTGAGATCTTTCAGGAGCGCGGCGATTGGTCGATCGACGTTTTTGGCCAGCGGGGCATGTTGCCCGATCATGTCGCCGTGCGCGTCCCAATTGTTCGAGGCCCCGGAATCGATCAGCTCGATGAAGCGCACGCCGCGTTCGACGAGACGGCGAGCGACGAGACATTGCCAGGCGAAGCCCTTCGTGCCGCCGCGCGGCAATCCGTAGAGGTCCAGCGTGGCGTCGCTTTCTTTCGACAGATCGAACGCTTCCGGGGCGGCCATCTGCATGCCGAAGGCCGTCTCGAAACTGCGAATCCGGGCGACGAGATCCGGATCGTCGTCGTGCCGGTCCAAGTGTTCTCGATTCAACTCGGCCAAGGCTTCGAGTTCGCGTTTTTGTTGTGCGACTGGGACGCGCGGACGCACGTTGGCCATCGGCTCGGCACCCGGCTGCACCAGCGTACCCTGATGACTGCCCGGTAGAAAGTCGGACGCCCAGACCTGTCCGCCGGCATACGGCGTGTGGGGAGCCAGGACTACGAACGACGGCAGATTCCGATTGGGAGTACCCAGACCGTAACTCACCCAGGAGCCGATGCTGGGCCGGGCTTGATTGAACGAGCCGGTGTGCATGCCCAACGTGGCGTTGTAATGATTGGAGTGGTCGGCGTGCAGCGAACGGAGGACGGCGAGATCGTCCACGCATTCGGCCATATGCGGAAATAGGGTGCTGACCTCGGTGCCACACTTTCCGCGACGATGAAACTCCCACTGCGGACGTTTGAGGAATAACTTCTCGTAGCCCGGCCTATTGCGCGTTTCGGGATGATCGAGCTTAATAGATTTGCCGTGGTCGGCGAACAGCTTTGGCTTGGGATCGAACGAATCGACGTGCGAAACGCCGCCGCTCATAAAGAGGAAGATGACGCTTTTGGCACGGGCCGGAAAGTGAGAACGCTTGGACGCCAGCGGATCGGTAGGAGAGCGAACCGCATCCTCGGCAAGCAGCTCGGAGAGAATGGCCGGCATCAGCAGCGAACCGGCCACGGCGGAGCGCACGAACGAACGGCGAGAACAGGAGCAATCGGATCGAGGAATCATCGGTTCAATCCACATAAAGGAATTCGTTACTGCACAACATCACGCGCAGCCAGGCCGCCCAGGCATCGGCGTCGCTCGCTTTCTCCGCCCTGCGCGCTTTCAAAAAGCGTGCCGCCGCTTCACCCTGCCGTGCCGTCGCCGGTCGGCCATACATCAGCCGTGCCGCGCGATCGAGACGGGTCGCATCGTCGGGTAACTTCGACGAGCGCTGCGCCAGATGGGCCGCGCGCGCATGGACGAACGGATCGTTCAGGAAGAAGAGCGCCTGCGTCGGCACGGTCGTCGCGTTGCGCGCGCCGGTACTGGAACTAGTGTCCGCGCCGTCGAACAGGGCGAGGAAGGGATGGCGCTTGATCCGCTGCGCCATCAGGTAAACGCTTCGACGGTTGTGATCGTAAACGGCGAGGAAGGGGGTGTGCTGCGTGAATCCCCATGTATTGGAGTGAGGGAACGGATGCGGCCCGCCGGGCGACGGATCGAGGTCGCCGCTAACCGCGAGCATGGCGTCTCGGATCTCCTCCGCCGACAGACGCCGGCGCGAGAAACGCCAAAGCAACGCATTATCGTGATCGAGCGCCGCATTGTGTTCGTCGAGAGTGCTGGAACGCCGATACGCTTCCGTCAACACGATGGACCGGTGCATCGCCTTGATCGACCAACCGCTCTCGATGAAGCGCGCGGCCAGGTAATCGAGCAGTTCGGGATGCGTGGGCGGCTCGCCGCGCGTGCCGAAATCGTTGGCCGTCTTCACCAGACCGACTCCGAAGTGTCCCTGCCAGATGCGATTGACCATCACGCGGGCAGTGAGGGGATTGCGCGGATCGGTCAGCCAGTCCGCGAGCTGCAAGCGGCCGCTACCTGCGCTCGGCGATACAGCTTGCCCGCCGAATAGCTGCAAAAAGTGACGCGGGACTTCCGCGCCGGGGGAGTCCGGATCGCCTCGCTTGTGAATGCGGACATTGTGTGGCTTGCCCTCGGCTACCGCGTAGGCCTGTTCCGGCGACTTGCCCGAAGGTCGCAGGGGAACCATCTCGTGTGGCCGTTTGTCTTTCTCGCTGCCTGGAAAGGGGTAGCGGGTGCTATCGAAGATGCCGTAGAGTGCGTAGTAGTCCCGCGCCGGAATCGGGTCGTATTTGTGATCGTGACATCGAGCGCAGCCGAGCGCCAATCCCAAAACGCTCTTGCCGAGTGTGTCGAGCGTGTCATCGATGGTCAGGTTATGATCCTTGAGCGGGTCGAAACCGAAACGTCGGGCGATGCTGATGTAGCCGGTGGCCACGATCAATTCGGCGCGGCGTTGCGGCGGCGCGGCGGCGGGCAGTTGTGAGGCGAGAATGTCGCCGGCGATTTGCTCGCGGAGAAACTCATCGTATGGCTTGTCGGCATTGAAGGCGTCGAGGACGTAGTTGCGGTAGCGCCAAGCATCGGGGACGGGGTAATCGGCCGTTTCTCCGGCAGTGTCGGCATAGCGCACCACATCGAGCCAGTGACGCCCCCACCGCTCACCGTAGTGTGGACTCGCCAGTAGGCGATCCACAACTCGATCGAACGCATTCGGCGAGGTATCGGCAAGAAAGGCATCGATCTCTGCCGGAGTAGGCGGCAACCCCGTGAGATCGTAGGTGATCCGGCGGAGCAATGTGCGCCGGTCGGCTGGACCCGTTGGCCGCAACCCCTTCCTACGTTGTTTCTCACGCAACAGAGCGTCGATGGGGTTGCCGTCGTGTCCCTCGAAGGTCGGCGGCTTGATCTCGCGCACGGGCTGAAACGCCCAGTGGGTTGATGTTCCCTCTTTGGATGGAGTGGACGGCGTCTCGGTTGGCCAGTGCGCCCCGGCGCGAACCCATGAGGTGAAATCGGCGACTACCTGGGGCGGCAGCTTTTCCTTGGGCGGCATGTGAGGCCCCTCCCCCTCGTGCCGGAGAGCCTGAATCAGAAGACTGCGCTCCGGCTGTCCGGCGATCAGCGCGGGACCGGAATCGCCCCCCTCAAGCAGCGCGAGGCGGGAATCCACGCGCAGTCCGCCGGAGGTTTTCTTGCCGCCGTGACAGCGAATACAAGTCTTCGCCAAGACGGGCCGAATCTTCGTCTCGAATAAGGAATCGTCGCCGGCGCGCGCCGATGATGTCAGCCCCAGCGCGAAAAGGAGTGCGATTCCAGTGGTTCTCCGAAACGACATAAATGTTCCCTCGCGGAATCGGGGTTGCTCGGTGGGTCGAGGGCACGAGGAATCCGTGTCCGAACCATGCAGACAGATTCTCGTTTCGATCGACGTCTTCTTCTAGTTTACATCCGCGCAGGCTCCATTGCTACCGTTGCGAAAAGATCGAAAGAACGCAGGCCCGAGGCGTCGGCGAGGGGATGAAAGGAACGCACTCTAACTTGGGGCCGGCCTGGACCACGATATGGAAGCAGGAGTGGCGAGAATCTTCTACAATGCAGTTATCCCACGCAACGGCGCGCTTCACTCCATGAGGTTTCCCGATGAGATTTGCCGAACGACGGACATCCTGGCTCTTCCGTTCTACGTTGATTCTGGCCGGACTGGGGTTGTTCGCGCTGGTTGTCGGTGGAGAGGGGACAGCCTCAAAGCAACGTGCGGAGTCCAAATCCGTATATGTCGCCGACATTCGCCCTCTCATCTCGAAGTATTGTCTGGCTTGCCATTCGACGAAAGCCAAGAAGGGGAGTCTGGACCTGGAGCGGTTCGCCTCGTTGGATGCGATACGGAAGGATCTTAAGCCGTGGCAGCAGACGATCGAAATGCTCGAAGCAGGCGAGATGCCGCCCAAGAAGAAGCCGCAACCCACCGACGAGGAACGCAAACGACTCGTGACTTGGGTGCGCGATTTTCTGGATGCCGAGGCCCGCGCCCGAACCGGCGATCCGGGCCATGTTCCTCTCCGGCGCCTGAGCAATAGCGAATACGACAACACGATCCGCGACCTGACTGGAATCGATCTGAAGCCGGCTCGTGAGTTCCCCGCGGACGGCGCGGGGGGCGAAGGGTTTACCAACGCCGCCGAGGCCCTCTCGGACATTTCTCCTGCACTACTAGATAAATATCTCGGCGCGGCAAAAGACACGGCCGAGCACGTCGTTCTCTTACCCGATGGCTTCCACTTTGCCCCGAAGAAGACGCGGCGCGATTGGACGGACGAAAGTACCGCCAAACTCCGTCGCTTCTACGCGGACTACGCTGAGGGCGATGGGCGATGGATCGTCCAACCGTATCTTGCAGCCGCGGTTCGTCACCGAGAGGCGCTGCTGAGTGGTACGGTACGCTTGGAGGACATCGCCTCCAAGGAGAAACTGAATCCGAAATACTTTGGGATTTTATGGCGGTCGCTGACGGACCAATCGCCGTCGTATCCCCTCCGTGCAATCCGCTCTCAATGGCGCACGGCTTCGGAAAGCGATGTGCCCGCACTCGCCGGAGAGATTGCGGCATGGCAATCGGTCTTGTGGAAGACCGTCCGCATCGGCAGCTACATGATGCCGTTGGGCAAGGGATTTACCGAGAGTACGAGCCGACAGGTGGCGAACAATCCGCAAGTGGTTGGGTCCGTCCCGCTCCGCATGGCGATCAAACCCACTGCCGGGCAGACGGAGGCTATTCTGTATCTTACAACCCGCGAATTAGGGCCAACCGGCAGCGGACACGTCGTTTGGAACCGGCCACGGTTCGAGACGGCCGGCAAGCAGCCTCTTTTACTCCGCGACTACGCTGACTTCGGCCCCGCCTTCCAAATCGATTATCCCACACTCTTTGCCCAGACTTCTAAGTATCTGGCCGCCGCGAGAGAACTCGCCATGGACCCAAAACTCACCCAAAAGGATTTGGCGACGAAACATGGACTCCACGCTCCCTTGCTGAAGGCGTGGACTGCGGTCTTGGCCCTTCGTCCCGTCACGAAGGCGAACGAATTGAGGATCGTAGCCGCAACGCACCTGGAGCTACTCGAAGAGAAAACGACGAAGGACGACAAACGACCGGCCATCGCCGGTTGGCGGAAGAAACAGACCGATCTGCCCGCCGTGGTCGCAAACGCCTCGAACAAGACGGAGCAGATCCCAGGCCGCGTCTCGGCTCACGGTGTCGCCGTCCACCCCCTGCCGAACGAGTTCGTGGCCGTAGCCTGGAAAAGCCCGATGACCGGAAGCGTTCGTATCACCGCCCGCGTTGCCCATGCCCATCCCGCTTGTGGAAACGGCGTGGCGTGGCGACTGGAACATCGCCGAGCGGGACGGGCGACTATTCTCGATGAGGGTGCGGTCGATCTCGGCAAAGAGGCGAATATGCCTTTGAAGAGCGCAAAAGTAGATAAAAGAGACGTTCTGGTATTGATTGTGGACGCGCGGGACGGCAATCACGTCTGCGATCTGACCGAAGTCTCACTCACCATCGTCGAAGAGGGGAAGCCCGGACGAGTCTGGGATTTGTCGGCGGACGTGGCCGACTCCATTCGGGCCGGGAATCCGCACGCCGACAAACATGGTTACAACGACACTTGGAGTTTCGTTCGCGGCGCTTCCAATAACGGCGTCGGTTCCGACAACGCGCTCATTCCACCCAATTCGACCCTCGACCGCTGGCGCAAGATCGCAACTCAACCGGGACGCGAGAAGGAGGCGGCAAGTCTCGCCCAACAAGCGGAAGCGATTCTATCCGGCGCACAGCGAGTGAAAGAAAATGAACCCGACGGCATTCTCTACACCAAACTTATGGGAAGAGATGGTCCGCTGTTCCGAGGCATCGACATTGCTCGGCTCGCCAAGTTGCAACGAAAGGGAGACAGGTTCGGCCTCGCCCCAAAGCGATTCGGGACCGAGTCGGTCGATAAACTGGGGGATGTTACAAGTCTGACCGCCGATGCGAACTCCGTCCTCGAAGTGCGCCTCCCGGCGGCTCTGTTCGCCGATCGGACTTTCGCGGTCGAAGGCCGGCTCGACGGTGCAGGCAAAGATCGGCTCGTGCAATTCCAAGTGTTGACGGCTCCACCCAAGGCAACGACGCGCTGGGACGGCGTCAGTCCCGTTGTCGCTTCATCGAAGGAGGAGGGCTATCGGAATCTGCAACGCGGATACGATGAGTTCCGCCAATTGTTTCCGCTTTTCCTCTGCTTCCCCGCCGTCGTTCCCACGGACGAAGTGGTGTCTCTGAAGATGTTTCACCGCGAAGACGAACCGCTCACTCGCCTATTCCTCGACGCCGAGCCGCAGCGCCGTCTCGACCACCTGTGGGCCGAACATCGGTTCATTAGCCGTCAAGCGGTCGCCGAGAACAACTACCTGCCGCAGTTCATCGGCTTCGTCACCCAGGATCAGCCGAAGGAGATGGTGGCCTACTTCCAAAGCCAACGGCCAAACTTCCAAAAGCGGGCCGACGAACTCCTGAAGGAAGAGGCGGAGGCCATCCCGAAGCAACTGGATGCCCTGCTGCAATTCGCCGGGCGAGCGTATCGGCGTCCCCTTCAAGAAAAGGAAAAGGCCGACCTGCTCGCGCTGTACAAGACCCTGCGCGGAAAGGATGTCGGGCACGAGGAAGCGTTTCACGGGGTGTTGACCCGAGTGCTGGTGTCGCCCGCGTTCCTGTTTCGTGTCGAGCAGGCTCCGCCGGGAGAGAAACCAGGGGGCGTCAACGATTGGGAACTGGCTACGCGCCTGAGTTACTTCCTGTGGTCGAGTGCGCCCGACGACGAATTGCGAACTCTTGCTGCGGCGGGCCGACTCCGCGATCCGAAGGTACTTGCGGAACAGGTTCGACGGATGCTCAAGGACGAACGCCTCCGGGCATTGGCCATCGAATTCGGTACGCAGTGGATTCATGTGCGTGGATTCGACGAGTTCAAAGAGAAGAACGAGAAACTTTTTCCGACGTTCGATGCGAACTTGCGGCAGGCGATCTATCAGGAGTCGATCCTGTTCTTCCAGGATCTCTTCCAGAACGACCGCTCCGTAACCTCGATTCTCGACGCCGACTATACGTTCCTCAACGAGACGTTGGCCAAGCACTACGGCATCCCCGGCATCACCGGGCCGGACTGGCGGCGCGTCGAGGGAGTGCGGAAATACGGACGCGGCGGAGTGCTAGGATTGGCGAGCGTGCAGACGAAACAGGCAGGCGCATCGCGGACTAGCCCGGTCCTGCGCGGCAATTGGGTGGTCGAGACCTTGCTCGGAGAGAAACTCCCTCGCCCGCCCGCCAACGTCCCCCGATTGCCCGAAGAGGAGGGCGACGGCGGACGCACGATGCGCCAGCAGGTCGAGAGACACACGAAGGACGCTGCGTGCGCCACCTGCCACGTTCGCATTGACCCATTCGGTTTCGCGTTGGAGAACTACGACCCCATCGGTCGATTACGGACGAAGGAGATCGGCGGGTTAGCCGTCGATGCGAGGGCAAAGCTCAAGGACGGCACGGAGTTCGAGGGTATCGACGGCTTACGGTCCTACCTGCTAACCAAGAAGAAAGATACGATCGTGCGCCTATTCTGCCGGCGACTTCTCGGATATGCTTTAGGAAGATCCGTCACGCTCTCAGACACGGCCTTACTCGATGAGATGGTGGCGGAGCTGAACCGAAACGATGGACGACTATCGACCGCCTTGCAAGCCATTGTCCGCAGCTCACAGTTTATGATGATTCGCGGCAGCGACTATCACGAATGACCGCCCCTTGGAGAAACGCGATGACGACACATATCACTCACCCTCTCTCCCGCCGCGCTTTCCTCCGTGGAGTCGGCGTCAGCATGGCTCTACCGTGGTTGGAGTCCCTGCCCGTGTGGGGCGAGGATAAGCCGAAGCATAGCTCCTCGGAACCGCCGGTGCGCTTCGCCTGCCTCTTCTCTGGAAATGGCTTTCACAGCAAGGAATGGTGGGCCAAGGGCGAAGGCAAGGACATGACTCTTGGGAAGGTGTTGGAGCCACTCCACCCATTCCGCGAGAAATTGCTCTTCCTGCGCGGTCTGTACAATCAAGAGGCGCTGATTGGCGGCATCCACAGTTGCCAGACCGGCAACCTGCTCACCGGCGCGCACCTCGCCCCCGCCGGCGAGATCAAGTCGGGAATCAGTTGCGATCAAGTCGTGGCCGAGCGAATGAAGACGCAGACGAAGGTTCCGAGTCTCGTGCTGGGATGCGAGCCGTCGATCGCGGCCATCCACAAAAACTACTCGATGATCTACAGCTCGCACATCTCGTGGAGTTCGCCGACGACGCCGACCCCGCTCGAACTGTACCCGGCCCTGGCTTTCGACCGCCTTTTCCGCGATGAGGTGGGCAAGGCCGACAAGAGCGTTTTAGATGCCGTGATGGAAGACTCGCGCGGCTTGCGCAACAGCGTCAGCAAAGCCGACCAGCGACGGCTCGATGAATACCTGGCTTCCGTCCGCGAGGTCGAGCAACGGATCGATCGAGCTGGCAAGGCGGGCCGACTTCAAGGGTGGCGACCGACGCTCGCCAAGCCGGACATGGCCCGACCGGCGGATGGCATCCCGCAAGACATCGACCAACACATGCGGTTGATGTGCGATATTCTCGTCTTGGCGTTCCGCACCGACACCAGCCGTGTCTGCACTTTGAAACTGAACAACGACCACTCGTCGCTCCGCTTCCCACTCTTGAAGGTGGACTACATGATCCACCACTTGCTCTCGCACACCGATGGGGCCGATTGGCTGAAAGTCAATCAGTTTTTCATGCGGCAGGTCGCCTATATCGCCGACAAGCTCGACAAAGTACACGAGGGTGAGTTCACGCTGCTCGACAACAGCATGATCCTCTTCATGTCGAGCATGATGACCGGCAATCACGACAACCAACAGTTGCCCGTGGTGATGGTCGGTCGCGGTGGCAATAAGATCAAGACCGGGCGCATCTTGAATTACCTGGGCAAGCCCAACCGCAAAATGTGCAGCCTTTACCTCACCTTAATGGACAAAATGGGCGTGCGCCTCGATAAATTTGGTGACTCCAAGGAACGCCTGGACGGGATCTGATCGGGATGGAGACGGGGTGCCGCGCACCCCGTTCGAGGTTCGGGATCGTCTCCGGATGTCGGCGAACGCCTCCCTCAAGCCACAATCTCCCGGATGACTTTGCCCGATACATCGGTCAGGCGATAGCGGCGGCCGTTGTGGAAATAGGTGAGCCGTTCGTGATCGAGGCCGAGCAGGTGCAAGATGGTGGCGTGCAGATCGTGTACGTCCAGCCGATTGACCGCCGCCTTGTAGCCGACCTCGTCCGATTCGCCGTAGGACACGCCGCCCTTGACGCCGCCGCCGGCCAGCCAGACGGTGTTGGCATGAGGATTGTGATCGCGGCCCGGCTGCGCTCCCTTTTGGGATATTGGCAGCCGGCCAAACTCACCGGCCCAGATGATGAGCGTGCTATCCAGCAAGCCGCGCTGACGCAAATCGGCGAGCAAGCCGGCCACGGGACGATCGGTCTCGCCGGCGAACTGCGTGTGATTGCCCTTGATGTCGCGGTGGCCGTCCCAACTGCGCTCGTTCTCCATGCCGCCGGAGTAAATCTGCACATAGCGGACGCCGCGCTCCACCATGCGCCGCGCGATCAAACATTGCCGGGCGACGTGATCGCACTCGGGGCGACCCACGCCATACAGGTCCAGGATGTGCTTCGGCTCGCGGCTAAGCTCGAGCGCTTCGGGCGCGGCGGACTGCATACGATAGCCCAGCTCGAAACTTTTGATCCGCGCCTCCAGTTCCGGATCCTGGCCGGTTTGCTCGACGTGGAGGCGATTGAGCCGGGCCATCAGATCCAGCCTTACTTGCTGATCGGCGCTGGACTCTCCGGCGACAGGTTTCAGATTGTCGATGGGATCCGCGCCGGGCTTGAGCCAGGTTCCCTGGTAGGCACCGGGCAGGAAGCCGCACGTCCAGTTGAGCGAGTGGCCCTTGGGCAAGCCGCGTCCCTTGGGATCGGACATCACTACGAACCCCGGCAGGTTCTCGTTCTCGGAGCCGAGTCCGTAGGCGACCCAGGAGCCGACGGACGGAAAGCCCATGCGCGGCAGGCCGGTGTTCATCATGAACAGGGCTGGGCTGTGATTGTTCGACTCGCTGTGGAGCGAATGCAGAAACGCCATCTGATCCACATGCTTCGACAGACAAGGGAAGATGCTCGATACCCACTTGCCCGACTGGCCGTATTGGCGAAACTCGAACGGCGACTTCATCAGCGGGCCGATGTCGTTGATGAAAAAGCCGGTGCTGCGGTCGAAGCCGGGGAGTTCCTTGCCGTCGAGCCGAGCCAACGCCGGCTTGTAATCCCAGGTATCCACCTGGCTGGGTCCGCCGTTGATAAAGATCCAGATAACGGCGCGAGCGCGGCCGCCGAAATGCGGCGGACGTGGAGCGAGTGGATTGAGCGGAGTTTTCGGTTCCGCCGCCAACAGCCCCTCGCGCTGGAGGAGATTGCTCAACGCAATCAAGCCCAGACCGCCGCCGCAACGACTCAGAAGTTGCCGCCGCGTCCACAGCGACGGGAGGTTATGTGTATTACTCGACATAGATGAACTCGTTGAGACTCAAAAGCACCAGGGCATAATCGGACAGCGCTCGCGTCAGGTTGCCGCCGGGCGCGGCGCGCCGGGCGTTGAGAAACGCCGCGCCGTCCTCTCTCTCGCGCGAGCTGGGCGGTCGATTGAATGCCAGCCGATAGGCGAGATCGACGGCCTCGGGCAGACTTTTCTGGGCGGCGGGCAGCAGGCGCTCGGCCAGGCCGGTCGCACAGGCATGAACTTGCGGATTGTTCAAAAACAGCAGCGCCTGCGGAGCGACCACGGTGGTCGGTCGCGCGCCGGCGCTGGTCAGGCTATCGGGCCAGTCGAACACTTGCAAGAACGGAATCAGACGGCTGCGCTGCACGGTGAAGTAAATGCTGCGGCGGCGCATGTTCTCGTCGAGCGTGCCCGGGCCGAACATCGTGGCATCGAGCCGGCCGCCGACGGCGAGCAGATTGTCGCGGATGATCTCCGCCTCCATGCGTCGGCGCGGCCGCCGCCACCAGAGCCGATTGTCCGGGTCCGCTTTCAATCCCGCCGCGTTCGTCGCCCCGGACAGCCGATACGCCTGGCTCAGAACGATCTGGCGGTGCAGATGTTTCAGGCTCCAGCCGTGTTCGATCAGATCGTTGGCCATCCATTCGAGTAGTTCGGGATGCGTGGGCGTTTCCCCTTGCAAGCCGAAGTCGTTGATGGTGGCCACGATGCCCCGGCCAAAATGATAGTGCCACAGACGATTGACGATCGCACGCGCGGCCAGCGCTCCCGCGCCGTCGCGGGTATCGGTGAGCCACTTCGCCAGTCCGGCGCGGCGGAAGGCCGTCCGCGCTCCAGCCGGCTTGGATACGGTCCAGTGGGCAGCTCCCTCGGGGTTGCGCATCAGCACTTGCAGAAAGCCCAGCTCGGCCGCGCCGTCCTTCTGGTTGACATCGCCTCGCTTGAGGTAATACGTCTGCGGATAGAAGTCGGGGATGGAACCGTCGGCGGTGTGGTGCCGCATCGGCTTCTGCCCCTCGGTGCAGATCTGCATCTTCACCTTGGTGGACTTCGGCCGCCGTTTCTCCTCTTCGCGCACTGAAGCATCGCGCTTCTTCCATTCCTCGTCGCGCGTTTTGAACCAGTTCACCAGATCGGCGCGGGCCTTGGCGTCGAGCTTGTCGAACGTGCGGCTGCCGTCCCACAATCCCTGAATCTGTGCCTGTAGCCGTGCCTCGACTTTCGGAACCGGGGCATGCCGCGCTCGCTGCGCCGCGACCCAATCCGCGAAGCGCTTGGGCAGTTCCTTCTCCTCGAAACGCTTTCGCTCGGCGACGAGAGATTGCAGCTTCGTCTCGAACGCACGGGCGGCCTTCTGCTCCGCTTCGCTGCCGAGGTCCCACTCGATCTCGCTGCGCACCGTCTTCGTGAAAGCGGACAGCAGGCGATAATAATCGCGGGTGGGAATGGGATCGTACTTATGATCGTGACAGCGGGCGCAGGCGATCGTGAGGGCCAACATGGTGTGGCCGGTGGTGGCGAGCATGTCGTCGAGGGCGTCGTAGCGGATGCGCTCGGCCTCGCTAGTGGTGATCTGCGTCGGAAAGACGCCTGCGCCCAGAAAGCCGGTGGCCGCCAGCGCTTCGGGATCGTTGGGGGCCAGTTCGTCGCCGGCGATCTGCCACTGCACGAATCGATCGTAGGGCAAATCGCGGTTGAAGGCGCGGATGACGAAATCGCGATAGTGATAGGCGAACGGCCGCGGATAATCGTGTTCAAATCCGTGACTTTCGCCGAAGCGAGCTGGATCGAGCCAGTGCCGCGCCCAGCGTTCGCCGAAGTGCGGGCTGGACAGCAGTCGATCCACCAACGCTTCCCACTCCTTGTCGAAATCGGCCGCGCCGACCACCGCATCGACCTCTTCCGGCTTGGGCGGCAGGCCGATCAGATCGAAGTACAGCCGCCGCACCAGCGTGCGTCGCTCCGCCTCTCCCGCCGGCGTCACACCGCGCGCCTCCATCTTGGCGAGCAGGAAGCGATCCAGCGGCGTACGCACCCAGGAGGCGTTCTTCACCTGCGGCGGCGTCACGTGCTGCAACGGTCGATAGGCCCAGTATTGCTTGTCCTTTTCGGTCACTGTCAGCGGTTTCTTCGTCGTCGTCGCCGCTCCCAGCGGTTTGTCGTAGGCCGCGCCCAGATCGATCCACCGCGTCACGGCCCGAACCATGTCGGCGGGAGTGGGCGGCTTTTTGGGCGGCATGTGCGGTATCTCTTCGTGGGAGATGTATTTTATCAGCGGGCTTTCCGCCCCCTTTCCCGGCAAGACCGCCGCGCCCTTGTCGCCCCCCTTGAGCAGCAACTCGCGGGTGGCCAGATTGAAGTCGGACTTCACCTTGGCACCGCCGTGGCACTCCAGACAGTTTTTCTCCAGCCACGGACGAATCGTCTGCGCGAACAGTTGCCGGCCGGCGGCCATCTTGGCGGCATGATCGGCGGGTACCGGCTTCTCCGCCGCCCCAGCCCTCGCGGTCAACAGCAACACCGCCGCCCCCAGCGCGGGCAATATCCCAGCGCGAAAACGACCGCCTCTGGGATGCGAGGCATCGGCGAGGAGAATCTTGACCTGCCCATCGGACGCTGCTGAAGCCATGAGGAGAATCCTGTCTTCGATCCGCCGGGACGCCTGGGTGGGAAAAGGAGCATCCGCAGAGTGCATTGGTGGGGTGAAC
>JAKBCS010000028.1 GCA_021807595.1 Planctomycetota bacterium | reverse complement strand
GCCATCCGCAATTACATGGAGACGCACGAGGTCAAGGTCAAGGGCTTGACCATCACCGCCGAGGACATCCGCGAAGGTATCGTTGCCATTCTGTCGGTGTTCGTGCGCGAACCGATGTTTCAGGGACAAACGAAGGAGAAATTGAACAATCCGGAGATGCTAGCCGCCGTCGATGGTTGGATTCGTCCGGCTCTGGAATCGTGGCTGAACGGCAACATGACGGCGGCGGATCAGATCGTGGGCCGCATCGTCCTCGCCGCCAAAGCGCGGCTGGCTTCGCGCGAAGCGGCCAGCGAGGTCAAACGCAAATCGGTGACGCAACGGCGTCTCAACCTGCCGGGCAAACTCGCCGACTGCAAATCGACCAGTCTCGAAGAAACCGAATTGTTCCTCGTCGAAGGCGACTCCGCCGGCGGCTCGGCCAAGCAGGGACGCAACAACAAGACTCAGGCCGTTCTCCCTCTACGCGGCAAGATCCTCAACTCCGAGGGCTTGGCCCTGAATCGCGTGTTGACGAATACCGAGTTAAACGATCTGGTAACGGCCGTCGGCACGGGCGCGGGCGAGAAGTTCGACATCAACGGTCTTCGTTATGGCAAAATCATCCTGCTCATGGACGCCGACGCCGACGGCCATCACATCACGACATTGATGCTGGCCTTCTTCTTCCGACACATGACCGAGTTGATCCGCAAGGGCCGCGTCTTCTTGGCGCAGCCGCCGTTGTATCGCATCGACGTGGGCAAGGAGACGCACTGGGCGCGCGACGACGCCCACAAGGAAGAGATCCTAGCCGGTCTGCGAGCCAACGCCAAGCCGGAAGTGTCACGCTTCAAAGGACTCGGCGAAATGGACCCGAAGGTTCTCGCCGACACAACCCTCGATCCGCGTTTCCGCACTCTGTTGCAGGTGCAGATCGACTCGAACCTGGAGACGGACAAGACCTTCGTCGATCTGCTCGGCAAAGATCCCTCGCAGCGCTATCGCTTCATCATGGACAAAGCGGCTCGCGCGGTGGCGGAAGAGTTGGATGTATAGAGTATATCTACACTTAAAGAGTCTAATACGGTAAAAGTCGCAGCGGCCCTAGCCGTGGATCGCGGAGCGACGATATTTGATAATCGGAGCCGGGGGCGCGAGCGACGGTTTTGTTTCCCCTCGCTTACGCTTCCCGCTCCGACAGATTTATTCGTCAAACGCGCAGGTAAAAATAACTCCAACAGATCGTCAGTCGGCGTCACGGAGCTTTAACCGGGAGCGCCTGGTTGGTCCGGCTCCATATCGCGCCGAAGGCTGCGTAGTTCCCTGAAAAGACCGTCCGCATTCTGTTCCAATTCGTGGCTTTTGCGGCGGGTCGCTTTAGACGAGTGAGACGACGCTCCGCTGGTTTGAGGCGCAGCCTCGATTCTTCTAACTCGACTTTCCTTTCAGAGTTGAATCGGCGTTCCTTGAACGGACGAACGGTCGACGACGATTCAAACGAGACGAGCAAGAATGGGTCACTCAACCACGCGCTGAATCCTCGCCAAGCATCTCTCGCGTCCCAGCAGCGACAGCGTCTCGTAAGTGCCGAAGCCGATCGCCTTGCCGGTGACGGCGACGCGCAGCGGTTGATTGATCGCGCCCAGTTTGACGCCCTCAGCAGCGGCGAAGCGCAGGGCGAGATCCTCTAACGCCTTCACCTCGAAGGTGGCCGTCGCCAGTTGCTCGCGCAGTTTGCGCAGGAGAGCGGCTGCCTCAGGCTTGCGGATGTGTTGATTGAGAGCTTTCTCGTCGTAAATTACTTCGTCGTCGGATTGGAAGAAGGCGGCGTAGTCGAGGATGTCGCCGGCCACTTTGATGCGCTCGCCGGCGGCGCGGACGATCGCCGCCACGCGCGCCGTCTCTTCGGCGGAGGGCGGATCGGCGATCAGCTTGGCATTGCGCAGAAACGGCAAGACCAGTTCCGTCTTTCGCTCGACCGATTCCAGAGCCATGTAGCGTTCCTGGAAGGCGCGGAGCTTCTTCACGTCGAAGCTGGCTGCTCCTTTGTTGACGCGCTCCAACGAGAAGTGGGCGATCATCTCGGCACGGGTGAAAAATTCGGTTTTGTCATCGAGAGACCAACCGAGCAGCAGCAGATAGTTGACGATGGCATCGGGGAGATAGCCGACTTCGCGGTAGAAATCGACAATAACCGGATTAAACGTATCGGCATGAGTTGTTAAGCGGACGGCGGCGGCGATGGCTTGGCCGTGTTCGTAGGCGCTGCGGAAGTCAGGATTCTTGAGATACTGAGCCAGCTTGCGTTTGCTCAATTTGTTCTTGCTGCCCGGCTCGGCGACGAACGGGACGTGCGCGTACTCCGGCAGAGGGTAGCCGAGTCCCTGGGCGATGAAAATTTGTCGCGGCGTGTTCGAGAGATGCTCTTCGGCGCGGATGACGTGAGTGATGCGCATGTCGAAATCATCGACGACATTAGCGAGGTTGTAAAGGCACGAACCGTCGGCGCGCTGAATGACATGGTCGGTCTCCTGATTCCAGGCGACGGCCATGTCGCCGCGAATGCGGTCGTGAAAGCGACACGTTCCCTCGCGCGGCATCTTGAGGCGGACCACGCTTTTTCGGCACTCAGACTCGAAGCGGGTGCGCTCGGCGTCCGTCTCGGCCATCCAACGGCGGCTGGGAAGGTAGGGACGTTTCTCCTTCTCCACCGCCTCGCGCTCCGCTTTCAGTTCGTCGGGCGTGGCGTAATCGTGATAGGCGAGGCCCTTGGCGAGCAGGGTCTTCACCGCCGACTGATAGCGATCCAGACGTTCGGATTGATAGTAGGGTCCATAAGGTCCGCCGATCTCCGCGCCTTCGTCCCAGTCGATACCGAGCCAACGGAAACCGTCGAGGATCGGTTGCAACGCTTCGGGCTGATTGCGGCCTTGATCCGTGTCGTCGATACGGAGAACGAACTGTCCGCCGTGATGCCGGGCGAACAGCCAATTGAACAGCGCCGTGCGAACGCCACCGATGTGTAGATACCCCGTCGGACTGGGAGCGAAGCGCGTGCGAACCATAAGGGTGTATCTCTCGTATGGAAGTGTTTGCCTACCAGGAGATCCCTTGCTGCGGGCTGGCAGTTAGGAGATCTCGTGCTTGCGCCCCGGGGTGGTAGTTAGTGTTTTTTTCCGCCCAATTGGCCGAAGCCCTGGAAGCCGCGGCGACGCTGGGAACTGTAGCGCGCCAGGGCTTCCTCGATGATGGGCAATGTCGCCGACGCCGGTTGCATCTCATCGACTTCGACGGCTTTGCCTTCCAACTGCTTGTAGTCTTGGAAGAAGCGGCGCAACATCGTAAGGCGATGGACCGGCAATTCGTTGGCGTCGCGGAAGCCGTTGTACTCTGGATCATGGACGGCGACGGCCAAGATCTTATGGTCCTTCTTGCCGCTGTCGATCATGGTCATCAGACCGATGGCCCGTGCGTTCACGAGGGTCAGCGGGGCGACGGCCTCTTGACAGAGAACCAGCACATCGAGCGGGTCGTCGTCCTCGGCCAACGTCTGCGGGATGAAGCCGTAATTGGCCGGATAATAAACGGCCGAGTAGAGGATGCGATCCAATTTTAACATGCCCGTTTCTTTGTCCAGTTCGTACTTAACGCTGGAACCCATGGGAATCTCAATGACGGCGGTGAACTCGCTGGGCAAGTGTTCGCCGGGTGTTACATCGTGCCATGCGTGAGTCATCCGCAGTCTCTCCTCGTAAATCCACTATTATCCAGCGACGGGCCGTCGAGGACAGATAACGTGAATGAGTCGAATCCACCGAATATCCTACAGAAGCGGGAGGATGCTGGCAGGGTGAAGCGCCGGTCTAAATCGCTTCCCGTTGAGAGCGGAGAAAATACAAAGAACGAATCCCTTCTCGGGCGCGAGGGGTTGCCACTTCTTCCCTCGCCCTTAGTAATACAGCGCTACTTCCCTCGCCCCTGTACTCAGGGGAGAGGGGCCGGGAGTGAGGGTTTCGGTGAAAACGAGCGGTTTCGCCGTCTTCATCCGTGCCTTTTCCTCTCCCCTGAGTACGGCGGAGAGGGGAGAATCCGAGGGTAGCGCTGTACGGTTCGCACTAGAGAAGAGGGAAAAATGGGAGAGTAGAACCGGACTGTTGAGCGACATGGATCACCCCAAGCCATCGATCCACAGACTTCGATATGCAAGAAAGGACTCCTCCATGAGCAGCCGAGCCGCCGTCGAATATCGTTACGAAAAACTGACCTGGCCTGAGATCGACGACGCTGTCGATCTCGGTAAAGTGTGCGTCTTGCCTTGCGGGGCGGTCGAACAGCATGGACCGCACCTGCCGCTGGATGTGGACATCATCTGCCCCACCGAGATCGCGCGCGGAGCGGGGCGGGCCGTGCCGGGGAACATGCTGGTCCTACCGACGGTGTGCTATGGCTACACCGGCCACGTCATGGACTTTCCCGGAACCATCAACAACGATTTTGAACACTTCATGCACCACGTTCTCGACATTGTGAAATCGTTGGCTTATCACGGCTTCAAAAAAATTCTGCTTCTCAACGGCCACGGTTCCAACATGCCCAACCTCGACCTGGTCGCTCGCCGCGCCAATCTGGAAACGGACGCCGAGTGCATTTTGACCGCCTGGTGGAATCTCTTGACGGTCGACAAAACCTTTCTGCCGAGCTGGCGCGAGAGCAAGTTCCCCGGAGGCTGTGCGCACGCCTGCGAACTGGAAACCTCTCTGTACCTTTATCTCGACGGCGACAACGTTCGCCGCGATCTCGTTAAAAACGGTGTTATACGATTCAATGAAGAGAATAGTCCGTTTTATTGGGTCGATCTGTTCGCCGCGGGACCGGCGACGGTCGTTTCGTGGACCAGTAGCTACTCCGAAACGGGCGTACTAGGTGAAGCCGAGTTGGCCTCGGCGGAGAAGGGACAACGGGCTTACGAAGAGGCCGTCAAGCAGTTGGTTCGGTTTGTGACCTGGTGGAAGGATCGGCCCAAGGACGCGCGTTGCGACCGCCATCGCAACCCGCCGACCATGCCTCTCCCTTGGGGGCAGCGTCCGGTGATTGAAAGACCGTGAGAATCCCGATCGGACTTCGGCAGCCCTTCGGTCGAATCCGTGCGCGATGCGAGCGGACCAATTCGAATTACGACGAAGGGTGTCCCTTCTCATACGCCTCTAAGCGCGAACGATACTCCTCTTTCTCGCTGTCGTCCGCGCGTTCGAGAGCGAGGCGTTGTTGTTCGACGGCCTCGGCGAATTGGCCGGCGGCGGCGAAAGCGGCGGCCAACGTATCGAGACATCCGGCGTCCTGTCCCTGAGTCAACTCACATGCACGGCGCGCGAATTCGATGGCACGAAGCGGATCGCGCAGCTCCGGGGGGGTGGCCGTCGCCCACAGCCATGCCAGATTGTTGCAGGTGCGCGCGTCGTCGGGACGGAGACGGTGGGCCTCCAGATTGTCCGCGATAGACTGCTGGTACTGCCCCATCGCCGCGTGGATGCGTCCGCGATTGTGGTAGAGAACGACATCGTTGGGTTCCAGCCGTAGTGCTTCGGTGTAATCGTTGAGCGCGGCGGCGTGGTCGCCGCGCTCAACGAGTAGGCCAGCACGATTGTAGAGTGGTAGCACGGTGTGGGGTGCGGCGGCATGAGCGGCGGTGAAATCGGCTAGCGCCGCGTCGAGATCGCCTTTGCGCCGATAGGCGTTGCCTCGATTGTTGAGCGAGCCGGGGTGCTGGGGATGAAGTCGCAGCGCTTCGCTGAAGTCGGCGATTGCAGCATCCCACTGGCCGCTCTCGGCATGGGCGTTACCTCGATTGTAGTAGGCCGGCGCGTAATCTGGCTCCAGACGAATCGCTTCGTCAAAGTCGGCGAGGGCCTCGGCAATCTGGCCGCGCCCGACGAACAGATTGCCTCGATTGTGGTACGCTCGCGAGAACTTAGGATCGACCTTGATGGCTTGTGTGTAATCGGCCAGCGCGGCGGTGGTGTCGCCCCGTTCGGCGTGGACATTGCCGCGACTGTTGAGGGCACGGGCGTTGGCGGGGTCGTATCGGATCGCTTCCGTGTAGTCGGCGAGTGCGCGTTCGTAATCGCTCAGTCGCGCGTAAGTGTTGGCGCGATTGCACAACGTCAACACGTCCGCGGGATCGAGTTGCAAGGCCGCAGTGTAGTCGGCCAGAGCGCGCTCGTGATCGCCCATCTGATGGTAGACGTTGCCTCGGTTGGTGAGTGAAGCGGCATCCTTTGGAGATCGTTGGAGCGCGCGGTCGTAGTTCGCGAGGGCAGCATCCCACTCGCCGCTCTCGGCGTGAAGATTGCCGCGCTGGAAATAGGCGGGGGCGAACTCAGGATCGAGTTCCAATGCGCGGGAATAATCGGCGAGTGCGGCCTCCCTCTGGCCCCGTCGTGCGTGGAGATTGCCGCGCTGGAACCATCCGGGAGCGTATTCGGGATCGAGACGAATGGCCTCGTCGAAGTCGGGAAGCGCTTTCTCGAAGTCTCCCTTGTCGGCATGGGCGTTGCCTCGTAATAGATACGAACCACCGACCTCCGGCCTCAAGGCGATCGCTTCGCCAAAATCGGCGGCGGCAGCATCTAGATCGTTGGCGGCCACATGCGCTAGCCCGCGCTCGTTGTATAACTCGGCGCTCGGTTCCAGTTTCAGCGCGGCGCTGTAGTCGGCCAGAGCTTGGGAGAATTGATGGAGAGCCTGGTGGGCGGCGGCACGATCGCACAAGGCGCGGACGTTGTTGGGATCGAGTTGAAGGATGCGCGTATAGTCGGCGATGGCGCGGGCATGTTCGCCGAGTAAACTATGGAGTTTGCCGCGATTGGCTTGCGCCCAGAAGTTGCGCGGGTCGAGACGTAGAACCTCGGAGTAATCGGCGAGTGCCAGGGCATAGTCGCCTTTGCCGAGATAGGCATTCCCGCGATTGAATAACAGCATCGGATCGCGCGGCTGCAAGCGCAGCGCCTCCTGGAAATCCGCGAGCGCGCGTTCGTGGTCGTCCTTTTGCGCATATGCCAGAGCGCGATTAGCAAGCGATTCGGCGTTGCGCGGTTCCAGACGTAACGACTCCGTATAGTCGGCAATGGCGGCGTCCAAAGAGCGGTTGCGCGTGTGGGCCATAGCACGGCGGCGATACAGTGCGGCATCGCCGGGCTGAAGTTCGAGAACCTGGCTGTAGTCGGCAATCGCTTTCTCGAATTCGCCCTGTCGCGCGTGGGCGTTACCGCGTCGGACGAGCAGCGAGACATCGCGGGGATCGCTCTGGAGCGCGGCACTCCGCTCGGCAACGTCACGTTCGTACAAATCGCGTTCGATGCGGCCGATCCGATCGTCGGCTCCCGACAGCAGCGCTAGGCTTTCGAGAACTGCGCCAAAATGGGCCGGACGATCTCCCATGTTCCATGCCGTGCAGTGGGCGATCAGCCGTCGCCAACCTTCCGGCACCAAAAGGAGATCGCCTCCATCGGGGTTGGTTCGGCCGGTCAACGCGAAGGAACAGAGTTTACCAAAACTGTAGATGTCGGAGTGCGGGCCTACCCACACTTGCCCTTTCGGTCTGCCCACGACTTCGACCGGAGCGAACGCGATGGTGCGCGCCACGGCACGCCCCAACGCCGTCCGCGTTGCCGTCTCCGGATTACTGGCGCAGGCGTGGATCAAGGCGCGCTTCAACGACAGACCCGCATCGAGCAACGCGACGCGCCAGCCTGGCTTCGGCGCAGCTACTTGGGGCGAATCGGTATCCGCGCTCCGTATCTTTTCCGGGGGATCGATCATCAGCGCCGACGGGCGCAGGCTGCGATGTAAAATACCGCGACCATGGAGCGCTTGCAGCGCTCGCGCTAACGGCCAAGCGATGGTAAACCAGTCTTCTGGAGATAGCGGCCCGTTCTTCGCAACGGTCTCGGTCAACGTCTGCCCCGGAACGTAATCCACCACCAAATAAGGCCGGGATGTCTCGCCGCCGGCGTAAGCGCACTCGTGGAGGCACACAAAAATCGGATTATCGAGATCCTGTAAAGATGCCATTTCAAGGAACAGTACCGCGGTTTCGCGCTCCAGGCTGTCGGTTCGCAGCGCCTTGACGACGACCGCCCGCTGGTTGTCGCGCTGACGGCACAGAAACGAGACACCGAAGCCGCCCGCGCCAAGAATGCTTTCGGGTTCGTAGCGCGAAAACGGGAACGGTTCGAAGTGGGCGCTGTCCAGCGCAACGGCGCGGCGCAGAGCGGCCAGAGCTGCGTTCCAATCGCGGCGTTCCAGAGCGGCGCGATAGACATTGTGCTGCGCTTCGGCTTGGGACAGCGGATCGACGACTAGCCGGGCTGCTTCTTGAAAATCGCGCTGGCTGGCATCGAGATCGCCGACGACGACTTCGAGTTGGGCCAAGCTATTGAGCAGAGCCGGCAATCGCCGCTGTTGTTCCACGGGCAGATCGCGGAAGCGTTTGACGAGATCTTGCACGGTTTCGCGCTCGCTGTCGCGGCGCAGCGACAAGCCGTCGCGCGGCTGCACCGCGCAGGGGTGTAAATCGTGGCGGCGTTTCAATTGCAACACCGCCTCGTACAAATCGGCGCAAGATTGCCCTCGATCGTGCTGTTCCGCTTGCAAGTCTAACATAAGCGGCTTACCGTCTCCTTCGTGTGGAAATGCCGAGGCCACCTTGAGATTAGCGTATGGCATCTCGTTCGTGCAACTGTGTTTTGTATGCGCGGTTATGAACGATTCCACGACCACCTGCCCTTGTCACCTCTCGCGCTTTCTGCTTGCATCGGTTGAGTAGACTCCGCAAGATGGGAATAGCAAGAACGCCGTCCTGCCTGCCGACGATGCGACTTCGGTTGGAGACTCTCTCATAGGAGTGAAGGTTTGATCCGACGAGCGACGATGGCACTTTGCCTGCTTCTGGCCTGGCGCGAACCGGCGGGCGGAGCCGACTTGGATTTCGATGCAACCATCGCTCCCCTTCTGAGCGAGCGCTGTCTCGATTGTCATGGCGGCGGAAAACCGAAGGGCGGACTCGATCTCAGTCGGCGACAAACCGCGCTGGCCGGCGGCGATACGGGCGAAGCCATCGCGCCGGGGAACCCGGAAAAGAGCCTTCTGTGGGAATACGTCAACGATAACAAAATGCCTCCCAAGAAACCGTTGAGCCGAGAGGAGAAGGCGCTCCTAAAAGCCTGGATCCGGGCTGGGGCGAAGTGGGGGAGCGATCCCATCGACCCGTTCCGCACCACGACGGCGAAGCGAGCGGGCTACGATTGGTGGGCACTGAAGCCGATTAAAGTAGCACGACCGCCCGCGGTCGTGAATGCCCGCTGGGTACGCAATCCAATCGATGCGTTCGTTCTCCATCGGCTCGAATCGCAAAAGTTGCATCCTTCTGGAGAGGTGGAGCGCCGCACGCTGATTCGTCGTTTGAGCTTCGATTTGCGCGGTCTGCCGCCGACGCCGGAGGAAGTGACTGCCTTCGAGAATGACGAATCGCCGACCGCTTATGAGAATCTGGTCGATCGCTATCTGCAATCTCCGCAATACGGCGAGCGTTGGGCGCGACATTGGCTCGATGTGGTACGATTCGGCGAGAGCAACGGCTTCGAATTCGACGAGTTTCGGCCCAATGCCTGGCCCTATCGAGATTGGGTAGTCGAAGCGCTCAATCGAGATGTACCCTACGATGAGTTTGCACGTCTGCAATTGGCCGGCGATGTGCTGCGGCCCAACGATCCCGAAGCCATCGCGGCCACGGGTTTTCTCGTCGCCGGTGCCTACGACACCGTCGGACAGACGCAACAGAGCGAGACCATGAAAAAAGTCGTGCGCCAGGACGAACTGGAGGATCTCGTCGGCGTCGTGGGGCAGACTTTTCTCGGCCTAACGATCAACTGTGCCCGCTGCCACGACCACAAGTTCGATCCGATTCGTCAGGTCGAATACTATCGTCTGACGGCGGCTCTCGGCGGCGTTCGGCAGGGCGAACGATCCTTGCCCGTCGCCGAGGATAACTTGGCACGGGCGCGTCATCGACTCACCGAGTTAGAGAGAAGACGAACCATTCTGGAGAGGCCCGTCCGCGAACGAATACTCGCCGAGCGCCCCTCGAGACCGTCTGTCGTCCCGAAGCCGTTGGCTCAATGGGACTTCACAGAAGGCTCGCGCGACGCGCTGAGAAACCTGGATGGAACCCTGCGAGGGGAAGCTCGAATCGGTGCCGGCGGCTTGAAACTGGACGGAAAATCGAGCTACGTCGTCTCCCTACCCTTGAAGACGGATCTCAAAGCGAAGACGCTGGAGGCATGGGTATCACTGGAGAATCTCAAGCAGCGCGGCGGCGGCGCGATGAGCGTTCAGTCGATTGGCGGCGGCGCGTTCGATGCGATCGTCTATGGGGAGATTGAAGTCGGCCGATGGATGGCAGGCAGCGAAAACTTTGTTCGCACGCAAAGTTTTCGTGGTCCAATCGAAACTGAGGCCGACCGCCGCGAGGTTCATCTCGCATTCGCATGGAGCGAGGACGGCACGATTGCAGCTTATCGAGACGGTAAACCATACGGCACTCCTTACCGGAGTAGAGGTTTGCGAAGTTTCAAGGCGGGACAGTCGGAAATCGTCTTCGGACTGCGCCACGCTCCGGCAGGTGGCAATCGCTTATTGGCCGGCGTCATTCGCAGAGCGAATCTATACGACCGAGCGCTGGCCCCCGAAGAAATTGCCGCTTCCGCAGGCGTCGAGTACATCTCCACCGAAGTGATTCGGGATCGGCTGCCTCTCGACGAACGCAGGGAATACAATCGGCTGAACCAAGAGATCGCTTTGCTGCGCGGCTCGTTAATCCAGCCGCCCGCGCGGATTCACGCCGTCGTTCCTCGCCCTCCAGAGGCGACGTATCGCTTGCCGCGGGGCAACCCCGCGCAACGGGCCGAAATCGTTTCCGCCGGAGGCATCCAATCCATACCCGGACTCAACGCGGATTTCGGCTTGTCCGACAGTGCGCCGGAGGAGGAGCGCCGCAAACGGCTCGCCGAATGGATTACGCATCCAAAAAATCCACTATTTGCTCGCGTTGTTGTCAATCGCCTGTGGCACCATCATTTCGGCATCGGCCTCGTCGATACACCCAATGATTTCGGATTTAACGGCGGTCGCCCCTCGCATCCTCAACTGCTCGATTGGTTGGCGGACGACCTGGCTCAACACGGTTGGCGGATCAAACCTCTGCACCGACGCATTGTCACTTCGGCAACTTATCGACAGGCGTCGGCATGGAACCCAGCGGCAAACCGCGTCGATGCGGACAATCGACTGCTGTGGCGCAAAAGTCCGCGCCGCCTCGAAGCCGAGACCATCCGCGATGCGGCCTTGCGGATTGCCGGACAGCTTGAGTTCCGCATGGGAGGTCCGGGATTTCAAGATCTTCGCTTGGTTCGCGCTCCAGGGACGGCAGCGATGATTTATGAGCCGGTCGAGGCGGGCGGCGACGCCTTCCGCCGCCGCACGCTCTACCGAGTCGGGCTGCGAGGAGGACGCAATCGACTGCTGGATGCGTTCGATTGTCCCGATCCCTCTACCACCACTCCCAATCGCACGGTAACGACGACCCCGCTTCAGGCATTGGCTCTGCTCAATAACTCGTTCGTGCTGAAACTCGCCGAAGAGTTCGCCCAACGAATCGAGCGCGATACGGGCCGCGATGTCGACCAAGGCATCCGTCGTGCCTATCTTCTGGCTTTCGGTCGGCCCGCGAGCGAAGTCGAGCTAAGAGCAGCCCGGCGGATCGTGCGTGAGCATGGCTTCGTGGTTCTGACGCGAGCCATCTTCAACAGCAACGAATTTCTTTACGTCGATTGAGGAATGCACCATGCTCCCCGTTGGTTTGCTCGACCGCCGCGATTTTTTCTCGTGGACTCGCCACGGTTTGGGTAGTGCCGCGCTCGCGAGTCTGCTGCTCCGCGATGGTGCTTTCTCCACGGCTTCGCCAAGTCGATCCGCTGGAGTCGGTCCTCACTTCGCGCCGCGCGCGCGCCGCGCCATTCATATCTGCTTGGTGGGCGCGCTCAGCCACGTCGACTCCTTCGACTATAAACCGGAGTTGATCGAAGCGCATGGCAAGTCGCTCAATTCCAAAGAACGTCCCGATGTCTTTTTCGGCCAGGTGGGCTTATTGCGTAAGCCCGATTGGGAGTTCCAGCGGCGCGGCAAAAGCGGTCTCTGGATGTCCGACCTGTTTCCGCATCTGGCCGAAGTGGCCGACGAATTAACCGTCATTCGTTCGATGTACGCGGAAACGTCGAATCATACTCCGGCGACGTTTCAAGAGAACAGTGGATTTCGCCTGAACGGCTTTCCGGTTTTGGGAGCGTGGCTCTCCCACGGTTTGGGCTGCGAGACGGACAACCTTCCTGCTTTCGTCGTCGTGCCGGATGCGCGCGAGTATCCGGCCGGCGGCGCGATAAACTGGAGCAACGGCTTTCTACCCGCGCGCCATCAAGGTGTTGTCTTGCGCGCCAAGGGTACCCCCCTCGACGATCTGGCCCCGGCTCGTCCGCTGCAAGCCGGGGCGGAGCGCGCGACGCGCGAATTGCTCGAATCCATGAATCGGCACCATTTGGAGGAACGCGGCCCCAGCGATCCCCTCGCGGCCCGCATTCACAGTTATGAGTTGGCAGCCAAGATGCAGTTGGCCGTGCCCGAAGCCGCAACCCTCGAACGCGAGACCGTGGCCACGCAGTCGATGTACGGTCTGGACCGCCCCGAAACGTCGGACTTCGGCCGGGGCTGTTTGCTGGCTCGAAGGCTCCTCGAACGCGGGGTGCGATTTGTACAACTGTTTTCGGGCGGCACGTTCGGCAGTCCGCGCCGCAACTGGGATGGCCACGAGAACATGGCGGCAAACCACGGGCAGGAAGCGCGCCGCATCGACCAACCCGTGGCGGCGCTGCTGCGCGACCTGCGCCGTCGTGGGATGCTCGACGAGACTTTGGTCTTGTGTACCACCGAGTTCGGCCGCACTCCATTCACTCAGTCCGCTGCCAACATGGTCGGCGCGGGACGCGATCACAACCAATACGGCTTCTCGGTCTGGCTGGCCGGGGCCGGACTCAAGCACGGCATCGCTTACGGGGCCACCGATGAAGTCGGCTGGAAGGCCGTCGAGCATCGCGTTCACTGGAACGACTTCCACGCCACCGTCCTACACCTCCTCGGCCTCGATCACGAACGCCTGACGTTCTACCACAACGGCATTCAACGCCGCTTGACCAACGTGCATGGCATCGTCCTCAAAGACATCCTCGCCTGACGCGCGAAACTGAAAAGGTCAATGATGCACCGCCCCCCGTACTGGGCACAGTTCGAGGGTCAAGACCTGGCCGTCTACCCGGACGTTGGCGCGATGCACGCCATCTCCGGGTAATGGTTGGGACGACCATTCGACCGTCAGCGTCTCGGCGGCGATGTAGTCGCGGTGCGCCTCAATGGCTCGCCGCAGCTTCTCCGCCTCCGTGCCCAAATACATCACGATCCGATCTTCCATTTGCAGATTCGCTTCCTTGCGTTGATCCTGAATGTGGCGCACTACATCGCGGGCGGTGCCTTCAAGGGACAATTCTTCGGTGATGCGGGTATCGAGGGCAACTTGCGCGTCGCCGGAGACGATGCCGAACCATCCCTCCTCCGCCTTCATCGAGACGACGAGATCGGCGGGTTCCAGCTGGATCGAATCGCCGTCGAGGGTTAATTCCGTCGTATCGCCCGCCCGTACCTTCGCCGCCAGATACGCGGCATCCGCCCCCGCGATGGCCGAGACGACTTGCTTCAGACGCGATCCGAATTTCGGGCCTAACGTCTTCACGTTCGGCTTTACTTCCGGCGTCAGCAGTGGCCCCCATTCGGGATCGTGTAAAGTCACATTTTTTAGATTCAACTCCTCGCGCAGTTGGTCGCCGAACCGTTCGACGGCGGCGCGTTCCTCGCTATCCGCCCCGGCCAGTACCTTGATCTCGGCCAACGGCTGCCGCACTTTGATTTTGACGCTGTTGCGCGCCGACAGACCCAACGATACCAGCGACAGAAGAAAGTTCATCTCGTCCGATAATTCCGCATCGACGAGCGTTTCGTCCACCCTGGGATAATCGCATAAATGAACGCTCTCCGGCTGCTCGGTCGTGCGCAGATTCTGATACATCTTCTCCGTCAAAAACGGCACGATGGGCGCGAACAGTTTCGCCAGCGACAACAGCACCGTGTACAGCGTTTGATAGGCGGCCTGCTTGTCGGTGCCGTGTTCGCTCTTCCAAAAGCGACGGCGGTTGCGGCGCACATACCAGTTGCTCAACTTGTCATCGACGAATCGCTCCGCCTCCAAGCAGAACGCCATCAAGTTGTAGTTCTCGAACGCCGTGCGGGCGGTGCGGATCAGCCCCTGTAAATCCGAGAGAATCCAGCGGTCGAGATCCGTTCGTTCGTTCAACGGTACAGGCGACGAAGACGGATCGAAGCCATCGAGCCGAGCGTAGTTGCAGAAGAAGCCGTAGACGTTCCACAGTTTGAGGATAAACTTGCCGCGCAACTCGTCCGCCGGTTCGGGGCCGAAGTCGAGATTGTTCGCCGGATTGTGTCGGCTGTACATCCAGCGGCACAGGTCGGCACCCAAGGGGGGATAATGCCCCACCTTACCTTTGGGATCTTTCAAATCGTAGCCTTCGTCGGCTGCTCCCTCGAAGGGGATCGAGTTGCCAGCCGATTTGTGCATGGGTCGGTCCCATTGGTCGCGCACCAAGGCGTGGCCGAGCAGCGTATTCATCGGCGGACGATCCTCCATCATCGTACTCATGGCCAGGATGGCGTAGAACCAGTTGCGGAACTGGCCGGGGAAGCTCTCGGTGATGAAGTCGGCGGGAAACCAGTTCTCCCACTCGGCACGGTCCCTGTTGTAGCCCATCGTCGAGAACGGCACGATGCCGGCATCGAGCCAGGGATTGCCGACATCGGGGATGCGCGACATCGTATTTCCCGTCTTCGGATTGCGGATCTTCACCAAGTCGATCCACGGTCGATGCGGCGTATGTCCCTCGAACTTCTCCCAACCTTCGACGGCGCGCTCTTTTAACTCCTCCAGCGATCCGATAACTTCAAAATCGCCGGTCTGCTCATCGACCCAGATCGGCAGCGCCAGACCCCAAAAGCGCTTCTTGGAGATCATCCAATCGCCCATGTTCGTCAGCCAATCCAACTCGCGCGCTTTGCCGTTGATCGACTCCGGCAAGAAGGTCACTCGTTCGACGACGCGCTTGATCTCTTCGCGCCATTTCATGTCGATGAACCATTCTTCGACGAGACGAAACAGTAACTCCGTCTTGCAGCGCCAACAGTGCGGGTAGCTGTGCGGATACTTCTCAACCGCAAATAGCACTCCCTTTTGTTGTAGATTCTCGAGAATCCAATCGGTCGTCTTGGGATCGACGGCGGCTTTACCCGATAAATCGCCGAATCCAGGTAGAAACACGCCGTATTCGTCGAGCGGCGCGACAGAGGGCAGACCTTGCGCTTTGCCCAGATGAAAGTCTTCTTTACCGCAGCCCGGCGCGATGTGAACGATACCCGTGCCTTCCGTCTCGCCGACATCTTTCCAAGCGATGACGCGATGGCGCGCGGCGGCTTCGCACGCCGCCGTCAGTTCGTCGAACGGACCATCGTAAGACCAACCGATCATGTCGGCTCCCTTGACTTCCCCGACGATCTCGTAGCCACCCTTCGATTTGAAATGCTGCTCCAGCGAGGTCAGCTTCGGCACGCCCTCGACCCATTCTTTCTTCTTCCACTGTTCTTCGAGCCGCTGCGCCGTGAAGGCTCCCTTGGCCATGTAGTACAATTGATCTTTGTAAGACACTTTGAGATACGTTAACTCTGGATTAACGGCAGCGGCGACGTTGCTGCTCAGCGTCCACGGCGTCGTCGTCCAAACGAGCAGGTTTTCGTTGCTCCGATCTCGCAATGGAAGACGCACGAACACGGCTCGATGGGCCACGAGTTGATAGCCTTCGGCCATTTCCATCTGACTGAGTCCGACCGAGCAGCGCGGACACCAGGGCATGGCATCGTATCCGCGATATACAAGACCGCGATTGTGGCATTTCTTGAGAAACGTCCAAATGCTGTAGTTGTTTTCGTCGGACATGGTGAAATAGCTGCGCCGCTCGCCCGCGGGTTTGGCCCAATCTTCGTCGCGGTCCCAATCCATCCAATAGCCCAGACGGATCGACTGTTCCGTCTGCACGCGGGCAAACGTATCGACGCGCTGTTTGCACTGTTGCACGAAATGGTCGATGCTGGCGAAGGCATCGCCGGGCACGAGGTTCTCGATGTCGCGCTTCGATTTCAGCTTCAGCTCTTTTTCGACCTCGACTTCGACCCACAAACCCTGACAATCGAAGCCGTTCTGATAGCGCAGCTGCTTGCCGTTCATGGCGTGGTAGCGCTGAAAGGCATCTTTATAGGTCCGTCCCCAGGCGTGATGCACTCCCATCGGATTGTTGGCCGTGATGGGGCCGTCGAGAAACGACCAACGCGGACCAGTCCGGTTCTTCTCGCGCAGCTTCTCAAACGCATCGATGCGCTGCCAAAGCGCCAGCACGGCGCGCTCCAGGGCCGGGAAATCTACTTGCTGCGTCTCCACTTTCTCGAACGGCATAACGTCTCCTCCTTCTGCGGATGAATTGCGTTATCTTATGAGTTGATACTCTTGGCAGGCAGAAGCCCGCGACCGCGACGAGACGAAGCCTTGCCGGTTGTCGTTGGGTGCATGGAACGGGATAGATGCAACTGTCGGATTCTCCCCTCTTCCGCGGACTCAGGAGGGAGGGGAATAGCGCCGAACCGCTGCTACGGCTCCATGCGCGTGGAGCGCCGCACGAAGGCGAGAGTGAACAAAAAGACGAGCGGAAAGACCAGACCCATCCAGAGCGAGGGATGGATTTGCAGGTATGCCCACAGAGAGCGCAGCGACAAAGGCGAGAAATTCCATTCGAAGAGACGCAGTAGTGCCGGCAGACGTGGCCTACCCGCGAACCAATACCACACCCCCGCTGCGAGAAGATTCAGCACAAACGAGGTCCAGGCGAGAACTTCGCGGAGCGTCCAGGGCGAACTCCCTTGGTTCAGTTCGAGTACAATCTGTTGACATCTCCGCAATAAAGAGTCGAGGAGAATCGGATCGGCGAGGGCGAACGATTGCAATTTGAACCACGGTTGCGCGATCGACAAGCACTCTTCGTAGAAGGCGCGCCGTTCGGGATGGGAACAGGTTTCGGTTGCTCGACGACAGGCTTGAAGTAACGAGGTGTGAAAGGATCGATACGCTTGGGTATCGGTACCCGACGGTTCGCGCCCTGAGAGAATCGTTTGCACGAATGCAGTCCATTCTCTCCACAGGCGGCGGACGTCTGGATCGATCGGTGGCGGCGGATCGCAGGATACGATTTCGTCGGTGGGCGTCGACGGCATTTCTAATTGTGTGGCGTCGGAATCGTCGCGGCCTCTGGACTCGCAAGCGAACCGTCCCGATAGCGCCTCGGCGGTGGCAGCTTCGGTGTCTTCGGGCTGAGAGATCGAGAGCGTATCGCGCGTCTCGCGGCGTTTGTTATTCTTGACGGCTTCGCCGTCCCAATCTTTGGGAGACTCGGCGGCGAGGCACGCGAAGTCCGTCGGCTCGTTTTCACGCCGCGAAGGTGCGAATACTTCGATCTTGTCGAAATGCGAAGTATGCTCAGGCGAAGGCGAAGTCACGGGCCGGTCGGAGGCATGGTATGTAGGCGGCGACAGCCACGGCGGACGCTTGGGGATTGAATCTCCGGACGGGAGAGCCGAAGGCTCTGCCTTCCAGGCGTCAAGCTCTTCGACCACTTCGGCGGGCGTTTGCGGTCGAACGGTGGGATCTTTGGCCATCAGACGCCGCACCAGAGCCGCGATCCTCGGCGGCACATCGGGGCGCGCCCGTTCCACCGGCTCCGCCACCTCCGTCAGATGTTTGAGGAGTTTCTCCAGCGCGTTTTCGCCGGGGTACGGCACACGGCCAGTCAAGGCGAAGTAGAACGCGCATCCCAAACTGTAGAGATCGGAGCGAATGTCGGCGGCGTGGATGTCGCGAGATTGTTCCGGAGCGATGTAATCCGGTGTGCCCAAGACGCCGGTTTCGCCTCGCAGCGCGATGGTGTCGCCCTTGGTTTTGCCTTGCAGGCGCGCCAAGCCGAAGTCGAGAATCTTTACCAAGACGTCGGGCAGCCGCTCGCTTTCGGAAAAGGGAATCAGCAGATTGCCGGGCTTGATGTCTCGATGCACCAAGCCTTTTATGTGGGCGTGCTGCAAACCTCGCGCGACCTGACACATCAAAGCACAGGTATAAGGGATCGGCAACGGTCCAAATTGTTTCACTAAAGCGTCGAGAGTTATGCCGTGGACGTACTCCATGACGAGAAAGTGCAGCCCCTCCGCCTCGTTGGCGTCGTAGGCCATGACGATATTCGGATGTGCCAATTGGGTACAGGCGCGAACTTCTCGACGAAACCATGCCACGGCGACGGGATCGCGTACCAAGTCCGACGAAATGACTTTGACGGCGACAACGCGGTCCATGATGGTGTGCAGCGCTTTGAAGACGCGACCCATGCCGCCTCGCCCCACTTCGTCGAGCAGTCGATATTGTCCCAGGTTCAGAGGCTGGGCGTCGTCGGAGATCAGGTGGCGGAACTGAAAGGGCGTCAAGATGCCTTCTTCCACAAGCGCCTCGGCCGAGCTTGCCGAAGGAGTCGCACCGGCGAAGCGCTGCACCACTTGCTCGCATTGAGACTGGGAAAGCAGATGGCTTTGCCGCAAACGCTCGATGAAGTCGACGTGATCCACGACGAGTTCCTCGCATTCGGAGACTGGGGCAAGTACGCGCTTCGTCAACGCACCTCCACTCGCCGCTTCAATACGAGTATAGAACGCAACCCTCCCCGATCGAGGTGGAGTCATTTCATGCGCGAAAAGATGGCCGCGAGTTGAAAGGCTGCAGGGCCGATAATAACGATAAAAACGGCTGGGAAGATACACAGCAGCGTCGGAAATAGGATCTTGACGGACGCCTTTTGCGCCATCTCTTCGGCGCGCTGCTGGCGTTGTTGGCGCAAGGTGTCGGCGTGAATGCGCAGCGCCTTGACGACACTGGCCCCATAGCGTTCGCTTTGCAACACGACGGAGGCGAGGTGGCGCAGATCGTCGAGATCGCTGCGCGCGGCGAGTTTTTGCAATCCCTCTCCGGCGGACACACCCAACATCATTTCGCGCTGCACGAGATCCATCTCTATGCCCAACAGCGGATGAGCCGAGTGCAATTCGGCCGTGACGCGCTGCATGGCCGCGTTCAGGCTGACGCCGCCCTCCAGACACAACACGAGCATGTCCAGGGCGTCCGGCAGTGCGCGGCGAAGACTGCTTTGTCGAGCCTTCTTTCGATAGTCGAGCCACATCCCCGGCGCGATCATACCCAGCCCCAATCCGAGCGCGCCGGCTATCATCGCACGAATCGGCGACAGCGTCCCGGTTGCGGACAAGACGATCGACAGAATCAAAGGCCCGGCCATCAAAAGCATTTTGAGGCTGAGGATCAAGGCCAAGGCGTTCGTATCGTAGATGCCGGCTTCAATGAGGCGTTGTCGCAACCGCGTTCGTTGCTCCTCGGTGGTCGGCAGCAACGGAGTACCCATGTCGGGCAGTCTGGATAGCAGCCGTTTCCCCAGTCCATGACTCGCCGGACGGTCGCGCGGGGCAGCGCCCAGACCGCGCATGCGCGCCTTCGTCAATAAGAGATCGCGGTTGCGCCACATGAAGAAGCCCAATATCAGTCCGCTCGTCAGTAGAAACACGAGCATACTGATCCAACCCTTGTCGATCATATCGGTCACCCTCATCCCAACCCTTCTCCCTCGGCGTCCAGAAAATCGAAGGAGAAGACTAACCGACTCTAAAAATCGAACTGAATGATTTTGCGAATCCACAGCGCTCCGGCGGCCATCGCCACGAACATGGCGGCGAGAAGCCCAGTATGCTCCAACAGAATATCGGCATAGGGGCGATTAACGAAACGCATCACCAAGAACATGACGGGAGGCAACACCAGGAGAACCAAGGCTTGCATACGTCCCTCGGCGGTCAGCGTGCGGACGTGATTGCGCAGCCGCACGCGCTCGCGGACCAAGGCGGCGAGGCGTTCTAACACATCCGATAAATTGCCTCCGCTTTGCCGTTGAATCATCATCGCCATGACGAAGATCTTTACTTCCAGAATGCCATTGCGCTGCGCCAAGTCACGATAGGTCAATTCCGGCAACATGCCGAGATTCTGTTGTTCTTGGCATTGGGCGAACTCGACGGCGATGGGCGGTTCGAGCGAGTCGGCCACTGCCTGAAACGCCTGCGGCACCGAATAGCCCGAACGCAGCACGCGAGCCATCAAATCGAACGCCGCGGGCAGTTGCATTACAAAGCGATCCAGGCGCGATTTCTGTTTGTGGCGGACATACAAGAGCGGCGTCAACCCCAGACCTATCGCACCGATGCCCCCCGGAATGGGACCGCCGACGAAATAGCCCAGAGACGCCCCGATGAAAGTCGTTCCCGTACAGAGATAGGCCAGCTGATTTAAAGTCAGCTTTAGTCCGGATTGCTCGACCATCATTTGTAGGTGAGCTCGCCAGTCGGCTCGTCGCGGCAGGGGTAAGGGGGCATCGAGAGCAGGGCTTCGGTCGGCCCGCAACGCGTCGAAATCGAGTTGCCCATCGGTCTTGAACAAACTGGTTCGCATCGCCGGCTTCGATCCGGGCTTTTGGAATTCGCTCTCCATGCGACGGCGCGCGCGCGAGGCGTCGCGATGACGCAGATCTCTCCAAATGGAGTAGCCGGCCGCGACGCCCAAACTGGCGGCAAGAAACATCAATGTGAGGGACAAGGGGAGACTCACGGAGCAACCTCGTGGGACGAACGAAGGGATCGCTTGGCCATCGGGACTAAGCGGACTAGGCGCGACCGCCGGTCAGAATCCGTCGCTCGAACAGGTGTAAGGGCACTTCTACGCCGCAAGCCGTCAGACGTTCGAGGTAATGCGGTCGGATGCCCGTGGCATGGAAATAGCCTTGGGCGCGGCGGTCCTCATCGACGCCGGTTTGCTTGTAGGCGAACAAATCGTGCATCGCCAGATTATCGCCTTCGACGCCGGTGACTTCAGAAATCTTCACCACTTTCCGCGCTCCACCCGACAGCCGGGTCGTTTGCACGATGACGTGAATCGCCGAAGCGATTTGCTTGCGAATCACCCACATGGGCATGTCGAAACCGGCCATGCCAACCATCATCTCCAGACGGCTCAGGGCATCGCGGGTATCGTTGGCGTGGACGGTGGTGAGCGATCCTTCGTGTCCGGTATTCATCGCTTGGAGCATGTCGAGCGCTTCGGGGCCGCGACATTCGCCGATCACGATGCGATCCGGCCTCATACGGAGGGCGTTGCGAACCAGATCGCGCGTCGTCACTTCACCCGCGCCTTCGACGTTTTTGGGGCGCGTCTCCAGACGACCGATGTGCGGTTGTTGCAAACGCAATTCCGCCGCATCCTCAATGGTGATGACGCGCTCGTCGGAGGGGATAAAAGCCGAAAGAGCGTTCAACAGCGTCGTCTTGCCGCTGCCGGTGCCGCCGGAAATCAGCAGATTCAACCGCGCTTGTACGCAAGCCGACAGAAAGGCGGCCATTTCCTCTGTCATGGCTCCCTTTTGTACTAAATCGTTGGCCAGCAGCGGACGCACGCCGAATCGGCGGATCGACACCAGTGCGCCGTCGAGCGCCAGCGGTGGAATGATGGCGTTGATACGGCTGCCGTCCGCGAGCCGGCCATCGACCATCGGACTGGTTTCATCCACGCGCCGGCCCACTTGGCCGACGATGCGTTGAATGATGTGCAGCAAATGGCGCGCGTCGGTGAAGGCAACGTCGGCGCGCTCCAAACGGCCGTTCCGCTCGACGTAAACGACGCTGTGGCCGTTGATGAGAATGTCGCTGATGGTTGGATCGGCCATCAGCGGTTCAAGCGGGCCGAGCCCAAAGGTCTCGTCGAGAACCTCGGAGACCAAGCGTTCGCGTTCGGCGCGGTTGAGCAAGTTGGAGCTGCGCTGGCTCAACTCCTCGGCGCGGCGGCGCACCTCGGCGCGCAAATCGTCGCGGCTGACGGTACCGATCGCCGTCAAATCCATGTTGGCGATAAGCTGTTGGTGCAGCTGCGCCTTGAGACGGCGACGTTCTTCCGATCCCTGAGAGAGGGAAGCCGAAGGACGGCGAATGGACTCCAAGTCGGCCCACGAATCGCCGTCGAGGGCAGTGACTTCATCGGAAGGAATGCGCGGCATAAAGAGTTCCCTACCTCGGTGAACCGGCTTTTTATTGGCAGCCGGGGATTTGTCTTAGCCGTGGAAAACAGCCAGCCAACCGTTCGCGGATTTGACGGGATGGCGCGCCGTCGGGGTCGATTCCGTTTCGTCTCGGGCGCTCAATCCGTTCGCCATCTGCACGATGCTTAAGGCCACTTTGGACGAGGGAGAACGGAAAACCGCAGGCTCGCCGGCGTTGTTGGCGGCGTTGATCGTTTTCGGGTCGTCCGGCACGATGAAGGAAATCTTGCGCCCCAGCGCTTCCTCCGCCTGCGTGAGGGGCAATTCCTTCGCCTGACCAAACCGATTGATCGCCAAGCGTACGCGCTCGCCGTCGATGCCGGCCTGCGCCAGGTTATCCAAGATGCGCTTCGTGCTACGCAGCGAGGTATAATCGAGGCGAAAGACGAGTAAAATGGAATCCGCTTGGCGCAAAACGGTCGCTTGCTCCTCGTGATAGCAGTCTTCCAGATCGACGACCGTATGGCGGAATAAATCCCGGGCCAGATGCAACGTCTTGTTCACCCCCGCCGCGGTCACCAGGCGAATATCCTCGTACATTTGCGGCGGTGCCAGCAAATGAACGCCGCTGGCATGGACTACCAATGCGCTCTCAAACATGGCGCGATCCATGCGCGCGGAATTGAGGCACAGATCGGCGAGATTGTGCGTCGGCTTCAGATCGAGCAAGGCCGCGAGATCGCCGACGCCGGGCTTGAGGTCGATCAAAGCGCAGCGGCCACGGTCGCGCGCCAGGACGCCGGCGAGGTTCGCCGCCAGCGTACTCGTGCCGCTACCGCCGGAGGCACCGAGCAGACCAATGAGCCGACCGCTCGATTGCTGCGTTCTTTCCAGATTGATTTGCAAGCGCTGAATCACGGAATCCAACTGGGATTCCAGATCGCTCTCATCGAGATAATGATCGGCACCCTCGTGCAGAGCGCGGAGAATGAGCTTCGAATCGGAAGCTAAGCCGACGGCGAGGACGGGGCCGGAGACCCGCGAACGCAGTTTCCGCAGGTAATTCAAAGCCAATTCGGGCACGGGCGAGAGTACGACGACCAACACGTTCGTCTTGCCGCGCGCCAGGGTTTCCTCGGCACGATCGAAGGAGATCAATTCCGATTCCCGACAATTCAGTCGCACCTGCAACATCTCGCGAAGCCGAAGCCCCAGAGGATGTGAGGTGTTATGAATTAGCACCGCGACATACATGCGAGATCCTCGATTCGAACATCGACCTCCGCTTCATCTCTCCGCGCTACGATGCTTGCGGCCGGGCGTTGTTGCGGGTCAAGTGGGCAAGCGGTTCGGCGTGGAGAGTTTTGGTGAGAGCGATAAAGTCTTCTACGTCACGGCGTGAGGCGAGTCAAATCTCCCTTTCCGACGAAGCGATAATTGATTCCATGCAACCAATTTTTATCCCAGGCATTAACGGGGATACGAGACGTCGAGCTTGCTTTCGGGAGGATTTCGATCTATGTTTCGATACGCTTATCGGACGATTCTCTCCCATGCAGGAGGGGTAAGCAATGGTCGAGCCTATCCACCGGAGTAGTCGGCGTCCACGACGCGGATCTGCCGCCGTCGAGTTGGTGTTATTGTTACCCTTCCTGGCGATGCTTTTCCTTTTCACCGTCGATTTTGCACGTTTATACTATCACTATTCCATCGTTACCAACTGTGCGCGTAACGGGGCATTGTATGCCAGCGATCCCACGGCCGCATCAGAATCGCCCTATTACAATGTCAATCCCTCTCTAGCAATCACCAACGCCGCGTTGGCCGACGCCGCCAATCTGTCTCCGCAACCGTCAGTTAGTTTCTCCAACGGCGTCGATGCCAGCGGCAATCCCTATGTCGATGTCACCGTAGTCTACTCGTTCGCCACCATCAGCTCCTATCCGGGACTGTCGAATCCAATCCAGCTGAGCCGCACCGTGCAAATGCGCGTCGTTCCGTCCGCGCCAAACTGAGGGGGGAAGACCTTGATCCGTCGATTCTTGGACCAGCGCCGGCGCGGCGTCAGTGCCACCGAGTCCGCCGTCGTGCTGCCGATCCTGATCTTTATCATCCTCGCTACGATTGTGGGGGGCTACGGCATTTTCCGCTACCAGCAGTTGGCCATGTTAGCGCGAGAAGGCGCGCGCTACGCCTCGGTGCATGGCGGGATGTATCAATCCGACACCGGCAACGCCGCCGCCACGCCGCAAGACGTTTACAACAACGCCATCGTTCCTTATGCGACTCTCGATCTGACGCAGCTGACGTACAGCGTCGTCTGGAACACGAACAACATGCCTTATAGCGTCGCAACCGATTATGAGACGCCGACCAATAACACCGTTACCGTGACGGTCAGTTACACTTGGATGCCGGAAGTATTCTTAGTGGGGCCGATTGTTTTGAGCAGTACCTCAACTGTGCCGATGTCCTACTGATTGCCTTCATCGAACGAGACCGCGCTGGCGAAAATAGGTCAGCACCAATCGGTCGAATGGGATCTGGGTGTCGGCGAAGAGACAGCTGATGCCTCGACGGGTGCAGAAGTCGTGCAGTTCGGCGCGAAATGCGGCGAGGTTCTGCCGGTAGCGTCGGAGCAAGGGACCATTCACGGTAATCTCGGCCAAATCGCCGTCTTCAACATCCACCAGTTGCAAATCTCCAACGATTCCCGGTTCGATCTCTTCTGGCGAGAATATCTGAATTACGAAGACATCCATCTGCCGCGCCGCCAAATAGCGCAGCGCTTCCTCATAGCCCCCCTTGTCCATGAAATCGCTGAGGAGGACGACGATGCCCTTGCCGCTGCTTCGGATGCTGAAACTCCGCAGCGCTTGGGCCAAATCGCTCGGTCCTGCCGCCTTGATGTTCGTCAGAAAGTCGAACAGGCGCGACAGACTGCGACGGCCGCGCAACGGTGGAAGACTCTGCGTCAGCCGTTCGTTAAACGCCTCGACGACAACGCGATCGAGATTGACGAGGCCAATAAACCCTAGCGCCGCCGCGATCTGCTTGGCATAGTGTAATTTTGTCGGAGTGCCAAAATCCATCGACAAACTATTATCGAGCAGGATGTAGAAGTGTAAGTCTTCCTCTTCCATAAAGAGGCGCAGGAAGAGACGATCCAACCGTGCGTAGAGGTTCCAGTCGAGAAAGCGCAGATCGTCACCGACGACGTAATTGCGATAGTCGGCGAACTCGACGCTCTGTCCCTTGCGCTTGCTCCGCCGCTCTCCTTTCATCCGGCCGAGGAAGATTTTGCGCGACACCAACTCGAGCCGTTCGAGTCGTGCAAGAAACTGAGGTTCGATTAAAGCCTGCGATTGGGTGTTAGCCATCGTTGCACGCTCATCTTTCGAGCGGTTTCCTTTCGGGTTGCATACAACGAACAGGTTGTTGGTTAGCCGCGACGCGCAGCGGAGCGCGAGACCTCGCGCTCCGCTGCGCGTCGCGGCTAACCGAAACCCCATTCCGTGTGCTATCCGAATGGAAACCGCTCTAATCGGCAAAATTCGGAGACGTTGGCAGCTCCCGACACATTTCGTAGCCCTTTCGGTTGCACACGATCCCGGCCTCATCCGATTACTTTTCCTTGACCGCATTCATTATCTGCATCAGCACTGCGTCCGAGGCGATATTCTCCGCTTGGGCTTCAAAATTGAGTAGAATGCGATGTCGCAGGGCCGGTAGATACATGCGGCGAATGTCGTCGAAGCCGACGTTGTAACGACTCTCAAGCAGGGCGCGCACCTTGGCGGCCAACACCATCGCCTGTGCGCCGCGCGGACTGGCACCGCAACGGATGTATTTATTCGTATCCGGAGCGGCAAACTCGCCATTGGGATGTGTCGCCAATACCAGACGAATGGCGTAATCTTGCACCGGCGGCGCGATCAACACTTCGCGGACCAACTGCTGCCACCGACGAATTTCCGCGGCATCCATGGCCTTGGATGCCGTCGGCCATTCACCCCGCGTGGTGCGGTCGAGAATCGTCGCCATCTCGGCGCGGCCGGAGTAGTTGACGATCAGTTTGAAAAAGAAGCGGTCGAGTTGCGCTTCCGGCAGCGGATACGTTCCCTCTTGTTCGATGGGGTTCTGCGTGGCCATGACAAAAAAAGGCTCCTGCAACCGATGGACCGTACCGCTCACGGTGACACTATGCTCCTGCATCGCCTCCAGAAGAGCCGACTGCGTCTTCGGAGTGCCACGATTGATCTCGTCGGCGAGGACGATCTGCGCAAAAATTGGACCCGGCTGGTAACTGAAATGCCGTTTGCCGTCGTCGGCTTCGCCGATGATATTGGTACCGATAATGTCGGACGGCATCAAATCCGGCGTGAATTGGATGCGATTAAAGGTAAGATCGAGTACCTCGCTGAGGGTGCGGACGAGCAGCGTTTTGCCCAGCCCCGGCACACCCTCCAGCAAGGCATGCCCGCCGACGAACAGGCAGGTAAGCACGCCGTGGACGATGTCCGTATGGCCGACGATGACCTTGGCGATTTCCGCTTGGACACGCCCATAGGCTTTGCGAAACTCCTCGGCACGCTGTTGCATGGAATCGCTGGGTGTCATGTATTCAACCTCACAAGCGCTCCGCGCCGGCGGCGAGTGATTCGGCCCGCCGGCGCGGAGCGCTCGTGTGAAATCCCTTTAATCTGCTGCTCCCGATTGTTCGCCATCCTTCTTCCGTTCTTCCAACGCCTGCTTCTTCGCCTTCAACAATCGGCTGGCATAATCGCCATCCTCCGTCTTCGGAGGCTTCTCGCCCGGCGGATGCGGTTCCGAACGAATCGTGGGCGACGGAGTGCTTCCGGCGTCCTCGCTGAGGGACAACGGTTCGGTCGACCTCGACTCGCTCTCGAAGCGTTGACTTGCTCGCGCTGGGGACTGCGCCGTCTCGCGCATCCGCAGGCGTTCGGTCGTCGCTTGCCTCGGTTCCGGCACCGGCAGGCCGCGCAGGCGCGCCCACAGATAGCGGCCGCGCTCCGCCATGCGATGTGGGTCGAACGCCAATCGGCGCACGGCCACGTCAGATAACAGCAGAACCGCCGAGAGAAAGACCAGCCAATACCACAACGGCAGCAAACTCCTGACGCGCTCCGGTGCCGCTCGATACACCGTACCCGCTTTCGCTACCGCCGCCAAGAGAGCCTCGTCTTCTTCATAGCGGCGTCCTCCGGTTCGATCGCGCAAGCGCTCGAGTAGCGGAGTGTTGCTCGTCATTTCCGCGTACTCCGGCGAATACGGGACCGTTGCGCCCGCCCGCACGCCGTCCACGGCCTCCTCGACCTCGCGGCCCTTTTCCTTGTTGACCCGCACCGCCTGGACGTTGAGGAAATACGATCCCTCTTCCTCGGCCTTGATGTCCGCTTCGTATCGGCCGCTGTTGGTTTGCACGAAGCGCAGCACTCGCCGAGGGTCGTGACCGTCTTCCTTGCTTTTGGGAGGAGTGACGGCCCCACGCAATCTCAGATGAATGTCCGGCTTGCCGTCGTCGGTGCGAGCATCGACGAGAATATGTATTTTGCCATCTCTTAATTCGGTCGCCACGCTCAATCGCCGACTCTCCGTGGGACGCAGCGACCAATCGAGGATCTGCTCCCAGAATTTGCCGTACATGCCGCCCTGCCCGCCGCCTCCCTGCGTCCAGGCCCGCGCCCAGAATTTCGGATCGCCGGCATCGCTGGTGAATGCCGCAACTTTGCCCAATCCATAATGCCAGTAGGCCAACAGCGGGAACTCCTGGTCGGCGAAGCGAGGCGTCTGCATGGCTATCTCGACCAGAGGCGAGTCCTTCGGCGTGGTACGCACGAAACCGCCCAAGTCCGGCACGCGCTGCGGCAGACCATCGGTCGGTCCACTGCGAAAACGGACGACCGGAGCAAACGGCTTTTCGTGGAGAAACGATTGACTCACCAGCCGCGATTCCTTGATGTAAATGGCCGGCAGTTGTCGCGGATCTTTCACTGAGTACGCGCGGCCTCCCGTCGATTTGGCGATGACGGCCATCTTCTGATCTTCGTTCTGACCGTGGCAGGCGACGCCGACCGTCGTTACCGTCACCTTGTCGCGCTTCATCGCCGCCAGGATCGGTGCGGTATATTGTGGATCGCCGTCGCTGATCACGATGACGTGCTTGGTGGCCAAATCCTTCTTCGGATCAATGAGCGCCCCGTGAGCCATCCGCAAGGAAGGATCGAAGTCCGGCATGTCTCCCGGCGTCATTTTGTCGATCTGGGCCAAGATGCTCGCCTTGTTGCCGCCGATGGGTTGCAGTTTGATGTGCCATTTGTCGGCGAAGTCGTAGTAGAGGACGCCCACTTCGTCGCCGGGGCCGAGCCGTTCGACGGCCAGTTTGGCGATCTTTTTTTGCCACATGTTGCCGTCGGCCATCTCCGAGGCGTGCATGATGAGTACCAAGCCGCCCTTGCCGAGAACTTGGAGCGACTTGATCTCCGAATCGACCGGCAGAGCCTTCTCAATCGGCGTCTTCTGCCATCCTCCGGCCCCGTAGCCCTCCGGCCCGCCGATCATTACCAGTCCGCAGCCCTGATCGTGGGTGTTGGCGCGGACGACTTCTTGCTGCTCTTCGCCGAGTTGGTCGGCGGCGACGTTGGCGAGAACGACGCTGTCGAAATTGCTGAGAAACACGGCCAATTGATCGCGGTCTTTGTAACGGTCGAGGAACGAGATCGGCCGCGAGACAATCGTGAATTTGCCGCGCGCCGCCTCGGCAAGACGTTCGACGAGAAACCGATGATCGCCCTCTTTGCCTTCCAGAATGAGAATCCGTCTCGATCCGCGCGCCACCACATGCGTGGCCGCGCGATTGTTCTTCACGCGATCGCCGGGCAACGCGAGATCCGGTAAAAACTCGGCCTCGTAGCTGTACGAACGCTGCTCGTCGGCCAGCTTACGGGCGAATGACACGACGTTTAATCCAGTCTGAAGGACGACGCGCGTATCTTCCGAAGTCGTGTTCCGTCCCTCCACGATTTGCTTGAGGATCACACGACCCGCGACGGGCTTCGGATTGTGGCTGCGAATCAACACCCGTACCGGCACTCGCCCCCCCCGTTCGACGATCGGCGGAGCCTCGACGCGTTCGATGAGAACTTCGTCTTCATTCGTCTGCCCCGCTGCCAACGGCAGCACGTCGATCTCGATGCCCAACGTCTTTGCCAGACGCGCTTGCTCTTCGGCATTGCCGAGGTTCTCGTTGCCGTCGCCGATCAGCACGATGCGTTTGCCGCTGTCGTCGGTGAACGACGCGATCGCGAGTTTCAGCGCGGCGGCGATGTCGGTGCGGTCGCCGTCCGTGGGCGTCGGCAATTCACTCGTAAGATTAAAGCGCGGCGCATCGCTGGGTGGCAACTCCAGACGCGGTCGTCGGCCAAAGACGATGAGTCCGGCGCGGTCGCGCTCGTGTCCTACTCCCCGCTCAGCCACCGCCGCATTGAGGAAATCGCGGATGCGCTTCTCGCGCCGGTCGATTAACTTGCCGGAGGTGTCCTTTACCATTTCTTCGGGTATACTCTTGGATCGATCGACGACGAATAAAACGGTAACGCGGTCGGTCGACTGACGCGCCTGCGGTTCGGCCAGCGCCAACGATAAACAAACGACTCCGACACTCCGCAGGCCGACCGCAATCCACGGCCTCGGCTCGGAGCGATTCAGCCGCGGAGCACTGAAAACAAAGAACAACGGCAAGAGAAGCCATAGCAACAACCAGGCCGGACGCAGAACCGTCAACCCGCGCAACGCGCCGTAAAGGTCGAGAACCCCCGCGCCGAGCGCGTTCAGCCACAGTCCGCCGAGGCCCAATAGCGCGAGAAACCCGAATCCGTAGGCAAGCCATCGCCACCACAAGCCGCTGACGGCGAGCAACAGCAATAGCCCGACCAACGCGACGACGGAGGATACGAAGATCCATCCGCCCCATTGCGGCGACAGAGCCAGACCGCCTAGCCCCACAATCGTCCCCGCGAGGCTCGACGCGAGTAACGGCTTGTGCCAGCCAAGGAATCGACCGCGCGCAAGGATCAGTCCAATCCACATCGACGCGGCAACGCCGATCAGCAGGGCCGGACACCAGTGCGCGGTCAGAAAATCAAAGAGTGCGCTCATCCACTATCGTTCCTCGGCCCATTCGCTGCCTCATTCGCTCTCGCCCTATTGTGCTTGCCGCGCGCCGCGCTCGCAAGGACAATTCCTCTCGTTTCGCCAACGCACTTCCGAAGCGCGATCGCCGGGCGGAGCGGCGAACGGCGGTCATCGACGCGAATTGGTACAATGAGCGACGAAGCCTTCGCCGTTTTCGCTCGAAGGCTGGGGATATCGCCCTCATTCGCTCGGAGATACACGCCATGTCTGCTCGCGCCATCCACATATTCGACGGACTCGAAGCACTCCTCGCCGCTGCCGCGAACTCGTTTGTTCGCTGCGCGCGTGACGCCATCGCCGCGCGCGGTCGGTTTACTGTGGCACTGTCGGGTGGATCGACGCCGAAGCCGCTCTATCAGCGTCTGAATGCCGAGCCATCTCGTTCCGAGGTCGATTGGAGCCGGGTGCATATCTTCTGGGGCGATGAACGCTGCGTGCCCCCGGACCACATCGATTCCAACTACGGCATGGCCCGCGAGGCGATGCTGAAATCTTTGCCGATCCCAAGCGAGCAAATTCATCGCATGGAGGCCGAGCGCGCCGACCGCGAGGCGGCGGCGCGCGACTATGAAACCGCCCTGGCGCGCGTCTTCGGTGTCTCCGTTGAGGGCGAGCCGCCTTCCCTCGATCTGATACTTCTGGGCATGGGGCCGGATGGGCACACGGCCTCTCTGTTTCCCGGCACGAAAGCGCTTGAGGAGACGGTGCGCTGGGTCGTGGTCAACCGCGTGCCGAAGCTCAACGCCGATCGATTGACGATGACGAAGCCGATGCTCAACCGCGCGCGGGAAGTGCTGTTTCTGGTAGCCGGCGGCGACAAAGCCGAAGTGTTGGCCGAAGTGCTGAACGGTCCCGCCGATCCGTGCCGATTGCCCTCCCAATCGATTCGGCCCGAAGGACAACTCCTCTGGTTCGTCGAACGAGCCGCCGCCGCCAAATGGAAGGGATCGATCGCGTCCTCTTGAACCGGCGTTTGACCGCTCCCGTTTACATTGTCGGGCGTGCGTCCGCAGTGTTGCGTTGCCTCGGTGTCACACTCTCTGCAACGCTGACGACGCCGTTGCAACGCTTGTGGAGCATATGTGCAGGTCGTTGCTTTGTAGCCACTTGAGCGTTGCACGCAGCTCGACAATTCCGGTAATGGTAGGCAGGGAAATGGCAATCGATAATCGGCAACTTATTTTGGCGCGAGTCGTTAAAGTATAGTGCTATTCCCCTCGCCCCTGGTAGAAGGAGCTTGGCAACGGGCAGCAAATCCCAAAAAGAAAAAGGCAAGTCCAATTGCGACACGATAAGCCAGGCGCTAGCGGCCAAGGCCAGCAACGAGAGAGCATTCCAAAGGGCAAGGCATCGGTGTAATCCGATCCAGTGAAGGGGAGCGCCAACAGAACCGAGGTCGGTGGATGCGCGTTGACGGCGATGAAGTAACGATCCGCCGTATCGGGTCGAATCCCGACATGGCGTTTCAGCGTGATTTCGTGCGGCGCATAGATCGGCAGACGATTAGAAAGATTCCGCGCCGACGCCCACTCCTGGAAGAAATCCGGTTGAAAAAGTCCGCTGCCGGGCGGATAGCAATTCGGTTCGAGCGCCAAGCGAAGGGCTGGGCCGCGCCACCAATACACCGAAGCGGTCAGGATCAGCCAGAGAAGGATATGACGATTGAACCATCGCCGCAAGGTGTCATTCGCCATTGGATCCCTCCTCCCTTCAAGCCCTCAAGGCGTTCGTTTATTAACTTTAGGTGGATTCGGTCCCTCGCCTTGTAGATAACGAAACAGATCGCATAACTCTCGATCGCTGAACGGATCGAGGATCTTCTCCGGCATCAGCGACACCGGCGACGGAGTCATTTGTTCGATCTTGGCCCGCGCGACCACGGTGCGCTCGTTCTTGCTGTCCACCAGCGCGACCGATCCCGGCGTGTTTTCCACCACGACGCCGAACAGCGAACGGCCATCTTTGGTTTCGATGTTGAAGGCCTGAAACTCGGCGCGGATGATGAGGCTGGGATCGACGATCTGGGTGATGAGATACTCGCGGTTTTTGCGGTCGGCGGTGGTCAGGTCGGGACCAATCTTGTTGCCTTCGCCGAACAGCGTGTGGCAGACGGCACAGTTCTTTTGGAACAAGAGCCGGCCGTTGGCCGCATCGCCTTTGCCGCCGCGCGACAGGATCAGGTTGACGCTGCGGATGCGCGAGATTTTCTCTCCCGCCGTGGCCGGGGCGATGGTTCCCCAATGCTTGGCGATCAACTTGGCAATGCGTTCGTTCTTGTACCCGGAAAGACGTTGAAGGCGATCGAGGGGCACGTCGCGCGGGGCGATCCGTCCGGCGTCCACCGCTTGCAGCAGGGCGAGGCCGGACGCCTCGCGGCTGGCAAGCAAGCTCTGCGCTCGCGAACGCAGCGGCGACGACATTTTCGGATACAAAGCCAACACGCGCTCGGTGACGCGCGGATCGGGGAACGATTGCAGCGCCGCCAGGACGCCGCCGCGCAGCCCGTCCGATTTGGCCGAGGCCAACAGATCGAGCAGCAGCGGCACGCAGTCGGCTTTGCCGACCTGACCCAGCAGCTCGACGAGCGATGTCCGCTCGTTCTCGGAGACTTTGGCGTCGGCCAGGCGTTCGAGCAGATGGGCATAGGCTTTCGCTTCGCTCAGCCGCACCGCCAGGCGCAGCAGGACCGGCACATCCGGCTTTTGCCCCCACAAGCGCCTCATCTCTTCGAGCAACACCGGCGGCGCGTCGGCCAGCACGCGACCCTCCAGTGCCTTATCCATGCCGCGCAGCAGCAAGTCGCGCTCCGTCTCTCTGGGGGCGCTCTTCAATAGCTGGGCGCACGTTTCCAGATCGGTCTTGCCGCCCTCGCTCAGATAGCGCCGGGCCAGTCGTTCCAGCAAGAACTGTTTCACCAACGGCAGCCGCCAAGCGTCCGACGTGTCGAGCAGGCCGAGTACCGCATCGCGGTGGGCGACGGCCTTGTCTTCGATAGCCCACCACAAAAGCAGCGGAATATGGGGATCGGCGACATCCTCATTGTGTCGCAGCAATTCGTGGACAATGGGCAACCCATCCGCCGCCGGCAGCCGTTTGGCCGAGCAAGCGAGCTGACTGCGCACCACGGGGCTTGTCTCGCGCCGGGCCAAAGCGATGAGATCGCCGCGCATCTTGGCGGATATATGCTTGTCGTCGCCGAGAAGCCGCACGGTCCAGGCGCGGACGTCTTCGTTGGCATGTTCCAGAAGTTTGCCGGCGAACGCCTCGTCGAATCCACCGCTGACGTACAGCGCCCACAGTGATTCAAGTGATAGACGATCTTTTTTATCAAGTATACTTCTCCGCAACGTCGGCACCACGGAGGCGTCGCGCCGTTCGCCGAGAATGCGCCGCGCCTCGCGCCGCTGCCAATCGTTGGGATGATCGAGCAGGGCAACCAACTCCTTGCTCGACATTTGGTTGAGGTTCAAGCGAACGTTTGGTTTGGCATTTTTGGCTACGATTTTGTAAATGCGGCCGTTGCTGCGGTCCCAATTATCGACGGGATCGACATGGTTGGCGCGTTTGTCGTACCAGTCGGCAACGTAGACCGCGCCGTCCGGCCCGGTCAGGCAGTCGATAGGGCGGAACCAGCTGTCGTTGGCGACGAGGAAATCGCCGCCGAATCGGCTGACAAAGCTCGATCCCTTGCGTTCGAGAATGTGCCAATGCAACTCGTTGGAAAGAAGGTTCCCCGCGATGTAGACGTTGTTGAATGATTCGGGATACGCGCCGCCTTGATAGACGATGCCGCCGCAGGTGACGTGCCCGCCCTTGAAACGCTGATAGGGTACATGGTCGAAGTAGCCGTAGGTGTGCGGGTTGTGCAGCGGCCCGTGCTTGCTGAACCCCTTGACGTAGTAGCCGCCCTGCACCTGATGCAGCATGGCGAAGCCGCCCCAGTTGGTGCCGGCGATGACTTGGCCGTGGGCGTCGAAATCCAGTCCCCAGGTGTTGCCGCCGCCCTCGGAGAATAGCTCGAACTGCTTGGTTTTGGGATGATAGCGCCAGATGCCTTGCTGAAACTCGATGCCGCGAATCTTGGCCGTCACCGTGCTGCCCTGCGCCCCGTACAGCCAGCCGTCCGGCCCCCATTGCAGCGAGTTGCCGACGGCGTGGGCGTCTTCCATGCCGAAGCCGCTCAGCAGCACTTCCGGCGGACCATCGGGCTTATCGTCGCCGTCGCGGTCGGGATAAAAAAGGAGATACGGAGTCTGTAAAACATAGACGCCGCCGTTGCCCAGACAGAGGCCGGTGGCGAGATTCAGCCCCGTTACAAAATCCTTGGCCTTGCGATAGCGGCCGTTGGCGTCGGGATCTTCGAGGATGGTGATGCGATCCGCGCCGCGCGGCCCCTTGGGCGGCGGCTCCGGCATACGGTCGTAAACGGTGCGCAGGTACTGATCGACTTTGACCGGCTTCAACCCCTCGGGATTGGGATATTGCAGATATTGAATAACCCACAAACGGCCGCGCTCGTCGAAAGTCATCGTCACCGGCTGGCGGATCAACGGTTCGCAGGCGACGAGTTTCACCTCGAAGCCGTCGGCCACTTTCATGCGTTTGAGGGCCTCTTCGGGTGTGAACCCCTGAGCCGGCAGCGACGGAGTGGAGAGCGCAAGACCGAGGAGGGCGAGAGGAAGGATGCGGCGGATTTCGATCATGTTGCGATCCTGACGGCGAGCGGTGTCCGGGTGGGTATGAAATTATCTTAAAGCGCGGAGGGAGTTGTTTCTAGAGATTTGTCGAGAAGGATTACGAAGGATCGGCAGCTTCGAGCGAAACTAGGATTTAACTCGGCGCGTTCGATCGTGGTCCGTTCTCCGTAATGGTGAGTGAGTCTACTCCGACGAACCGGCAGGGTCCGCTACCGGGTGAAAGCGCCCACCCGGCAGTTCACGCTGTCGGCTCGCTGGGTGTCGATTACTTGGCGTGTTTCCCAGTCGCCGGTTGTGTTCCCGCCATGCCGGACCTCTCTTCATCGACTCTTGCCTGCTCCTTGCGCAGATTCTTGGCGTTCTCGGTCGTGGTGACGTAGAACACGTTGTCGAGCCGCACCATTGTCAGACCCGCCATGTTCGCCACCAAGCGCACGGCCGTGCCGATGGGGACATTGTTGAGTTGCGCCGTAATCTTCGTCTGCAGCCGTTCCTTTGCTTTGGGATCGCCGACCACGTTGTAACCGCTCGTCTCGGCGAGTCGGGCCAGGATCTGCGCCAACGGCATTTCCTCGTAAGCGTCCCACACCAACGGCAGCATGGAAGCGTAGAGTGGCTCCTTGGATCGCAAGCCCAATTCTAACCGGCAAAATTCGGCTGTCGTGATCTCGATATGGTCCGTGCGCACGAGAAACACCGCCTCCACTCCCTGTTCTTCCGCAATACGTCGTAAGATAAACTGAAGGAGCGTCCTCAAACTCGTTGTCATGGCCGGGATGGGACGCGAGGCTGCTCGAAATTGATCGATCTCACGCAGTCCCGCTTCGGAGAAAGCCAACTCGTTGATGAGAAACGAGACCCTGTAGCGCTTGGAAAGCAGGTCGAGGACCTCGATCAGTTTGGATTCCCGATCGTCGATCCCCTCAAAACGAATGGTCTCAAGCAATATCTCGCGCCATTCGAGCAGTCTCTGGTTCTGTACGGCCGCGTCGGGAGCGATTGGCCCGGTTTTTTTGGGAGGTGCCTTCGGTTTCGTCTTCGTCCGATCGACAACCCTCGGAGGTGCCGCCTTCGCTTTTGTCGCCGAATTGTTCTGAGGCTGCTCGGCAGCATCCGGACGGACGAGGAACCCCGCGCCGGTACCCGCGAGGCCGAGAGCCAATACCACGATCAACGCGAGTTTTACTTTACTCAAGAACATGCTTCGCACCACTCCTTCGACCAAGGCAGCGAGTGGAGCGGACAGGGATTGTCCCGCCGTTCCCGCCGCGAACACAAGACTTGTACGGACGGATAGTTCAAACAGAGTCGCAGGCACGGTCGCTCTCAAAGCCGCAGACTCGGCGAATACAACTGCCAACACTCCGGCAGACACACCCACGCCGCGGCGCAGCAAACGATGGCGGAGAAGATCGCGCGCCCGCGACAGCCGGGAGAAGATCGTGCCCTTGGGGCAGCCCAATCGCCGAGCCGCTTCTTCGCAGCTCAACCCTTGCAGATAACACAGCAACACCGGCAAACGATATTTCGTTGGCAAGCGATGGATTTCCTCGTCCAATATCGACCGGAGATCGCTCTCCATCGCTTCCGGCCCCTCTTCGGCGAGTTGTTCCGGTAGCGGTGTCTCTCGCGCCGCCCGCCGCGCCCGCTGGCCGCTCAGCTTCAAAGTCGTTCGACAAGCGACTTCGTACAGCCAAGGACCGAGCAGCTGCGAGCCGTGCAGGGAGGATGCCTTGCGCACCAACACGAGAAACGTCGCCTGAAACGCATCCTCGGCCTCCGGTGTCTCGCCCAGCCGGCGCACGCACAATCCCCACACCATCGCACCGTAGCGCTGCACCAGAGTCGCGAACGCATCTTCGTCGTTCTGGTTTACAAAGCCATGCAGCAACTCCGCATCGTTCCGCGCACCTTCGTCGGCTCCGACGGTTCGAAGACGCCGGAGATATTGCAGCAGCGGATGCAACGGACGATTCGCCATAAGCCTCCTCATCGAACGACGCGCACTCCTACTATACTGCCTCGAAACGCTCCGCTGCTTCCCCATTTTTCGTCCCCCTCCATATTCTCGCTCGGCGATTTCCACCGTGTGAGATGGCGCTGGCAGACGACGACGGGCAAACGGCTTTCGGTTCCGTCGCTGCCACCGCTGGAGTCGAGCAAACACCACGGCGCGCGGGGGTTTTTTGTACGCAATCGGGCGCAGATCTGCTAATCTCATGGTCGGAATGAGGCGATAGGGCGTTTGTGGGGTTAATTCCTGACAATCGGCCGTCGAACGTCAACGGCGTTGGTGAAACCCAAGACGAAAGGGCAGCGATGGATAAGTCGGCAAGCGAACTACAAGTCCCAACCAGTCGAGGCGCGGCGGTTCCGGAGATAAGCGGAGCCGGTACGTCTCGAACGTATGCTTGGTGGATGGTGATGGGATTGGTGGGTCTGGATTGCATCAGCACGCTGGGGTATCTGCCGACGTTGGCCGTGAATGGAGCGGGGGTCATGGCTCCGTTGGCCGCCGCTGCCGTTTCCTTCCTCATTCTCTTTGCCGCCCTGCCCGTCTACCTCTACGTCGTCGGTCGTTCGCCGAACGGTCGCGGAGCCACAGGGCTGCTCGAAAGCCATCTCTGCGGGTGGGGAGGAAAGCTGTTCCTGCTGTTGCTGTTGGGTTTCGTCGCCACGGATTTCGTGATGACGCGCGCACTGTCTACCGCCGACGCATCCCGGCATCTGCTCGCCAACGAATACACGCACTCCGGCATGGATTGGCTCATGCAACGCAAGGAGGTCGTTCACGAGGCCCTCCCCGAAGCCCTGAAAGGCGATTGGACGGATCGCGTGATGGCGTGGTGGAACGAGCAGATGATTGGGGCGACGGCGCTGATGGTGTTGGGATTCGCGCTCTACTTCTTCCTGCTGCGCGGCTTCACGCGAGGGTTTCTGATCTTCGCCGGAGCGGTCGTTGCGCTGTTTCTGGCGGTGAACGTCGCGGTCGTCGCCAGCAGTCTCCTCTATGTGGCGCGCCATCCCGATTATACGACTAACTGGATGCGTTTGGTGTCTTTTACTTCGATTGATGCCTCCCCCTCGGAGTTGATTGGAGATCTTCTCAAGCTCTCGATAAGCTATCTGCCGGCGTTGGTATTGGGTTTGAGCGGTTTCGAGCTGAGCATGACGTGCGCGCCGCTGGTGCGGGGATGGGCGAACGACGATCCCTCTCAACCGCGCGGCCGCATCCGCAACGCGCGCAAACTGTTGATCGCGACGGCGGTGGTCATGGCCGTCCTCGTTCCCACATCGGTGGCGAGCGTGAAGTTTCTCGTGCCTCCCGGCGAGCTGGCCGAAGGCGGCGCGGCGCGCGATCGCGCCTTGGCGTACATCGCGCACGGCGGCGTCCTCCAGACGCCGGGCGAAGCCGTGTCCGTCGCCGCGCCGGAGATGGACGACGAAGGCGATCCCGTCAACGAGTTTGGCCCCGACGTTCCAGGCGAGGATCGCGTCAACCCACCCCTTGAAACGCGGAACAAAGCCGAAGCCGGGCTACCGGCCGCAGACGTGAATCCGCTTTTCGGTCCAGTCTTCGGCGCGGTTTACGATCTCAGTGCCGTCCTCATCCTGTTCTTGGCCGGAGCCAGCGTGACGATTGGCCTGCGCGATCTCTTGCCGCAATACCTCACGCGCTACGGCATGGAAATGCACTGGGCGCGCAACGTCGGCCTCTTGCTTCACGCCTTCAACGCCATCGTGTTGGTGGTGGTCATTGCGTTTCACGCCAGTGTATCGCACCAACAAGGGGCCTACGCCGTCAGCGTGCTGGTGCTAATGACGGGGGCGGCACTGGCGGTGTTCGTCGATCTTCGGGCCAAAAAGAAGCCGTCCTTCCTGCAATCGCTTGCCCTCGTTCCTTGCGCCGCGATCGGCTTGGTCTTCTTATTCCTGGCGATCTGGGTTGGGGTCGAGACGCCCATCGGATCGGTGATCGCGCTCCTCATTGTCGCCGCGTTGCTCGTCTCGGCCGGATTGTCTCGCTGGATGCGCAGCACCGAATTGCGCTACTACGGCTTCGCCTTTGCCGACGAAGAGTCGGCGGTGCGTTGGGAAGAGATTCGGCGGCTCGAATTCCAAGTGTTGGCCCCGCATCGGCCCAGTCACCTTACGTTGGTCGAGGTGGAAAACGAGCTTCGCGCCCGCCATCGCCTCGGAACGGAGGTACCCATCCTCTTCATCGAAGCCGAGTTGGGCGACCCCAGCGATTTTCAGCAACATCCGCTCATGCAGATTGTGAAGGAAGATGGGAGGGAGATCATTCGAGTCACGCAGTGCGCTTCGATCGCGCACGTATTGGCGGCGATTGCCTTGGAGTTTCGAGAGATCGGACGCCCTCCGGAAATACACTTCGGCTGGTCCGAGGAATCGCCGTTGGTTTCGAACTTCAATTTCTTGCTCTGGGGGGAGGGCAACATCCCCTGGCTGGTTCACGCGCTCGTCCGCAAGGCCGAACCCGATCCGGCGCGACAGCCTCGCGTCGTCATCGGTTGAACCCACGGCCGACTCGCTACAATGACGCGATGAATGCGTTTGCCGTCGATATCGAGGACATACGGGCCGCAGCGCGGCGCATCGCGCCGTTCGCCCATCGCACGCCGCTGGCGACCTGCGCGACGCTCGACCGCCTCGCCGGTCGCGCTTTGTTCCTGAAGTGCGAACAGCTGCAAAAAGCGGGCGCGTTCAAGTTTCGCGGTGCGTGCAACGCCGTGCTGCGGCTGTCGCCAGAGACGGCGGCGCGCGGCGTGGCGACGCACAGCTCCGGAAATCACGCCGGAGCGCTTGCTCTGGCCGCCAAGCTGCGCGGCATTCCCGCCCATGTCGTTATGCCGCGCAACGCTTCCCCGGTCAAACGTCGAGCCGTCGAAGAATACGGAGGGCGCGTGGTTGAATGCGAGCCGACGCTGGCGGCGCGCGAGACGACGGTAGCGGCAGTCATTGGCGAGACGAGCGCGACGCTCATTCCACCGTACAACCACGTCGATGTCATCGCCGGCCAGGGAACCACCGTACTGGAATTGCTGGAACAGGCTCCGGGTCTCGATGCCCTGGTGATGCCGGTCGGCGGGGGAGGATTGATGGCCGGCGCGACGCTGGCGATGAAAGCGCTCGCTCCGAACGCGCGCGTCTTCGCCGCCGAGCCGAAGGGGGCGGACGACGCGGCCCGATCCAAGGCAGCGGGGAGGCTGATACCGCAAACCGGCCCGAACACCATCGCCGACGGTTTGCTCACCGGACTGGGCGATTTGACTTGGCCTGTCCTCCGCGATTGCGTCGAAGGCGTGGTGGCGGTCGAGGACGAAGAAATCGTCGCCGCGATGCGCTTGGCATGGGAGCGCGCCAAGCTGCTAATCGAACCGAGTGCCGCCGTCGCCCTCGCCGCCGTTTTGTCGCCGGAGTTTCGGGCTTTGAGGGGGATGCAGCGAGTCGGCATCCTCCTCAGCGGCGGCAATGTCTATCTCGACGCCCTACCGTGGTGAAAAGGGGAATCTCCGATCATGTCATTCACTGTATCCACGCGCGTCCAACCGGGCATTCGCGGCCTCGATCCGACGATTTACGTCTTGGGAGACGACGCAGGCGGCAGGGCGCAGGTCTGGCCGGCGCTAGGTTTCAACTGCTATCTTTGGCAAGTCCAGCGCGACGGCCAAACTCTCGACTTGCTCTATCAGGCTCCCGATCTGTTCGACGATGGCCGACCCACCCGCAGCGGCATTCCCGTGCTGTTTCCCTTTCCCAATCGCATCCGCGACGGCCTTTTTTCGTGGCAAGGACGCGACTATCCGCTGCCGCAAAACGATCCCACCAAGAAGAACGCTATCCACGGCTTCGCCTGCCGTCACCCCTGGCGCGTCGTCGCCCACGGCACCGACAGTTCCAGCGCCTGGATTACGGGGGTTTTTCGCTGCTCGCTCGACGCACCGGAAAGCCGCCCGCTCTGGCCGGCAGATCACGAGATACAACTCACGATTCGACTCGGTGCCGGTTCCTTGCGTTTCGAGGCAGAAGTCCACAATCCGGATCGCGTGGAGTTGCCATTCGGGCTGGGCTATCACCCTTACTTTCGCATGCCGTTCGCAGCAGCGACGACTGCGGAAGTCTGCCGGGTAACGGTTCCCGCGCGCTCTTTCTGGAGGCTAGAAGAAGCGTTGCCGACGGGCGAACGTCTGCCGGTAGACGCTGCCTGCGATCTCAACAAACCCAGACGCTTGGTCGATTTGAACCTCGATACGGTGCTGACCGATTTGCCCCCCTCCTCCGCGGCGCTGCAAGAGCGCGCCACGCTGAACTGTGGGACCGGCACCGAACTACGACTGTTATGCGGAGCGGAGTTCCGCGAGTTGGTTGCGTTCACCCCGCCGCACCGTCAGGCGTTTTGTGTCGAACCGTACACTTGTCCCACCGACGCCGTCAATCTGTCCGCGCGCGGCTTTGAGTGCGGTTGGCGCGTGCTGCCGCCCGGCGAGCGTTGGCGCGCCATCGTCGAACTACGCCTTTGAGACAAGGCTCGACCTCTGCCGCTCGTGTGCGTATTTCGGGATCGCTTTTATGGCTACTTTTCTCATCTCAGCGGCGTCAGCAGGGAAGTCATCACCGCTTCGCTGCCGGTGGGGTGCCATTGGTTCCACCACTGGACGAAACGTCGGCGCTCTTGGGGCAGTCGGCGCTGGTGCGAACGCAGCAGCTGCTCGAACCCCGGTTGCAAACGCGGCCAAGACGCCGAACAGGCAAAGCGCAGACGCTCCCGCAGGTCCGTCAGCCGTTCTACGGCCACATGACTATCGTTGGCACGACCGAGAATCTCTTGCAGCTGCTCGATGCGCGGGTAAAGCGTTTGACGGAAGGTCGGATCGAAACAGTCGGCGAACACTTCCATCGCATAGCGCAGATGTTTGCCGGCGATCCGCACTTGGTGCAAGGCTGGGTAATCGGTCAAGTCGGCCAAGGCCGCTTGCTCCAGCGCCTTCAATCGCTCGAACAGCATGGGCCGCGCCAGATCCACGAGAAACGACGCTCCCGATGGCTCGTCTGGGGCGCGAATCGCTTCGAGCGTGCGAACGAGGAACATCTCGAACGTGGGGCTTTCCTCTCCATGGACCGCTTCGAGTTCGAGGGAGGCAGCAACGCGGCGGCCAAGCGCATAGCCCATAAGGAATTCGAGTCCACCGCGATGCGTGGCGTCGGCGTCTCGTTCGCGCCGGTTGAGTTCCTCGAGGAAGACATCCCAATCGCGAGCCGCCCCGGCGGCGCGACGTATTTTCCTTAACGAACGTCGTCCTCGGCGATACGCTTTCTTCGGCAAACAACTCGAGAAAATGCGCAAGGCGGCATCGGCCCGGCGCGTGCCGACGCGCAATTGATGGACGTTTTCGACATCCTCATCCGCCTCCAGGGCTGCGCGCGGAAGATAATCCTTCACGACTTGCAAGCGCACGAAGAGAACGTGCCGCGCCGCCTCGGTCAACGGCGTGTCGGGTTTTAAATCGCTAATCCATTTCCCTTCAGCCACGATCGCCTCACCTATTCACCGCCAAGGGTACCGAGACAGGCCAACGAATTATTCTACTTGGGAGTGCAAGTTTCACAAGAAACCGTCGCCCGATTCGTGCCATTGTTCGCGTCCGTCCGCTGGCTGGCAGTGGGGAGAAGTGGAAGGGTTCGTTCTCGTCGCCGAATGGGTGCGTGGTAATGGGTCGGAGGCAGGAATTTTCGTTCGCGGGCGTTGATGGCGAGGGATCCGAGTCGATTTAGAAACCGATGAATGCGCAGCTAATTGGTGATCGGAAGTCGCTACGCGCGTGGCCGCAGGCCGTAGAAATGCCCTTCATTCGGCGTACATTTCACCACACCCGTCAACAACGCCAACCACCGGACCTGCACCAACCACGGACCCAGTAACGGCACTGGTGTCAGATACGGCGTGATCCTACGTTGGGTGTATTTTCCGCTGTTTCCACCTCTGCACTGTGCGAAGAAACGCATACGGGTACTGATCTTGGGCAGTCTCCCGATGACTGAGTGTCATGGGGAGTCGGACAATCCTTTCGGGCAGGCCATTTACCGAAGCTGTCGCCGACTTGATCCACTCTCGGAGAATCGCACCCTGCACTCTCACCTCTCCGTAATGTCGGAGTTGAACGGTTTCCAACTCCGAGTCGGAGATGGCTGGACCGTGTTCCGCGACATAATTCGCCAGCTGAGGGCCCATTCGGAAGTCCAGCTCGTTGACCAATATCAACGACCGAACGACGCATAGTTCGGGAAAAGGGTTCTCGATCCGGTTCACCTCCACCACTCGGTCGATGATCGCCTTAAAGAACTGGTCATCGCCCGAGTAAATCCGCCTCTCGCCGTTCGTCCCTGGCCAAATGTCGATGGCTGCGGCCTCGATGTTCAGGAACGTAGTGTTCGGGAGGTTGCTGAAGTCCGGGTTGGCAATCCGGTCCTGCATGATGCCCCACGTCCGCTCCAGTGGCCACACATCGAATTCCCACTCCGAATCGTGGAGGTGAAATCCACCGAAGCGTGTCTCCCGGCTTATGAGGCTGCCGAACAATTCCCGCAAGATCTCCAGCCGCGGACCTTGGATCACTATGTCAACGTCTCGGGGCCGGCCCGGTCGCCCGTGGACTAGGCGCGACATCAGCAAGGAACGCAACGTGCCGCCGAAGAATATGGCCCTCCAATGATTACGTTCAATCGCGCTCACGACGTGCGCGATGTCGCGCCAGAGCGGGTCGAGCCGGCGGCAAAACAGTTCGACTTCACGCCCTAGTAGCGCTTTCAACAACTCAACCAATTCGGTGTCAGCCATTCGTCAACTCCGAATGAAGACGTTTGGCGAACGAGTCGGTCATGCCGCAGACGTAGTCGGTGACAAGTTGGAAGCGGTGGTAGTTAATGGGCAGAGCGTCTGGCTCGTTGGCGAAGTGCGCGAACACCTTGCGGTAGGCTTCCGACAGCAGTGCCTGCAACTTGTCGGTGAACTTCTTGGGCTTGATGTCGAGAACTGGTTGTAGTTCGCTGGCTCCTTCCCAAAAGAGAGTGAGGAGATCCTGAATCACCTTCCGGCCCAGCAGTTCGAGCTTCAGGTTCGAGTGCGTGCCGTAGATGCGCGTCCGCCCGATGGATTTGAGCAACTCCACGAACGGCGCGGTTTGGTCGGTGGTCACCAACTCTCCTTTGAACTGTCCCACCATGATGGCGTCGTAGTTCTGCTGGAAAGTCGCGGACGCCGCCGCAACAAGGACGCCCACGGCGGCAGTGCGGAAGGCGGCAGCGTGGATGTCGTCCGGTAAGTCATCGGGAACGGCTTCTCTGCCCGCTTTGAGGATACGTTCCTTGCCTGCCAGCACCTCTTGAACGGTCTGAGCCGCGCCGGATTCCCTCTCCAGCAGGGTTTGAAGTTGCACCCAGGAGAGGATGCGTTTCTTGACGCCGTCCTCAATGTCTGCGACAGAGTAGACAATGTCGTCCGCCGCCTCGACAAGGAACGTGATCGGGTTGCGGGCGTTCCCGGTCCCGGTCCTCCTACGGATCTCTTCGATCAGGTCGGTTTCGGAGGTGAAGTAGCCGGGCTTGGCCTTGGCGTGGTCGTCCCCTTTGCCAGCCTCCACCGAAGACGCGGTGTACTTGCACAGTGCGGAAAGAGTACCGAAGGTCAGATTCAGGCCCTGGAAGTCTGCGAGGACTTGAAGTTTGGCCACAATCCGCAAGGTCTGGGCGTTCC
>JAKBCS010000281.1 GCA_021807595.1 Planctomycetota bacterium | reverse complement strand
TGGATTTCGCCACTCGAGCGACGGCGATTGACGGACGATGCGCGACGCCGTTACGCGCATTCTCTGAGGCATTTTCAACTCGACGCCGATGCCGACCGCGCCCTCCGCGAATTGTTGGATACTTGCCGCGCTCAGGACATTGCCGTCGTTTTGTTTCTCATGCCCGAGTCCGACGAGTTTCGCGCCTGGTATTCCCCCGAAGCCCATCGGAGTCTGTCGTCTTATGTGTCGGACTTACAAACGGAATACAACCTGCCCGCCATCGACGCCCGCGACTGGTTTGATAAAAGCGAGTTTTCCGATGGCCATCATCTTCTTAAGCGAAGCGCGGTTGCATTCACCCAGCGCTTCGCGCGTGAAGTCGTTTCGTTGATGGAGCCGTAGAACAAGGAGGATATCGTGACCCGCAGCGAAGCGTTGTTGGCCGCCAAGAAAGATTTTCTCGTCCCTTGCGTCTATCATTTCTATCAGCGTCCGCCGGTATTGGTGCGCGGCGAGGGGGCCTATCTGTTCGACAGCGAAGGCCGCCGCTATCTCGATTGTTTTTGCGGCGTCACCGTCGTCAGCGCCGGCCATTCCAACCCGGAAATTCTCGAAGCGGCCATCGATCAGCTGCGCCGCTTGCAGCACACCACCACGATCTATCTGACCGAGCCGATGTTCGATCTCGCCCGCGCCATCGCCGAGTTGACGCCGCCGCCCTTGCGCCGCAGCTTCTTCTGCGCCAGCGGCAGCGAGGCCAACGAAGGGGCGTTGATGCTGTCCGCCCTGGCCACGGGTCGACAGGAATGCGTCTATCTGCGCGAGGGGCTGCACGGGCGCACGAAATGGGCGATGAACGTCACCGGCCTGGATATGTGGCGCACCGATCCGCAGCCGCTGACGACGGCTCACGCCGTGCCCGGCCCGCGCCATCCCGACAGTCTGCCGGCGTTGGAGCGCTTGTTGCGGAGTGAGAAGATCGCCGCCGTCATCGCCGAGCCGATTCAGGGTAACGGTGGCATTGTCGTTCCGCCGGACCATTATTGGCCGGAGCTGCGGCGCTTGTGCGATCAATATGGGACATTGTTGATCGCCGATGAGGTGCAAACCGCTTGGAATCGCACCGGCCGCTGGTTTGCCCTGCAGCATTGGCAGGTCGTGCCCGACATCATGACGGTGGCCAAGGCTCTGGGCAACGGTTTCCCCATCGCCGCCTACATCACCAGCGATGCGCTTGCCGCCCACTACACGCGCCCCGGAGCGGCCACGTTCGGCGGCAATCTGGTCTCCTGCCGCGCCGCGCTGGCCACTCTGGAGTTTCATCGACGGCACGACTTGGGCCGACGCAGCGAAACGTTGGGAAAGCATTTGACCGAACGGCTGCGGCAATTGCAGCAGCGCCATCCGATCGTGGCCGAGGTGCGCGGCCTGGGTCTCATGCTCGGCATGGAGCTGCGCAACGCCGACGGCAGCCCCGCCAACGAACGCACCGACGCCGTGCTGGAAGCCATGAAGGATGCCGGTTTCTTGATCGGCAAAACCGGGCCGGGACGCAACGTCCTGACGTTTCTGCCGCCGCTCATCGTCGAAGCGGCGGCGCTGGATGAAATGGTCGATGCCCTCGATCGCACGCTCGGTTAATCGTCGTCGTCATCGTCGTCTTTTTCGCGTTTGCGGCGTTTGTTGGGCGGATTCTTCTGATTGCCCGCCTGCGCTACATCGGCGGCCTTCAGCCCCTCGATCCATTTGGATAGACTGGCGATCTCCACGGGGCGCAATTGCTTCTTGGGCGGCATGTGCGGCTTGCCCTTGGGAAGCAGGACTTCGAGCAACAGACTTTGCTTCGGCTTGCCGGCTGTCACGGCGGGTCCGGAATCTCCGCCGAGCAATATCTTCTCGCGCGTGCTGAGATCGAGTCCTCCCTTATTTTTGCGGCCGGAGTGACAGCGCACACAGTTGGCGGCCATCATCGGTCTCACTTGCCGTTCGTAAACCGCATCCGCCGCCCTGGCCGTGGGCAATGGCCCAGCCAGCGTAAGAATCACCGACAAAGCGCCGACGAACCAACCGACAACTTTCGCTTTTCTCAACTCGACTCTCATGTGGATTCCCTTTCAGGAATAATGCCCGTGGAGCATGCTTTGTAGTCTACCATAAATATCTGTGGAATCGCGAACAAAATCGGAGAGGGTGATAGGTCGAGACATCGGTTTACAACAAGCGTTCGATGACCGCGTCGGCGACGTATTGGCCGCGGCGGGTGAGAAGGATGCCTCGGCCGTCGTCGGTGAGAAAGCCTTGTTCGACGCAGGGAGCCAAGGCCTCGCCGGCCACGGCGTTGAGATCGAATCCGGTTTGGCTGAGGAATGCGGCGCGGTCGATGCCTTCGGCGCGGCGCAGCTGCACCGCCATCGTCTCGCGGGCGCGCTCCCACGGCGGCAATTCCTCCGATTGCCAAATCGGCGATGTACCGGATAGAGAGAGTTTGATATAGCGCTGAAGATCGCGGGTATTCAAATCGCGCCGGCCGAGAACGTAGCGAGCCGCGCCCATGCCGAAACCGAAATAGGCTTGGTTGGCCCAATAGACGCGGTTGTGCCGACACTGCCGGCCCGGTTGGGC
>JAKBCS010000167.1:7576-11698 GCA_021807595.1 Planctomycetota bacterium | reverse complement strand
GCAACGGCAAATCGCAGTAATCGCAGCGCGACGCCTCGCGGCTCATGGCGGCGACACCATCTCTCGCTTCAACGCGGGAATCAACCAGCGGAAGACGTACCACAAAAACAGTATCCAGAAGCCCAGCCAGTAAAGCCGAACGTACCACGGAATCGCATGGCCCACATAGCTGTGGAATTCGGCGTCGGCTTCGGGAGTCTTGGGAGCGGGCGCGGCAGGGTTGGTCGGCTTCGCTTCCATCGGTCAATCCCCTTTCCAGGCTTCGCGTTCTTCTTCCGCCTCGGCGTCCAGTTTCGCCTCGTTGGCCAGCATGGTTTCCTTCGGTTTTTCAATGTCCCGGAACATCCCCTGGAACATCGCCCACACGAACAGCATGGCGAATCCCAGGCTGGCGAGCAGATAGTTGGCAATGGGCACGATGGCGAACGCACCCTCCTCGTCGCCGGTCAAAATCACCAGTTCGTAGAACTTGCGCCCAAAGCCGTAGGCGGCGGGCAGCAGAATAACGACGGCCAGAATCAACGTCGTCCAGTTGAAACGCCAAAGCGTCCGGGCTTTTGTAATGGAAGTCATCGGCGATTCTCCTGTATCGGCATCGCCTCAACGGAGTCGTAATGTCCGTAATCGTCGAGTTGCGAACCGAGCCACTGCATGTAGGTGATGATCGCGAAGCCGCGCTTGTTCGGCGCGATAGGCCCCCGCTCGGTACGCCGCCGACCGTATTCGTCGGTCGTCTCCGATGTGCCGACGGAGTCGAAAAACCACGGATAGTCCGGCATGACCGACTCGGGCGATGTGGAACGCGGATGGTAGAAATGAACCGCGTGCCAATCGTTGCCCCGCCGCCCGCCCTCGCGACTCAGATCGGGGCCGACGCGGCGCGTGCCGAACATGACCGGACGTTGCAACTCATTATTATACTCCCAACTCTTGGCCACCGGCCCCCAGCGGCGCGACTCGTTGGACACCGGGCGGACGAATTGGCTGTGGCAGTGCCAGCACCCTTCGCCGACATACACCGTCCGCCCCAGACGCAGCGCCTCGGCGCAAGCGGTGCGAAAGAATCGGTCGCGCGCCCCCCACTTCTCGGCGAGAGCTTCCGGGGGTTCGGTTCGCTCCGGCTTGGGGGGCGGCTCGCCGAAATGTTTGGCGAACGACTCACGATAGCGATCGGAGAGATCCTGAATCTGCCGCAACACGTTGCGATTGAGCGTTTCCTCGACCGTTTGCTCCGGCTGATTGCGGTACATCATCCACGGCACGACGGCGTTGACCAAGAAGGCCAGTGAGAAAAAGCCTACTCCGGCAATCAGGAAGACTCCCGACCTCGATTCAAACATGGCGTCTCTATCTCCCGTTGTGCGAGTTGTTGGACGAATCCCCCGAGCGGGTGGCGTAAGCCCCCTGAGCGTTCGAATTAGGGGGCTTACGCCACCCGCTCGGGGGGAGTTTATCGTTGCGTAAGCCCCCTGAGCGTTCGAATTAGGGGGCTTACGCCCCCCGCTCGGGGGGAGTTTATCGCTGGAAATTCAGTTCAGTAGCACTTACCGCGCCTCAGCCAGAGCCATGGCCGACGATCCCACGCGCGATCGTTGCCACGTCTTATACAGGTTCCAACCGAACACGATTTGGCCCGCGATGATCGCTAAGCCCGCGAACAGCCGCACGACCCAGAAGGGGATCGACAACTGGATCGAATGCTCCCAGAGTTGCAGCGAGGCCCAGCTCCAGCCCTGGAAAATGCCGGCGAAAGTCAGATCGAGGAACATGACGATCATGCCGCCCGCCGACAGCCAATAGTGATACTCGCCCAATCGTTCGCTGTACCACTCTGCTCCGAGCAAACGCGGAAACAGATACGTCATGATGCCCAGAATCCAGAAACCGAACACGCCCAGCATCACCAGATGCGCGTGCGCCACCACCCAATCGGTGAAGTGGATCAACTGCTGGAACGTTAACGTCGCCTGAAAGGCGCATTGCAAGCAGGTGACAAAATAAAGGACCATGCCGGTGTAAAACCAGCGCAGCGGCAGATTGCGCAGCACTTCGCCGCTCGTACCCCACACCGTGCCGATGAAGTTGATGATGACCGTCGTGACCACGAACTCGACGGCGATGGTGGAGATAATCGCTCCGTATTGCAGAAACATAGGGATGGGCGTGTACAAAAAGTGATGGATGCCGGTCAGCGGATAGAAGAACGCCAAACCCCAGAAGCCGACCAGCGACAAGCCGTGGCTCCACATCGGCCGTTTCAGCAAGATCGGCACGAAATAGTACATGAGTCCCCAGCCGAGCGGCGTGACAAACAGGCCGACCAGATCGTGAATAAACAGGCCGGTCAAGGCTCCGCTGCCGACGCCGGACAGAGCGTATTCCGGCAGGAAATTGCCCATGCCGTAGGTCAGGAACGTCCACGGCAGCGCGGCCATGAAGTACCACAAGCTGACGTACATCGGCCCCTTGGTTTTCAGAATCGGCGACAGAAAATTGATCATGACCAGCAGCAGGCCGACTTGCGCCAGCGGATCGATCCACACCGGCGTTTCGCCCCATTCGACGCCTTGTGCATACCCGGCGACGATGCCGCCGGCCGTGCCCAGAACGACGACTTGCCACGCGGCGAAGATGAAATACGACAGCCGCACGCTCAGGACCGGCCGCATTGTCAGACGCGGGATGGCCCAATGCAACATGCCGAGAAACGAGTTGGCAATAAATCCATAAGCGATGGCGTTTGTATGAATCATGCGCCAGCGCGCCGGCGAGAAGAACTCGATGCCGCTAAGCGGATTGTGATTGATGAGCTGAAGCGCCATCAGCAATCCGCCCAGCAGCGACACGGCCATGTAGCCGAGCGCGGCGAGCAAATACCAGTACACGAGACGTTCGATGACGAGCCGGCCGCCCGGCAGGGGGGCGGCGTGTTCAACGGTAGCCAAGATCAACGGTCCTCCAACTTGGTTCCGTAGGGGACAAACTCTCCCAGAGGCTGCACGAGCAACATGGTCCAGCCGAAGATGAGATGGGTCAGAGACGCCACCCACCAGGGAATGAGATCGACGATCCAACGGCCGCCGAACAGCAGCGGCTGAAGCCAGGAAAGCAAGACGTAGAAGTTGAGCAGCCAAATCGCCAGCGCCAAGGCACTGACGCCCAGCAAGCGCGCCGTGAAGGACGCCTTTGCCAGCTTGCCGGTCAATAACAGGTGAAAGGGAATGCCCAGCAACATGCCGGTGCAGAGATAGAGACAACAACCGACGGCCAGGGTAACCCCGCCGTCGATGGTCAAGGCGTCTTCGCCGAGCGGAAACGTCAGATAGACCCGGATCAGTTGCAGAGGATGTTGGCCGACCATCAGCGAGCCGATCACATTGAACAGCAAGCTCGTGCCCGCTCCGAACATGCCCAGGACGAAGCCGGCCAGGACGTGATAGGCCGTGTAATAGCCGCGCGGCGGCCATTGTCCGACCTTTTGCTCCTGGGACAACTCCAATTCTAGCCGCGCGACCTCCCCGCGCAACTCTTCCAACGCTCGCTGTTTCGCTTCTCGACTCATGAATGCACTCGCCCCATAGCGGGTTCGACCGATCGCCCCGTCGTCTTCAAATGAAGAATGCTCCGCACCGCAAATCTTAGGCCGATAGGCTTCCGATTCTCAATCATTATAAAAACACCAATCTTTTGTCGAACCATTGGCCCGAATCTTCAATTGTGCTGTGCGAATCGGTCTCAGCGCCACGCCGATCCGTGCCGTCTTCGCACACGTCTCGTATTGCGGACGAGCCAAGGGCGAGATCAATTGGAATGGAAGGGGACGAGCATAAATCGAGGAAGACGCGGATCAAATCCCGTCTGACCCACGCAGATTCGTCTCCAGCGCGTCCGATGAGTGAAAGGAACTCCCGCCGGAAAACCGCGAATTCGCCTAGGAAAATAACAGAAATAATCTCTTAGAGCGGTTTCCTTTCGGGTTGCGCACAGAATGGGGTTTCGGTTAGCCGCGACGCGCAGCGGAGCGCGAGGCGGCCTCACACTCCCCTTCGCGGCGCGGCTAACCTTGGAACTCGTTCTTGGTCGGCTCCTTAGGCATCTGGATTCATCCCCAGCGAGCGCAGT
>JAKBCS010000167.1:0-7476 GCA_021807595.1 Planctomycetota bacterium | reverse complement strand
TGTTCGGCTCGTTGTTTTTCCTGTTCGGCTCGTTGTTTTTCCTGTTCGGCGCATTCCGCCCCCGTGGGAAGGACCGCACCGTGGCGGTCGCACCAACGAAGCCAACGACCCTGCTCGCCCAGGTATTCTCCCTCCCAAAAGGTCATGCCGAGGCAGACGTGTTCCAACCACGCCGCATCGATCGGCTGATAGATTCCATCCCGCAAACTGAACGCGCGCAATGCGCCGTGGTGCAAGCGGTTTAGCGGATCGAAAATAACGTAATAGGTCACGCCGATACGCGCGTAAGCACTCATCTTTTGCGTCTCTTCTCCCCCGCGAAGATCGGAGACGATCTCAATCACGGCGTCCGGCGGTTTGCCGATAATCCAGAGGAAATACGAGCGATTTTCCTTCTTCGTCAAATCCCGACCGGAGGGCACGTCCAGGCTGAGCATCACGTCCGGCACGAGCGGCGGTTCGTGTTCGGCGAAAAACAGCCCTACGTTGGCCGCAGCCCAGATCTCGCCCCGAGGCGACTTCCACGAAAGATACAACGGCTCCGTAAGCAGCCGATATTGTCTCTCGACGAATAAATTATCCACGGGCTTGCCATCCTCAACGATCAGAGCCTCAATGTTGGGTCTGTCTTCTGGAGACAGGACGAAATGCGGATCGGGTGTATCGGGAACAGGAACGAAGGACGCCGCTTGCACGGGTTCGACCATCTCGATTTCCACAATGCCTCCTTTTGGTCAATCGACGGGCGGAGAAATCGATCGCTAACCAACGATTGTACCCGTTCGTGCCGTGGGACAACAAGAAAAACCGAGCGAACGAAGACAAGAATCGGGTTTAATGGGCCGGTGGACGCAGAAAGAACTGGGCGGCGACGATGATACCAGCGATCGCCAGCAGGAACACGATCAGCGTCAAAACGCCGTACAGGGTTTGGATGCCATCGTCGAGTTTGCCGGAGCGCCGCATCAGCCGGGACGAGACGATGCTACAGACCCAGTTCCAGTGCAACATGATGTGAACGAGGATGGCGAAGACGACGACGGCCAGCACGCCGAATTGCAGATTCGCCCAGCCGTCGTAATCCATTCCCCACAGATACCAACCGCTCGCGGTCGTCGCCGGCGGGAAGACGAAGCGCAACACGCACGAGGTCACGATCAGCGTCAGAGTGATGAGCAATAACAGGACATCGAGAAAAAAATTGACGAGTGCCCGCGACATCGTGAGTGAAGATTGCGAGTAGGGACTGAGAAGGATGCCACAACGTAACCTTATCGTACTTCGTACCATCGACGCAGGCAAGCCGCTACGCCGTCATTCCCGGATAACGGTGGAATGATTTGGCCTGAATCGGAAAATCGCGGCATTCGAGTTCGCGACCAATCACTTCACCCTTCAAGAACGCGATCCGTTGAACGGACACGGCAAAGCCGAGCCGTTATTCAAAACGCATGGACCGCTTATCGTCCTTTAGGGGGTGACGCCCATCCACCTCATTTGTTCTTGTTTCTGAATTATCGAACGCTTATGTTTGAGAAGCGACAAAACGAAGTCCCTACGAGCAGCTTAAGTCGAGTGCATGGATTATCCGACTCGTCTGGGGGGCTATCGGAGAAAGGCGGCGACACAGTGGGCGATTCGGGTTTGCGGCGCATCAGTCGCGGGCAGTGGATGGCGTTGGCCGCGGCGCTATTGGGCTGGATGTTCGATGGCTTCGAGCAAGGCGTGCTGGGCGTGGTGGGTCGGCCGGCCTTGATAGACGTTCTCCACTTGGAGGAGGATGCGCGCTTGGCGGCCGCGGCCGCCGATCCACAAGTGCGCGCGCAAGCGAAACAGCGCGTGGACGAGCAAACGGGCGCTTGGAACAGCGGTTTGGCGGCGAGTTTTCTGGTTGGCGCGGCGCTAGGCGGTTGGCTGTTCGGCTGGCTGGGCGACCGCGTGGGACGAGTGCGCGGCATGATGTTCAGCGTGTTGGCCTATGCCGGGTTCACGGGCTTGTGCGGTCTGGCTCAAGATCCGTGGCAGTTGGCGGCCCTGCGATTTTTGGCATCGCTGGGCATGGGGGGCGAGTGGGCGCTGGGCGTCGCCCTAGTCATGGAAAGTTGGCCCCATTCGCTGCGGCCGTTGCTTGCGGGATTGATCGGCGCGTCGGCCAACGTCGGCTTCCTCTTGACCGCCGTACTCGTTAAGGGAGTTGCCGCCGTCGGATTGCAAGTCGAGGACGGAGGTTGGCGTTGGGTATTGGGTCTATGCGCCTTGCCGGCCTTGCTGACATTCTTTCTGCGCGTTTTTGTACCGGAGTCGGAAAAGTGGCAGCAGGCCGCGGCATCCGCCCCGCGACCGGGGATGATGGCCATCTTCACGCCGGCGCTACGATGGCGCAGCATCTTGGCGGCCACGCTAAGCGGCATCCCCCTGATCGTCACCTGGGGTGCTATCGCCTGGATGATCCCCCACTGGGTCGATTCCATGCCCAAAACGCAGCCTTGGATCAATGCCGCTGCTGCCCAAGCGAGTTCCGCCACCGGTGCCATTTTCGGCGCGCTGACCGGCGCATTGCTGGCTCACTATTTGGGACGACGCCGCACCTACTCCCTGCTCAGCATCGGCGCGCTGTTGTGTTGTGCCTACATCTTCCGCTGGTACTTTCCCGCCGGTGTCAAACCCCGGGCGGATGTCGGCTTTCTGATCGCAGTCGCCCTGACGGGTTTCTTCACCGCGTCGTTTTACGGTTGGCTGCCCCTGTATCTGCCGGAGCTGTTCCCGACGCGCGTGCGCGCCACAGGCCAAGGTTTCGGCTACAACTTCGGCCGAGTCATCGCCGCCGCCGGCGCGCTCTATGTGAGCCATCTGTTGCAAAATGTTTTTCACGGCGATTATGCACAAGCCGGAGCGATAATTAGTCTTATTTACCTCGCCGGACTTGTCGTTATCTGGTTCGCGCCGGAGACGGGCGGGCAACCGCTTCCGGAATAACGGCGACAGCCTACTTGGTCAGGGCGGCGATTCCTCCCGCGACCAAAACAAAAACGGCCAATCCCCAATACAGCAACGAGGTCAACGCGCCCATCACGATACCGGCGATAGCGTGTCCCGCCCCCTTAGCCGTCGGGTTGGCTTTGGCGAAGCGCAAGCCGAGGATGCCGAGAACGAACGCGGCGGGGCCGAGAAGCATTCCGACACAGGGAATGAAACTGAACACGCCGAGATAATAGGCCAACAGCGCTCGGCCGTTCTTGTAGGGAATCAGCGTCGAAACGGCCTCGTTGGTGGAATTCATGCGAACGTCGCGCGCAATCTGGGGGGGGTCTTCCCAGTCCGCGTTGTCGTCGGGTTCTTCGCGCGGCGCGGGAGTAGAGGCGATTGCTTCAGTCGGCATCGGGTCTCGCGGCGGAGCGGAGGTTTGCTCGCCCGCCGCAGCTGTGGTGATGGCGGAGCATTTGGGACACTTGATCTTCTTTTCCCCCACGTCATCCGCCACCCGCAATTTGGCGCTGCAGATCGGGCAAGTCAAAAGAATGGACACGTCGAGACTCCTCGAAGTTAAGGGAAACAGTACGGGCGAGGGCTAAGGCGTTCGCTTGCGGATCGTTAGAACATCCGTGGGCTAATGCTCGCCGCCGCGCGCCCTCTTCGATACGAACACGAAGAAGCGATCCGAGAAGCCCCTCTCCCCTGTACTCAGCGGGAGTGGGGGTTTTGCGGATTGTCTCTAAACTTTTTCCGGCATCACAAATGGCGCGCGATAGGTTCGCCCCAAGAGTCGATTGGCATCGGCGTCACCGCGCAGTGTTTCGGCGGCTGCGTCGAACGTCAAGCGGCGACCGACGCGATGGGCGATGTTTCCCAAGTGACACAGGCGCGTGCTTTTGTGCCCTTCTTCGATGTCGGCATTAGGACGTCTGCCGTCTTTTAGACAATCGAGGAAGTTGCGCAAGTGCGGCTTCTCGGTCTCCGCCGCCTTGTCCGACGCGACATCGCCGTCGTGAACATGCCAACCCTTTCTATCGAAAACGAGGGTTCCCTTTTCGCCGTAGAGGATAATGCCAAACGGCTCGCCTTCGACGCCGGTTTTCGACCAGATGCGATGCTCCCAGATCACCGTCGTGCCGGGAAAGTCGAAGACGGCGATTTGCGTGTCTGGAGTCTGGCGGTCGTCGTCGTAGAAAAGTCTACCGCCGCCGGAGGAAATAGTCTTGGGGGCATCGAGTCCCAGCACCCAGCGTGCCACGTCGAGGCCGTGAATACCGTTGTTGCCGATCTCGCCGGTACCGTAATCCCAGTTCCAATGCCATTCGTAATGGAAGCGATTGGGATTGAAGGGACGTTGCGGAGCAGGCCCCAGCCATAAGTCGTAATCGACTCCTGCGGGAATCGGCTTGTCCGCCTTGTGTCCAATGCTCGGTCGATGTCCGGCGATCCAGGTGCGGGCGAACGGAACCTTGCCGAGTTTGCCGGAGCGAACGAACTCGGCGGCACTGGCGTAATGCGCGCCGCTGCGCCGCTGCGTGCCAACCTGTACGACGCGCTTGTACTTGCGCGCCGCTTCGACCATCCGCCGGCCTTCGATCGGATTGTGAGAGATGGGCTTTTCGACGTAAACGTGCTTACCGGCTTGACAGGCCCACACGGTGGCCAAGGCGTGCCAATGATCCGGCGTGGCCACGACGACGGCATCGACGGCGCGATCCTCGAAGACGCGGCGCAGATCTTTTTCGATCTTAGGCTCTCTTTTTTGTCTCTCATTCACACATTTGCGCGCATTGGGTATGACGTTGTCATCGGGGTCGCAGATGGCTGCGATTTCCACGTCGTCGAACGAGGAAAAGCCTTTGATGAGTGCGCAACCGCGGCCGTGAACGCCGAGAACGGCGAGGCGAATCTTGTCGTTGGGTTTGTCGGCCGCGCCGCGGGCGGCGACGGCGGTGAGCGCGGCTGCGGAGGCGGTGGAAGTTTGCAAAAAGCGACGGCGGTTGAGAGAGGACACGTGAAATCTCCTGTTGCGGGTTGCAAGGCAGCGAACCACTCTCCGCGAGTGTATCGCCGATGCCGCCCGCAAGCAAGGATTCTGCTCGAAGATCTCGGGACGCAATAGAAAGGTCCTCGTATTGGTTGCATTCGAAATGCCCGTCGATTCGTTTTCGCGATAGACATCACCCCGCCACGCCGCCGTGTCCTCGGCCATTTGCCGATTCATGTTTTCCAGACTGTCCGTGTGCTGCTTCAACCGGAGCATGCGTTCGATGGTCTGATTCACCTTGCCGAATGCTTGTTCGACGGCCAGTTCTTGATCCTATCCTGGAGTAGATACGAAAAGTCGCTTTCGGGCAATTGCAGGCGATTATCCAGGGCAGGAAGGCCAACGCCTGACCTTCGCGTGTGTCATGGGCCACCCGCTTCAGGTTGAAGCGGCCGAAAATGGACACCTACGGCCGCGTGTGCAACTGCTCCACGCGATTGACCTGCTCGCCATTGGTCAAGGTCAGGGTCGGCCCCAGATCGCCGCTGCCATGACTATCCAAAAACGCCTTCATGGCCTGGTTACCGGCCCGCAGCAGCACATCCCACAAGTCCTCCTCGACCTAGTGGAGCGGCGTTCCCTCTTGCAGGGCCGAGGCGAGTACCTCGATCAATTCGGGCACGATCTTGTGAACAGTTCGCGCTTGAGAACGGCCAACGGTTCTGCGATACTCATGGCTGGCCTCCTTGAGAGATGAAAAGCGAATCGATCATTCAAGATCCACCTTATTCCGAGGAGGCCATTTTGACTACCAGGCGCGGAGACGCAAGCCACGCTAGGAAATAGAGTTATCGACACGCGGAGCGGCGGTTACGCCCAACCTTTTCCGGTCGTAAAAGGTTCCTGACGCCTTTTCCAGCCGATTGAGGTGTACCAAATGCGAGAAGACTCACATCGGATCGAATGGCTATTTCTCACGCCCACGTTGGCTGCCAGGACGCGGTTTTACCCGGAGGCTGACCGTTCCATCATCAGCACGATCCGCTACGGCGTCCTATTCGTCATGGCGTTCTGGAGTGGTTCAGCCCGGTTAGCGTTCGCTGAGCTCAAGCGGGTCTTGGAAGCAGCGGATCCAGATAGCCGGTTGGAGTTGATCGTTGTTGATACCGATGGGTGCCCGGACCTTTACGAGTTGCCGGAGTTCGTTGGCAAGTTGGCCGGTGCCGGAGAGACAGCGTGGATCCGAGACGGACGGATCGTCCACACATCAGGATTGGGGTATCACCCCGAATGTTTTGAGCCATACACGCGGCAATTGTTAGAAGAATGTGTGGCCGAATAATCCGTTTGTGCAATTCGTCGCGGCGGAACGATCCGTAACGCTCGGTGGCAGGATTATACCAAGACGTTAGGGCGTCGGCAATTTTAATAGTCTGTATTATAAAATACGTTCTAATCGGGTATTTAGGGCGAACTCTCAACGAATAGATTCTTCCCATGATTCCCATGCGGCGAACGATTGGCTATTTCTTTTATGTCGTGTGGTGCCTCAGCTGGCTCCCAACAATAGTTGGCCTGCTCAGCGAACATCCTGGAAAAAGCGCCGGCCTTACATGAAGTCGAGATCCGCCCCATCTGTCTGTCCAATGCGGCGGCCTTTTACCTCGGCGGAACCATCTGGCTGGCCCAGCGGTGTTCCGGCAGAAACAATACAAACATTTTGCTGGCTTGGGTCGTGTTCGTCATCTTTAACAGCTGGGGACCAGTAGCTCTGGCACTCTCTGGATTCGTATTAGGACCAAGCCCGCAGGAGTATAGCGAGCATCGGGCCGATCCAGAAGACCGGCCATTCGACGGCGGCTAACCCATGAATAGCAAAGCACTGAAGAAATGTGCAGACCAACTTTCAGGAGAGGGCGATGACGGACGGACTGCGGTTGGACATCGAGCGGCCTCTAAACGGTTGGACAACGGTTCGGCTGACCGTCGCGGATGTTGGTCTGGAGTTCATCGCATCCTATACGCCCAGAGACTCCATTGGTGATTTGGCGCAGGCTGCGGCGGGTTTGCTGGACGGAGTTCCCGAACAAGTCGTCGTCTGGAACACCGAGCCGGAGGAGTATGAGTTCCAGTTTTCCGCAGTGGGCGGCCGGACGCATCTGAAGGTTCGCCGGTATCCGGATCACCGGAGGCGAGGACGGCATATCGAAGCGCTAGGGGCTTCGGTCGATGATGACACCATTCGTATCGTCCGCGCGATCTGGCGCGGGTTGCGACGGTTGTGCGGAGCTGTCACGGCCGAGGAGTTCGTAGCTTCATGGGGGCATCCATTTCCCATCGCAACGGTCGAGCGGATCGGGGAGCAACTCCGAGCGATGAAGTCCGAAGGAAGTTAGAGACTGTCCCATAAGCCCCTCTCCCCCTGTACTCAGGGGGAGAGGGGTTGGGGTGAGGGGGCGGTTTTCCGCATGGTTTCTCTCCCCCTCACCCCCAACCCCTCTCCCCCTCCGGGGGAG
>JAKBCS010000027.1 GCA_021807595.1 Planctomycetota bacterium | reverse complement strand
CAGGTTCCGCACGATCCATCTCCTGAGTGAACGAAGGCCGCCTCCGACGAAAGGTAGCGGCAGTTATCCCTCTATTCGTTCGACACCCTTCGATCTTTACCGGCCTTCGCCGGTTTCTTGCACGCGGCCCGCGCCGCGCGGAGAAGCGCACGACCTACGCGCTCCGCCGCACGGCGACAAGGCGTTTGCAGCAAAACGTTACCTCATTCTCCAACGAAGGGCTTCACGACGGCGTTGTAAATCTCTCGGGCCGCGCTCGCGGTGATGAAGAGATCGAAACTGCCGCGCTTGGGTTGCAACGTCACGGCCAAGCCGATGTAGGCCGATGCTCCCTTACCCTTCACCGTGGCCGGTATCAGACCGGGCGGCAACATCGGTTTGACGACATCGAACGCAGTGCCGTAGGTGTTGAGTAAGTCGAACACTCCGAGAAACGAGGTCCGCGCGGGCATCGCCTTGCGCGCTTCGAGGTACGCTTTGTCGTTGCCCGTAGTATTCTTCCCCTTTTGGAAGTCCTCCAGAATCTTCCGAGCGGACTCCCAATCGGACGCCGTGACTTGTACCACCGACTTTCCATCCGTGCCAAACCACATCACCGTCTTCTCGCCGATGATCTGCTTCATGTACTCGACATAAAACTTCTTGAACGCTTCTCCGCCCTGACCGACCTTATCAGCGAGTTTGTCGTAATCCAGAGCGATTTCGACGGCGTGCAACTTGAATTCACCGAGCGACTCGGCATTCATCTTTATCGTCGGCTTGTGCTTGAAGCCCAACTCTTTGGGGTCGGCGTCGGCAAGCGCCTTGAACATCTTCAACTGCGCTTCGACCGCCTTAGCCGGCTCCTCGAATTGGAACACTTGCAGCCCCTTCATGGGGAAAGAGAACCCGTCCACGCGCACCGTAGGGCCAGCCTTGCCTAGCGCCTCCATCGCCTCGGCTACTCCCTTCGCATCGGAGCCGAATTGGGCCAGCGGGTTGCCCGCCATCAACGTACCTAGCCCCTGGAAGAGCGCCGTACTGGTTTTCATGCCAGTGTAGAAAGCGCTTCCAGCGGGCAAGCTGTCGAGTTCCTTAAAGGCCACGGGGCGAGAATCTTCCAGGAGGCTGGCGGTGGGCGTGTTGTCGCGCAATTCGCTTTGTACATGCAGAGCCAAGCCGGTGGGTCGAAACTCAAGCGTTACCAGGGTAGCGTGGAGATCTTCCACCGCTTGGAAAACGGGATCGATGGCTTTGGAAAACATCTTGAAGAGTTTTTTCTGCGATTCATCCGCCATCTGCTCAATTTGAGCGACGATCAGCTTCCAGTTTTCTTTCCCGAGTTTGATCTGGTCGCCGTATTGCTTGTAGACCGCCTCCATGTTGACGTAGATCGCGCCGTCGGCGGCCAACATTTTCGCGGCGTGTTCCTTGCTCATTCGCGTGTGCAAGCCGGTTTGTTTTTTAGCGAACGATTTGGCGACTCCTTCGTTGGGGGTGATTACGGCATAGCCCTTGCGATTGAGAAAATAAGTCTTCTCGGATTCGTTATTGATATTGGTGGCCTCAATGCCGTCGCCTTTGTCGGTCAACTTGTTCCGTTCGCCCTCGGTCAAGAGGTTGTCTCGAAAATCCTTATAGTCGGTGACGGCGAGGACGAGGGCGAACTTTGGAATCTCTGCTTGAGCCATCGGATCGGGTAGCTCGGTGAAGACGAGGAAGATAGGCCCGTCCTTGGGCAATCCGCGTAGCTTGCGTCCCTCGAAACCGTCCTTGAGAAAATCGTCCATGGTGCCTTGAAACTTTTTGAGAACCTCCGGCAGGGCGTTCTCCATCATGGTGACGAAGCGATCGCGCGTGCCTTGGACGCCGCGGAGATAGAGAACCATGTGGGCCGAGGCCGGGAGTTGTTCCAATCCAGATTGCGCCGCCGGAGCGGGAGCCGAGCGCGCGATGGAAACCGGCGCGAGCAAACCGATTGCGACGACAACAAACAAACACAAGCGATTCATTGACGAACTCTCCTTGGATCGAGAATAAGCCGCTCTCCTCGCCGGATCGCGGTTCGGCATAACCGATTTACCGTCCGGTCACTTTGACGCGGACCTCGGCCGCTTTCTGTTCCGCTCGAATCAGCAGCACGAACGCCGTCTTGGCCGGTACGCTGGCTTCAAGCGCGATGTCTTCGCTTTTGTCCATACTTGCCAAAGGGGCGTTGGGCTTTTTGTCATTTTCCAGTTGGTCCTGTGCCGCACTGCTGTCTTCTTGGCGCACCAGATACACGGAAACTGGCGAGCTGGGAGAATGCGCTTCAATAGTGAGCTTTTGTGCGTATTTCGGTGCGTCGAACTCGATGCGATGAACGCCAAACGGCGGGACTTTGACCGAATGCTCATAGGTGAGCCGCTGGCAGCCGGAAAGCGTGGCCGCGGCGACGAGAGCGAGTGTCAGGCATCGGCGAAGACTCATGGGGCTTCTCCTCAAGTGGTTGCGGCGCGGTCGGGAGCCGCCGGCGGCCGCGCGGCGACAAGGCGATTGATTCCATTGGGATCGGTGGTTTCCATATGAAAACGACTCCATATTACCGGACGGGCCAACGGCTCGATGTGCAACATCACCTCGCCGTTTTGAAACAGGCGAACCGTGCCGGACGATTGGCTGACGGCCACCGCGAGGGCCTTGGTACTCTTGCTGATGGCGGCGGCAGCGGCATGGCGCGTGCCTAACCCTTTGCTCAGCGTGAACCCCTTATCCGGAGCTTCGATGCGCATGGCGGCCGCCACAGCCACGCCGTCGCGGCGCACGATGATCGCTCCTTCGAGCTGTGCGATGTCCTTGATCTGTTCGCGCACATTGAAATCGCGGATGTCGCGCTCTTCGGGACTGTAACCGCGAAACGGATTGAAATTCATCGACCGGGCCATGCTCAAAACCTTGCGCGTGTCGCCGACCACGAACATGGTGCCGACCGGATGCCCCTCGCGCCCCTCGCGCCCAATCTCGACCGCCAAATCGACCACGGCGCGCAGCGTCTCCAAAGGAACTTGTGTATCGAGCTTGCGGAGATCGGATGCACTCAGGCGCTCCAGATGTTCGCCGAGATGGATAATGCTCAGTGTGTCGAGCGGTTCGGAGTGGTCGTCGCCGGTGTCGATTCCATTGTACAGAGCTATGACATCCGCCCCCTGCCGCAGTTTTTCGCTGCGAACCGCTTCAAGCAGAGCGAGACTCATACGCTCCTGCGTCGGTGTTGGGCCGGCGTCGATATCGAGAACGGTCAAGTTCGGGTGATGCCTGAGACGCTCGGTCAGCGAATGATCCTCGGCGGCAACGAGCAATCGGCAGCCATCGAGATGTTGCAGAACGATCTCCCAATTGAGATTCGATTCTGCCAACAACAAGACGGCATCGGCCGGCAACGCATGAACGAGGTTGCGAGCCGCCTTCAACAAGATTATCGACTGAGGTGCCAGACCCATGCGTCACCACTTCCAACGATTTTCAACGATGCCGACCGCGCGAATTCGATTTGTCCCGTACCCATCCTAACGATGTTTCTATGCCGGGGCAATTGTCAGACGACCGCAATTCCGCACTTTTTCTCACCTTTGATACAATACGGTTTAGAGAAGGAGGAACCGATGCACGAGACTATTTTGCAATCGATCGGTTGGACGCCGCTGGTGCGGCTGCGTCGTTTGGCCGCGGACGTACCGGCGACAGTGTGCGTGAAAGTGGAATCGCTCAATCCCGGCGGCAGCGTCAAGGATCGCGTCGGCATGGCCATGATTAGCGAAGCCGAGCAGCGCGGCTGGCTGCGTCCGGGCGGAACCATCATCGAAGCCACCGCCGGCAATACTGGGGCGGCTCTGGCCATGGTCGCCGCCGTCAAGGGCTATCGCTGTATCTTCGTCCTGCCCGACAAAATGTCGCGTGAGAAAATCCTGTTGCTCAAGGCATACGGCGCGGAGGTAGTCGTCACGCCGACCGACGTGGCCCCCGATTCGCCGGAGAGCTACAACGGTGTCGCCGACCGTCTTGCCCGCGAGATTCCCGGAGCGTGGCGGCCCAATCAATTTACCAATCTCGCCAATCCGGAGATACATTATCGCACAACTGGCCCCGAAATCTGGGAACAGACCGAAGGGCGCATCGGGGCCTTCGTCGCCGGCATCGGCACGGGCGGTACCATCTCCGGCGTGGCCCGCTACCTCAAAGAGCGCAACCCCGACGTTAAAATCGTCGGTGCAGACCCGGAGGGCAGCGTGCTGTCGGGTGGAGTGCCGAAGCCTTGGAAGGTCGAGGGCATCGGCGAAGACTATGTGCCCAAGACGTTTAACAGTCAACTCGTGGACGAATGGATTCGCGTCGGCGATGCCGAGTCGTTCCACATCGCCCGCTCGTTGGCGCGGCGGGAAGGCATCTTGGCCGGCGGTTCCAGCGGCACCAACGTCGCCGCCGCCCTGCGTTACGCTCGCCGGTTGACGCGCGATCAACTCGTCGTCGCCTTGGTATGCGATACGGGGAGAAACTATCTCTCTAAATTCTTCGACGACGATTGGATGACCGCGAACAAGTTGATGTTGAAAGATCAGCCGGCCCATTCCATCGGCGATCTCCTCAAAACGCGCGGCCCTCGGCAAATGGTATCGATCGCACCCGGCACCACGGCGGCGGCGGCCATCGAACTCATGCAGAAAACAGGCATCTCCCAATTGCCGGTGCTACAAGAAGGCAAGCCCGTCGGCGCGGTGCAAGAAGTTACCCTGGCCCGAATGTTGCACGACAATAGCGATCCGAATATCGTAACCGTCGGCGAAATCATGGCCCGCCCACTGCCGGCTCTGGATGCGACCGTGCATCTCGACGAAGCGTATCGCCTGCTGATGGCGGGACATACCGGCGTGTTGGCGCTGAGGGATGGCAAGGTCGTGGACATCGTAACGCGGATCGACTTGGTGCAGTATTGGCAAGCGATGCGTAAGGAATGAATCCGGTTCGAGACTATCCGCACAACTCCCCTCGCCCCTGTACTCTGGTGGAGAGGGGAGTTGTGCGGGGCAAGAAGTCTGGGAAAACTAACCCCCTCATCCCAACCCCTCTCCCCCAGAGTACAGAGGCAAAGGGAGAATCCGAGAGTATCGCTGTAAAGCTAGGCGTCGAGAATCCCGTGGAAAGCGAGAAGCCGGACCAGCGGACAACTCGATTGCAACCGGACAGAGAACCTTTCTATGGCGTCCCGACACCCATCGCGGATTGCTCTCGACATTTCTTTTCCTCCCGGTTATGAGCCTCGTTTTACTGTATCTTCGCCGCGCCGTTGTCCACGGCGCGCCGAGCATAAGGAGAACCGATGGAGAATAGGGCGATGAGGTGCGTTTTCCTTGCCGCCGCGGCGATTGGACTGGCCGTGTCGAGCCGAGGCCAAGCCCAAGATCAATCGAAGTCCACGGCAACATCCGCCGCGATCGCGGAAGAGTCGCCTCCCGAGACGCTGCCAAACGAGCCTCGTCTCGCGGTTGAGGTTGCGCCTCCCGGACCTCCGCCGCTTGCGCCGACCGCCGCTCCACCGCCGCCTCTCTTCGCCGATGCCGGACTCGACGGTTTCTCCACGCGCTATTGGATCGGCGTCGATTATCTCATGTGGTGGACCAAGGGCGACCATGTACCCGCCCTCGTAAGCAGTGGATCGCCGAACGATCTGATACCGGGAGCCTTGGGCCAACCTGGCACGCAAGTTCTCTTCGGCGGCGATTACAATAGCCGTATGCGATCCGGCGTTCGCCTGCGGGGCGGCTACTGGTTCACGCCGGATCAGACGTTCGGCATTGATGGAACGCTCTTTTTCCTCGGCGGGCAATCGGCGGGATTCGGGGACTCCTCCAACGGCGATCCGGTATTGGCGCGTCCATTCTTCAACGTCAACAGCAATCATCAAGATGCCTTTCTAGTGTCCTACCCCGGGCTACAAGCTGGAGACATCGTCGGTGCGCTTTCGACGCGCTTGTGGGGTGCCGACCTCGATTTGCGCGGCATGCTCTTCCGCGGCGCTTCCTATCAAGTCAATTTGCTGGGAGGATTTCGCTTCCTCGATCTGCACGACTCGCTGAGTCTGAAGGAAAACAATACCTATTTCCCGCAATACTACACCGCGCCCTACACTTGGACCACGACGATGGACCACGTTCACACCGGCAATCAGTTTTACGGCGGGCAACTCGGCGCGGACATCATGTGGAGTCGAGGCCGATTCTTCGTCGATGTGCTGACCAAGGTGGCGATGGGCGTATCGGTCGAACATGCCGGCATCAACGGGTGGTCGGCGTACAACAATTCTTTGGGACAAAGCGGCTTCGTCGGCGTGGGGCAATTGGCTCTACCGTCGAACGTCGGCGGCTACGGACAAAGTCGATTCGCCGTGGTGCCGGAAGCGGGCATCAATCTCGGCTATGCTCTGACGCGACACATCCGCCTCACCTTCGGCTACACGCTCTTATATTGGAGTAACGTCTTCCGCGCCGGCGATCAGATCGATCGCGGCGTCAATCCGACGGAACTCACATCGCTCGTCGGCCATGGAACACTGTACGGCCCAGCGCGACCGAACTTCACCTTCCAGAGTACCGATTTCTGGGCGCAGGGACTCAACCTCGGCCTCCAATTCCGCTACTGAGATCGACGGACATCGCCCTTTCCCCATTTCCCGTGAGATTCCGCGCGGGCGAATCGCTCCCAACCGGGGGATTCGTGCCCACCGATCCCGCTGGGATCTCGCAGTGCAGCCGAAGATAATCCGCGCGAATCACTCGTCGCAACTATTTGCATTCATTATTGTTGTGTAATCGGTGCGCTAAGAATAGGTCGCGCCGTCACCGGTTGGCACACGCCTTGCCTTTATCTTTGGCTGTCCGTGACCCAGCGCCCAATGAGAGATTCAGAGACTCCTTTTTATTGGAGGCGACAGCCATGAAGCGTTTGTTGCGAGGCACGGTGGTGCTGTTGGCCGCGTCAGCGGTCGGCGGCTTGATCGACTGGGGGCCGGCCGCAGGGTTCACAAGCGTGGCCTCGGCCAAACCGGGCAAGGGAAAGGAGAAGGGACCGAAGAAGGGCAAAGATCACTTGCAGAAGACGTTCGAGGCACTGACGGATGTGGCCGCCGCGCGGCCGCCGCGCGATTTGGCTCCGTTGGTCGAACGGGCCAAAGATCTGTACCGCGAAGCCCTGAAAGCCGCGCGCGGAGATGAGTTCCGGCGCGCCGAGGAACTGGGAGCGGCGGCCCACGATGCGGCGCGCGGCTTGGTTCACGCCCTACGCGCGGATGCCTCGGCACCCAAGGGCGTTCCCGCTCCGCCCCTTCGAGACGAGTACGAGTTGGAGGATCTCCTAAGTCGCACACAGGATCGCTTGGAGGATTTCCGCGACGTGGCGACCCAAGGCGCGGGACGCGCCTTTTACGACGCGGCACGCCGTCTGTACGACCGGGCGCGACGGGCCGGGAAGGACGATTCGGCGCGTGCGCTGCAACTAGCCCGAGCCGCAGAAGCCTGGACGCATGTGGGCGAACACCTCGACAACGCCGATCCACGGGTCGGCGCGCGACGCGAACCGCCGCGCCGCCGCGAACCCCCCGCCCCTCCCGACGACAGACCGCGCCGTCCGCCTCCTCCACCGCGCGATTGATCCGCCCTCCCAGAGTTGACCGCGGCGGATCGGCGAGAAACGCACGCCGACGCCGCGGTTGCAAACGATCTCACCTTCTGGAGTTTCTCGAATGAAGTCGGCCTCCGCGCCCTCGCACCCTCCACAGTCTCGGTCGCTCTCGCTCCTGGAACGCCCCCTCTCGACGCGAAGCCTGCTCGGCCTGAGCGCGGCCAATTTCTTTCTCGCCGAGATCGGCGGCGTCGTTGTACCATTCCTCGGCAAATATCTCGTGGCCCAGGGCTGGAGCTTGGGCAGCGCTAGCTTGGCCATTTCCCTCGGCGGACTGGGCGGATGCTTGATGCAAACGCCGGCCGGAATCCTCGTCGATCGCATTCGTCAACGCCGCGCCCTGTTGGCCGTCGCTTCGCTCGCCGTGGGGTTGTGCTTCGGCGTCCTGCCCTTATTGCCTACGAGGGGGATCTGGCTCGATCCGTTGCTATTTATCGCGGGTGCAAGTCGTTCGTTTTTCGTCCCGCTGTTGGGCGCTCTGGCACTGGGACTAGCGGGACACACCGGCTTGAATCGCCTGGTGGGAGTGAATCAGAGCTGCGATCATGCCGGTAATTTCGCCTCTGCATTGGTGGCAATTGGGTTGCTGGCCTGGCTTCCGGTGACATCGGTTTTTTACGCCGTCGCCGCCGTCTCCGTCCTTGCCGCTGCTTCCGTATTCCTCATCCGTTCCAGCGAAGTGGACGAAGCATTGGCTTGTGGCGGCCAGAGGAAAGGCCAACCTTCGGTCTCGTTTCTGACCTTGCTCCAAGATCGACGGATTGCCATTCTCTTCGTCGCCGTCGGACTGTTCCACTTGGCCAACGCCCCGGTGATGCCGCTGGTCGGAATGTACGTTGACCGCTTGAAAGGCACGGATACGCAAGTGGCTTGCGTGGTGTTGACGGCGCAGGCGGTGATGGTTCCGGTGGCCTGGTTGGCGGGGAGGCTGGGCGAAAGCTGGGGGCGCAAGCCCGTCTTCGCCATCGGATTTTTGGTGCTGCCGGTTCGCATCCTGTTGTATTCGTCGACCGATTCGCCCTGGGTGTTAGTCGCATTGCAAACGCTCGACGGCATCGGCGCGGGCATATACGGAGTGGCGATCGTAGCCGTGTGCGCCGATCTGACGCGCGGTACCGGGCGCTTCAACGCGGTGCAGGGGCTAATCGCCACGGCACTGAGCGCGGGAGGAGTAATCGGCCCGGCGCTGGCGGGATTCGCGGCGCAGTATTTCGGATTTGACGAGGCGTTTTATCTGTGTTCTGCCATCGCCGCGTTGGCCGCGCTGGTGTTCGTCGGATTCATGCCGGAGACCAAGGAAATCGGCGGAGTGGATGGCATCGGCGAACCGAGCGCCGGTCTATCGGGGAGCGCGGCTACGATCCCGCTCGCCGTACTGGAATAGAGGAGATTGCGGGTGCTGAGCCAAACCGTTGTCTTGTTGACCTCGTTGTTCTTCGCCCTCACCTATGCCGGTCTGGCACTGGGCAAGATACCGGGGTTGCGCATGGATCGCGCCGGCATCGCCCTGGTCGGCGCGACGCTCATGATGGTGACGGGTATTATCTCCTTACAAGATGCGATTTCGCCGAAATCCATCGACTACGAAACGCTGATTCTCCTGCTCGGCATGATGATCGTCGTCGGCTGCCTGCGCCTTTCGGGTTTCTTCCGCCTGTTGACGCACTGGTGCCTGGACCGCATCGAGACGCCCAAGGGGTTGTTGGCGGTGACGATTTTGCTCTCCGGCGTACTCTCGGCTTTCCTGGTCAACGACATCGTTTGTCTCGCGCTGACTCCGTTGGTGTTGCATTTGGCCCGGCGGCTCCGCTTCGATCCGATACCCCATTTGATCGGCTTGGCGACGGCATCGAACATCGGCTCGACCGGAACCATCACCGGCAATCCGCAGAACATGATTATCGGTATTCAATCGCAGATCGGTTATCTGCGCTTTGCGGCCAAGCTGTTCCCCGTGGCAGCCTTCGGTCTGATTCTCAACTATTTCGTCGTGGCCTGGATCTATCGCCGCGCTCTCGTGCCGCCCAAGATCGTCGATGTGACGGAACCGCTCGTCCCCGAAACGCATCCCCCCCTCCGGCGAGCGCACCGTTGGCTCTTAAGTAAGAGCGTGTTGGCAACGCTGACGGCCGTAACACTCTTTTTCGTCTTGCCCAGTCGCTATCTGCCGATTGTCGCCTTGGGAAGCGCCGCCTTCTTGTTGGTGGGGCGAATCGTCAATCCGGAGAAAATGTACCGTCAAATCGATTGGAGCCTGTTGATGATGTTCGCCGGTCTGTTTGTGGTCGTTCACGCCTTTCAGGTCCACGTCGTGGGACTTTGGGGCATCGACGGCTGGACCTGGTTGTTGAATCGTCCGGTCGATTTACTGAGCGGCGTCTCGGCGGCGCTGTCGAACCTGGTCAGCAACGTACCGGCAGTGTTGCTGTTCGAGCCGGTAATGAAGGCGATGCCGCCAGCCAGTCAAGAGACGGCGTGGCTGGCGCTGGCCATGTCGAGTACCTTCGCCGGCAATCTAACGGTTCTCGGTTCGGTGGCCAATCTTATCGTCGTCGAGAACGCACGCCGCGAGGGCGTGCCCGTATCGTTCTGGGAATACTGCAAGGTCGGCGTCCCCATCACGCTGTTGACGCTGGCTGTGGGCATCGCATGGCTGAAGTTTGTCCCTTATTGAGTCGTCGAGTCAAACGGAAGGTTGCATCTCATGGATCTGCGCAATAAAGTTGGACTTTACGGATCGTATTTTCTGTGCATGGCCGGCATCGGCTTCATCCTCCCCTACTTGCCCGTTTATCTGCGCGAGCAGGGTCTATCCGATTCGGCCATTGGCCTGGTATGGATGGCGGCCGCGCTGACCGCCTTGGTGCAGTTTCCCCTCGGCGTGTGGTCGGATCGACTGAGGGCGCGCAAGCCGATCTTGCTCGTCGCCCTCGTCGTTCTCGCTTTGGTTACGTTTCTGTTGCGCGATGCGGCTGGACTGGTGTGGGTGAGCTTTCTGGCCGTGATGTTCGCCGAGAATGGCCCCTGCCGAGCGACGGTGGAAAGCCTGGCGGGAGCCGAAGCCGTTCATTTAGCACCGCCCAACCGGATTGCGGCGACACTGGGCGCGTTGCGATTTTGGCGGCCTATCGGTGTCATGGCCGTGGCGCTGATTGGCCGCGAGATCGTCAAGAACACGGGCGATCCTAGTTCCGTGTTGCCGCTCATCGTCGCACTCCAAGCGGCGGCGATCCTGGCCGCGCTGCTGATCCACAAGCCCGTTTCGGCGCAACGGCAGGCCGAGCTGCCGGGCGACATGGATCAGCCGACAGCTCGCCCTGCTGCTTCGACGCGGTCGGTGTGGCGCGACGGTTCCCTGTGGGCATTTGTGGTGGCGATGGTACTCTTTCACGCGGCCGCGGCACCCGGAGGAGCGTATCTCGGATTGTTCGTCCATCGCGATCTCGGCGCGAATAAGGACTTTCTACCCTGTCTTTTTATCGTGATGATGGTAGCCTGGATGGTGGTGGTGCGTCCGGTCGGAAAACTGGCGGATCGAGTGGGACGTAAACCGCTGTTGTTGTTGGGGTGGTCGGCCATGACCTTGCGATTGTCGCTGATCGCCCTCGCACAATCGCCGGAGCAAATCCTGTTCGTGCAACTGCTCGACGGCTTGTCCCAGGGGGTGTTCGGCGTTCTCGCCGCCGCGTGGGTGACGGATCGCTTCGCCGACGCGCGCCGCGCCGGAGAAGCCCAGGTTCTCGTCGGTTCGTGCTTGGTTCTCGGATCGGCATTGGGTCCGTTGGCGGCCGGCTTGTTCGTCGAGGCGCTGGGTTATCGAGCGATGTTCGGACTGTTGGCTACAACGGCGGGCCTGGCCACGCTGATGGTGTTGCTCTTCGTGCCGGAGACGCTGATGAGGAACACCGTCCCGGCGAATCGGCAGCTTGCGTTGCCGGGCGACGACAGCTATCCGGCAGCCTACGCCGTCGGTTCGCCGCGAGAGATGCCATGAGCGAACGGTTCGGTCTTCGCTGGCAAGTCGTGTTGGTGGGGCTATTGTTTGCCGCCTCTCTGATCGCCCTGCTGTCGAGCAGTCTGGCGGCAGTGTCCGTGCCGGGCCATGAAGCCGAGTTGCAAAGGCAGTTGATCGCCGCCAGCCGGCGCATGGCCGAGTCTGCCGCTTCCCTGCTCGACAATCCCGACGATCTCCGCCGCAAAAAAGCGCCCGGAGAATGGCACCGGCGTCTGGCTGCCATCGCGAACGAGGCACTGTCCGACTTGTACGGCGTCGAGGGCGGATTTTATCTCGGCGGCGAGTGGAATCAGTTCACCGGCTTCGCCTTTCCCAACAATCCACACGGATCTTCCGAGCCGCCGCCACCACCGGGTAAACCTCCGCAGGGAAAAAAGGGGCGAGGGAAGCGTCCGCTTCCCCTCGAGGATGCCGAGATTCCCGCGCGCCGCGAACCGCCTCCCAACGAGCGCGATTCCATCTATGCCCAATGCAAAGCCAGTCTGAATGTTCCGCTCGATGTCGCACCCATCGTCCAGATTACCGAGCTCCCACCCAGCCGCGTTTTGGTGGTCACCGAACCTGTGGGACAGAGGCGTCCCGCGGCGATGAGTACCTGGGTGATGACGCGATTGACGCGCCCCGAACACCTGGCTTCGGATTTACACCGCTATCTAACGTCGGCGATCTTGGCTTTGGCCGGTATCGTCGTTTCTCTGTTGTTGACGATCACTCTGGGGCACAATCTCCGCCGCGAACGCCAACAGCGCGAGTTACTCCGCGAAGAACTGCGCCGATCCGAGCATCTCGCCGCTTTGGGCAAACTGTTGGCCGGGGTTGCCCACGAGGTGCGCAATCCCCTCGCCGCCATCCGCTCAACCGTACAACTCTATCAACGACTTCCCGAACGAAGCCGCGATCCATCGACCTTGGAAGCGGTTCTCCACGGGGTCGATCGCCTCAACGCCCTGGTTGGCCGACTGTTGTTCTTCGTTCGTTCCGGCCACGAAGCGCGCCGACCCGTGGACATGAACGCCGTCGTCGAGGAAACATTGACGCTCCTGCGCGCCCAGGCCGAGGCGCAACACGTCGATTTGCGAACCGAACTAGCGTCGGATTTGCCGCCGCTCTTGGGTTCAGGCCAGACGTTTCAGCAAGTCGTTCTCAATTTGACGACCAATGCGTTGCAGGCGATGCCGAACGGCGGTACGCTGCTGTGCCGCACGCGCCGACTCGAAAGTCCGCCGCGCATCGAGCTTTCCGTAGCCGATACCGGACCCGGTATATCTCCACAAGAATTGCCTCATCTCTTCGAGCCGTTTCGCAGCACGCGCCCGGATGGCGCGGGTCTGGGCCTGGCGCTCTGCCGTGAGATCGTACAGCAACACAACGGAACCATCGAACTGGACCGAGCGGTTGATTGGGGCGCGGTATTTCGGGTCGCCCTGCCCCTGTGAGCGTCTACCTCATCCGAGTTGACGGAACATTGGATACATTCCAGATGCGCTTTTTCTAGCCCTAGCGCGGCGATGGCGCTAATTGGGCTTGCCGTGTTCGACGCCTTCAATGTAGGCGAGGGTGCGATCGAGGCCGAGTTGATTCTGGCGGCTGCGCAACAGCGAGCGGACGCGCAGGAGCAGTTCGGTTTTGTTGATGGGTTTGGAAATAAAATCGTCGGTGCCGGCCTCGACGGCGCGATCCATGTCGCTGGGTTGATCGAGCGCCGTAATCATGAGGATCGAAATGTCGCGCGTGGCGGGATCGGAGCGCAAACTTTTGCAAACCTCGAAGCCGCTGATGCGAGGCATCATCACGTCGAGCAGGATCAAGTCCGGCTTCCAGGAAGCGACGAGTTGCAACGCCTGTTCGCCGTCGCCCGCAGTACGAAGATCGTATTCACTCTCGCCGAGATAGGCTTCGAGCAACTCGGTGCCAAGCGGATCATCGTCGGCAATGAGAATGCGCGGCAGCGGAACCATCTCTGACTCCCTCTTTTCACAACGGGCAACGTCATAACAGGGCGGTTCGTCGGCGGTCGATCTGTTCGCGCCGCTCAGCAAAGGTCGATTCGCTCTCTTGAGGCTTCCCTTCGCCGCAACTGCCGCATCCGCCGCTGCCGCACGAGGTACAATCGCCGGCTTGTCCCCCGCCGCAATCCGGACGACCGCAGCCGGCCTCAAGATCCGTCTGGGGCGATCCGCCCAGGTCGATCGGCGCGAGATGCAGCCCGAACTCGACGGAGAGCGCGGACACCAACGGCCTCACGTCGCACTCTCCGCCGCGCAAATGATGCAACATCGCACGTTCGCCATCGAGCAGAATTTCCGCGTCGAGCAACAGTAGAGGCAAGCCCAATTCCTCGACCAACGTTTGGGCGCGCTCGAACAAGCGCTGCGAACGAAGCCGCATCTCGCGCTCGGTTCGTCGATCCTCTTCGGTGAGGCGGCGCAACACCTGTCCGACCGAGGTATTGGGTAAAAAGAGGGCATGACCCGGCGCGGCCGGACGCAACACTTCGCCGATTTCGATGCCGCGCGGTCCGCGCACCACCATCCGATCGCCGCGGCGAAGCTGCAACGACGCGGCAGCACGAAAGCGACCGAATTCGCCGCTCTGCCCGAAGCTCAGCAGGTATTCTTCCACCTCCATCGCTCACCGCCTCAATCGAGACCGAGAAACTCGCGCATATAGCGGTCGTACTCTTCTTGGCCGCGCTCCGAACTGAGATCGAGCCGCAACTCGTTGATGACCTTGACGCTGTAATTGCGGACCCAATCCATCCAGCAATCGGAGCAGACCGACTCGTAAATGCGTTGGCCGACCTCGTCGCCGATGGGTGGTCTGTCGAGTTGGCGAGCGCGGTCGCCGACCCAGCAGCCCGGACGCTGACAGCGAAAGCCGCCGATGCCTTGGGGAGCGCTCGTCGGTATTTTTTTCGAGACCGGCTCAGGCTCGCCCAGTTCCGTGAGCATGCGCGACATGGCGTCGCGCGGCATGTTGTCGCCCTGCTCGTCGGCCACGTCAAACCCTTGGCGAAGCGCGGCGAGTGCTTCGTCGCGCTGCTGATTCGCCAAGAGACTTTGAGCCAACAGGTGATACACTTTGGAAAACCGTGGACTCAGTTCCAGCGTGCGGCGAAAGGCTCCGACGGCCTCGGCGTGTTCTCCTGCTTCGGCCAACAATTGACCGAGACGATAGTGCCCCAACTCGTTGTCGGGATCGTCGTTGGCCATTTTGCGAAACTGAGCGATGCGATCTTGCAGCTGACTCATCGTAGATCGTCTCCAGAACAAAAACGGCGAGCGGGACGCCGACGCGGACTCGCTCGCCTTCCTTTGACCTCAATTGACCTCAATCGCCTTCAGGTCCAGCGATTGAGAAATCGACTTCCCACCGGAATGCTTATCCTCGACGGTGATGACGATCTTAAACTTGCCGGAGCGATTGATTTGCACCGGCACTTGGAAGGGGATGATCTTCAGCTTCTTCAATTCGTCGTCGATTTCGGTGGCTTTGCCGCTGAACGGCTTTTTCAGCACGGGTTTGCCGGCTTCATCCTCGACGACCATCGTAACCGCTACATCGGGCTGATCCTTGGCACCGGCCATCTTGAAACCGACTACCGAGAAATTGAGCATAAGATTTTGACCGGGGACGGCCAACGGCGGAGCCAGATGCGGCGGGCCGCCCGCCTGTTCCTCATTGAGTTGGCTATACACGAATCCGACTCGAACGATGCCGAATTCGAGCGGCTTGACCTTGAAGGTGCGCTCCAATTTGGCGCTGACCTTGGCGAGAACGTCCTCGACGACGATGGACATGGTGTAATCGCCGGTCTCGGCATCGGTGAACAGATTCGTCAGGGCGAACGAGGGCAGTCGATTGCCGCCGAGCGTGTTCACGACCGTCATCCGTTGCGGCACTTTTTCCAAGACGGGCTTCGCCTCTTTATTGTGGAAGAGTTTCATGGACATGCTGTAAGTCGCGCTGCCGTCGTCTGCCGTTTTAAGCCCCTCAATATCAAAGGCCAAAACCACCATGTCGCCGGGGATAAACGTCGACTCCTTGCGCTCTTGGCCGAGGATGCCATAAGTGAAGCGCGCGTTTTTCAATTCGAGTTGGTTCGCCTGCGCCGGGGTCCAACTCAGAGCCGTCATCAAGGCCAAACTAGTCCACATACTCGATCCTCCCTTTTCAGCTTTGGGGGGTTCGTCCTTACGCTCGGATAGCCACTCCCTACATTGTGCGCGCCAAGGCCGCCATCTGCCAGAGGAAAATATCGACAATCCGCCTTTCAAATCTTCCACGCCCGCCGACCTCGACGATTTCCAGGGTTGCTTGCTTGACCCGCTCTCTGGATCGGTTAGAATAGTTATGTCGTCTCGCACGAACGTGGTGCGAGGGGTTAAGGCTTGCCGCTCCGAGGAGAGTGGTTTCTCGCGGAGGGCGGGGAGACCCTAACAAAAGGAGGTGATCGCGTGTGTAAAAGCAACCAGGTGGGGCTGCACTAGATGCGGCCGACGGGCTGCCGTCGGGTGCAGCCAACTTTGTTAGAGACCCCGATGAAATCTCATCGGGGTCTCTCTTTCTTCGCATTGAGACTCTATCATGCCGGCATATGCGTACTCCTTTTGGTGGTTTACCAACTCCCCTCCGTGGGACTTCCGGAGTACGACCGCTCACTGACTTTGCATCGTGAATCGGCAAGCCTCTGGAACCCACCCGGTTCCAGAGGCTTTTTTTGTTGACAGAACGTCCCGAAGCGCAAGCGCGGGGAGATCGAGGAGACACGGATATGATCGTGGTTATGAAAGAAGGCGCAGCGAAGTGGCAGATCGACGGCGTGATCGAACACATCGAGCAACTGGGTTTGCGCAGTCACGTTATCGAAGGCACCGAGCTAACCGTAGTGGCCGCGCTCGGCGAAAAACGCGACGGGGCCAAGCAAGCGCTGGAAACGCTGGAAGGAGTGGACAAAGTGGTTCCTATCCTCGCGCCGTACAAGATGGCCAGTACCGAAGTGAAAAAAGAGCCTACTGTGGTCGAGACGCGCGGCCTGCGCGTCGGCGGCGGACAGATCGGCGTCATCGCCGGGCCGTGTTCGGTCGAAAGTCGTCAGCAAATTTTAGAGGTGGCTCACGTCGTGAAGGAGGCCGGCGCGGCGGGTCTCCGGGGCGGCGCGTTCAAACCGCGCACCAGCCCCTACAGCTTTCAGGGGATGAAAGAAAAAGGATTGGAATTGCTCGCCGAGGCCCGCGATGCCACCGGCTTGGCCGTCGTCACCGAAATCATGGCCAAAGAGCAAGTCGAATTGGTCTCCAAGTACGCCGACGTTTTGCAGGTCGGCGCGCGCAACATGCAGAACTATCCTCTCTTGGAAGCGGTCGGCGAATCGACACTGCCGGTGTTGCTGAAACGCGGGCCGTCCGCGACGATGGACGAATTCCTCTTGGCCGCCGAGTACATCCTGAAGACCGGCAATTCGCGCGTGATGCTCTGCGAGCGCGGCATCCGAACCTTCGAGGATCACACGCGCTTCACCCTCCCGTTGGCCAGCGTGCCCTATTTGCATCAACACACGCACCTGCCCATTGTCGTCGATCCCAGCCACGGCACGGGGAAAGTCAGTTTGGTGACGGCAATGGCGCGCGCGGCGGTAGCAGCGGGAGCGGATGGTTTGATCGTCGAGATTCACCCCAACCCCGACAAAGCCCTCAGCGACGGCTACCAATCGCTGACCCCCGAAGGCTTCCGCCGCATGATGGCCGAGTGCCGCAAGATCGCTCGCGCGCTGGAAATGCAAATGTGATGGCCGAAGGAGCGAACCGGCAGCTCACGCTGCCGAGTTTGCGCGGTGCAAACCCTAACCCGGCAGCTTAAGCTGCCGGTTAGTGGGCGTGGACGGTTCGCCCCATTTGCCAGTAGTGTGCGGGCGCGAGGTCTACCAACTCGCGGCAGCAGAGCGTGTAGGCTCCGCAGTGCGGGCAGGGGCAAGATTCGACGGCTTGTTGTTCGTAAAGGGACAGCGGGGCGACGGCCAACCATTGCCTGCCGCAGCTGGCGCACTTGATTGTTAAACGCTCCACGAAGCACCTTAGTGATAAAGGCGACCGCGAGACCACACGTTCCCTGATCGCGTCTCCGTGTCGGCCGCCGTATAAATCGAATACCTCGTTCCATCGGCACTTCCCAGATAAAACTTGAATGCCCACTTTACTCTCCCGTCTTCCCCGTATGGAGTCCTTCGCCTTTCAAAGCGAGGATCCATGAGAAATCGAAAGAACGTGAGAAAGCGGTTAAAGCGAATCGAGTGGCGAAACTTCGGCACTAGGATGGGGTTGAATGACCTGAATGCCAATCGCTTGCTGGATGCGAGTAACTCGAACGCCGCTCTTGGAGGTCGCACCATGTTTCGCCGCGCTTCGGCTCTGCCGTACGCCCTGTTCGCTCTCACCCTGGCCGTCCACTCCGCAGCCGCAGAGGATCGAAAACCGGACGGCCGAGCTATGACTCGCCGCATCGACGAAGCCATCGACGCGCGCCTGCAGTCCGAGAGCGTTACCGCGTCGCCACGCTGCGACGATGCCGAGTTTCTCCGCCGCGTTTATCTCGATCTCATCGGACACATTCCCACGGCGGACAAAACCGTCGCCTTCCTCGACAGCCGCGAACCCAACAAGCGCGCGAAACTCATCGACGAACTGCTCGCCTCCACCGACTTCGGCAAGCATCAGGCCGACATCTGGCAGAGCCTCTTGCTCCCGCGCACCACGGACAATCGCTTCGTTCCATTTGCCAAGATGACAACCTGGCTCGAAACGCGCTTCAACGAAAATGTGCCGTGGGATCGGATGGTCCGAGAGATTCTCACAGCGGAAGGCGAAATCGATAAGAACGGCGCGGTGATCTATTACCTTGCCAACGCCGCCCCGGACAAGCTGACCGACAACGCCACTCGCATGTTCCTCGGCGTGCAGTTGCAATGTGCCCAGTGCCACAATCATCCGTTCACCGACTGGAAGCAAGATGCCTATTGGGGGATGGCCGCTTTCTTTACCAAAGTGAGCATTCAAGGCAATCCTCGTCAAGCGATCCTCAACAATAAAGCCGGCAAGGTCGCCATCGGCGAGAACGGCAAAGGACGACCCCTTCGCCTGCCCCTCTCGGCCAAGCGCGTGCCGCCGAAGTTCTTGCAAGGCGATTCGCCGAAAATTGCCGACGGCAGTGCCGCTCGTCCCGCGCTGGCCGAGTGGATGACGAGTCCGAAAAATCCCTATTTCAGCCGAGCGATGGTCAATCGACTGTGGGCGCAGCTGTTCGGGCGAGGGATCGTCAATCCCATCGACGACATGCACGACGGCAACAAGCCGTCGCATCCGCAATTGCTGAGCGACTTGTCCGCACAATTCGTGGCGGACGGTTTCGACGTGAAAAACCTGTTCCGCTCGATTTGCAACAGCGCGACCTATCAGCGGACGAGCAAACCGCTCGCCGAAAACAAGGAAGCCGGACCCGAAATGTACAGTCGCATGGCGATCAAAGTGCTGACGCCGGAGCAACTATTCGATTCGCTGGTGCAAGTGGTCGGCGCTCCGAATCCCGACCGCCTGCAACGTCGAGCCGCCAACGCCGTTCAGGCCGCCGTGCTGCGCAACCTCACGCCGCGTACCCTGTTCGTGGCCTTCTTCAAAGGCGACGACAACGCCGATCCGACCGAATATCAACTCGGCATCCCGCAAGTGCTGCGCATGATGAACGCTCCCATGCTCAACAATGCCGCCGCCCTGACGCCGATCTTGCAATCCGGCGGGACGGCGGAGCAAATCGTCGATCGTCTGTATCTGACCGTGCTATCGCGCAGGCCGACGGGACACGAACGCGATCGCTGTTTGGCTCTCGTCCGCAAGCACGACGACGAGCCGCGCCAGGCATACGGCGACATCTTGTGGGTGTTGCTGAACAGCAGCGAATTTACGATGAATCATTAAACGACACCCGTGGGGTGGCTTTCGCTCCGCTCGACCGACCCTACCGCGATGATCGAAGGAGATGACTCGTGACGTTTTTGAATCTTTCGCGCCGCGACTGGATGAAAATGTCGGCGGCAGGTGTCTCGGCAGTATCGCTTTCCGGTTGGTTCAAAGTGTTGGCCAGCCGCGCCGCCGCCGTGCCGAGCAAACACAAATCGTGCATCCTCCTCTGGATGGACGGCGGACCCAGTCATAAGGACACGTTCGATCTGAAGCCGGGGACCAAGGACGGCGGCGACTTCAAGCCGATCGCGACCTCCGTACCCGGCATTCAAATCGGCGAACATTTTCCCAAGTTTGCCAAGTTGATGCACCACGCCGCCCTCTTGCGCGGCATGAGTACCAGCGAAGGCGCGCACGGCCGCGCCAAGTATTATCTCCATACCGGATACAAAGAGGGACAAGGCGGCTTGACGTATCCGAGTCTCGGTTCGTTGGTATCCGCCGAGATCGGCCGCTCCGATTCGCCCATGCCGAACTACGTCTCCATCGGTCGCAGTTTCGGCGCGGGTTTCCTCGGCGCAAAGCACGCTCCACTTATCGTCAACGATCCGGCGCGCGGCGTCGAGAATCTGAAACCGATGACGACCGGCAGCCACTTCGACGACCGCTTGAGTCTGCTTCAAGAAATGGAATCGGCCTTTTACCGCGAGTACAAAGCCGATGCCGGCGCCGATCACAAGACGACCTATCAACGCGCCGTCACCCTCATGCAATCGAAGGAAGCGAAGGCATTCGATCTGACGCAAGAACCGGCTTCGGCGCGCGCGGCCTACGGCTCGAGCCGATTCGGCGACGGTTGCTTGTTGGCGCGAAGGTTGATCGAATCCGGCGTCTCGTTCGTTGAGGTGACGCTGCCGCAGTGGGACACGCATCAGAACAACTTCGATCGGGTAAAATCGCTCTCGCAACAATGCGATCCCGCGATGGCCGCCCTCGTTCGCGATCTGAAGCAACGCGGCTTGCTCGATAGCACTCTCATCGTGTGGATGGGTGAGTTCGGGCGCACGCCGCGCATCAATCAACGGGGAGCCAAGCCCGGACGCGATCACTATCCGCGCGCCTGGAGTTCGCTGATGATCGGCGGAGGCATCAAGGGCGGCCAGGTGGTCGGCAAGACCGACAAGGAAGGCGCAACGGTCGTCGAAAGGCCCATCTCGGCCCTCGACTTTTTGGCCACCGTCTGCGAGGTCCTCGGCATCAACTGGAAGAAGCAGAACAACACGTCCATCGGGCGGCCTATCCGCATCGTGGACAAAGGCGCGAACGTTCTGAAAGAAATCGTCAGTTGATCTCCTTCCCACCGCAAACGGCGATCCGAAGCGTAAGCGAAAACCCCGTCGCTTCCGCCTCGGATCGTCGATGAACCCTCCCGCGAAAAATTGAAAGCGAGCGAAGGAAAATGAAGCTGCTCTCCCGCACCGTCGTGTTCTTCGGAGCCGTCTCGCTCATCGGGGCCGGATTGTCGAGCTTTGCCGGTTGGCGGCTCCTCGATAAGGCCAGCCCCCTGTCCGACAGTCAGCGGCTCGTGTACGAGCTGCGCCGCTCGCAAGCTCTCGACGAACGGAACCAGATCGCGGCGTACTCGGGTCAAATCAAATCGGAGATTGTCGAGGAATTGCTGGCCGGGCATCTGAGCCTCGAAGAAGCCGTTGAGCGATTTCAAATCGCCAATCGAATGATCGGCAGCGGTGCGGTGGGAATGGTAACACAGTATGTAACGCCCATCGATCCGCCCGGTGTCGGAAGGCAAGTCCTCTGCTGGGTGCAAAGTCGATTGCTGGAGAAGTCACCCGGCGAGAGCGACCGCGCGGTTGTGCGCGTCGAGGAGGAATATCAGCGATTGTACGGGCCGTCCAATACCGTGGTGGTTACAAACGAGCGCCGCAAATCGAACGGCACTCGCTGGACCGGCGGTCATCGTTGGGCGGCCTCCTCGAAACACCGTTGGGGAAAAAAAAGGCATACCTGATTGACAAGTCTTTCCTATCGGGGATAATCGAGAGTTAGCGGTGTGGATGAGCCATCCCGTTCCATCCCTCTCGGTGTCCTCGTGCGCGGCCATACGAAAATCCTTTCTCTGAGATCGACCGAGCAACTGCGAGTCGGATACCTCTGCGGGCAACGCGATTCTACTCTGCTCATCCCCCTGGCACATGCGGCAGGCTGGAACCGATCGGTGGATCATGGTCACCCGTTGAGAATAATCACCTCGTTCCGTTCCGAATCGAAGGTGAGGAGTCGCCATGCTCCGTGAGGAACAGATTGATATTCGCCGACGCCGCGCCGCCGAGGAGCAGTTTCGCATTCAGAATCTCGGACGCAATCGTGTGTTCAGCGATTATCGGATCACCAATCCGACGACCGGAGGACAGTATCGCGTCAGCATTCGCGGGTTCGATGTCGGAGACAACACCTGCGAATGTCCCGATTATCGTACCAACACGCTCGGCACCTGCAAACACATTGAGGCCGTGTTGGCCTCGTTGCGGCAAGAGACGCCGCCCCAGCTGCGCCGGCGCAAAGCCGCCATCACCCATCCGGAGATTTATCTTCATTACGGAGAGCAATTGCGCGTAGGCTTGCATCTGCCACCGCGCTATTCCGATCGGCTTCGCGCCTTGGCCGAGGCATTCTTCGATCCGCGCGGTTTGTGGAAAGGCGGAGACGACTACCAAAAGCTGATCGAACTGGCCGAGTGCGTGCCGGAACAAGTGACGATCTTCTCCGATGCGATGGAGTTCATGGAGCGCGAGATCGAACGGCACGAAATGGCCCAGCGCGAACGCGATCTCCTCGGCCAACTCGAAGCGGGCCAGTCTCCCGAACCGCTGCGCGATCTGCTACGCGTGCCTCTCTATCCCTATCAGATGCGTGGGGCGCTGTTTCTCGCCTGTCGTGGCCGGGCCATTCTCGGCGACGATATGGGTTTGGGAAAGACGGTGCAGACGTTGGCGGCAATCGAACTCTTGGCGCGCGAACGCGGCATCGAGCGCGTGCTGGTCGTCGCGCCAGCGTCGGTGAAATATCAGTGGGAAACGGAGATTCACAAGTACACCGGTCGGGCCGTGCAGGTTATCGACGGCACGTCGCCGCAACGCCGGTCGCTCTATCGCCAACCGACGTTCTATCGCCTCATCAACTACGAGATTGCCGTGCGCGACGTTGAGGAACTCAACGTCTGGCAACCGGATGTCATCGTCCTCGACGAGGCGCAGCGCATCAAAAACTGGGAGGCGAAGACCACGCGCGCGGTCAAGCGTCTGCGCAGCCGTTATGCCGTGGTACTGACGGGCACTCCGCTCGAAAACAAGCTCGAAGAGTTGTACAGCATCGTGCAGTTTGTGGACGATCGGCGGCTCGGCCCCGCTTTCCAGTTTCTGCACGATCATCGCGTTCTGGACGAGAACGGCACGCTGTTGGGCTATCGTCATCTCGATAAAATCCGCGAGAAATTGGAGCCGATCCTGCTGCGGCGAACCCGCTCCGAGGTGCTGTCGCAATTGCCGGCGCGCACCGATACGACGGTCTATGTCGAAATGGCCGAGGCGCAGCGAACCCTCTATGCCGAACAGAGCCACGCGCTGGCTCGGCTGCTGCAAAAGAAATATCTCACCGAGATCGACCGAAGGCGCATCCTCGCGTCCATCAACAATCTGCGCATGTTATGCGACAGCACGTTTCTACTCGACGAACAGGCGAACGTGTCGCCGAAATTGGAGGAGTTGGCAGAGCTGTTGCGCGATTTGCTCTTTTCGGGACCGCATAAGATCGTGATCTTCAGCCAGTGGGAGACGATGTTGCGTCTGACGGCGGAAGTGGTGGAGAAGCTCGGAGTCGGCTTCGCCGTACTGCATGGAGGCGTACCGGGCAAGGAGCGGCGCGGGCTGTTGGAACGTTTCCGCGACGCGGCGGATTGTCGCGTCTTTCTCAGCACCGATGCGGGAGGAACCGGATTGAACCTGCAAACGGCGGATACCGTCGTCAATCTCGAAATGCCGTGGAATCCCGCCGTCTTGGAGCAACGCATCGCACGCGTGCATCGCATGGGCCAACATCGCCCCGTGCAAGTCTTCAACTTGGTGATGCGCGACAGCATCGAAGAAAGCGTGCTGCGGACCTTGGCGATAAAAAGCTCCCTGTTCGCCGAACTATTCTCCGGAACCAACGAGGAATTATTGTTTTCCTCGCTCGGCCGAGGCGCGTTTCTTCAAACGATGCGCGCGCTGGCCGGAGCGGCGAACGCGGAGGAAGCGCCCACCGACACGCCATCGGCAAGCGAGGTATCGAACGATCCGCGCCTCTCGATGGTTCTCGCGGGCGTGCAACTCCTCGAATCGGCGGCGGCGATCCTCGCCGGCGCGGCGCAGCCAAGAAGCAAAGCGGACGGCAAGGGGTCGGCCGCGCTCGCGTCCTTCTTGACTGAAGATGCGCGCGGAGAGCCGGTATTACAGTTGCCTCTGCCGACGCCAGAGATATTGCTACGAGGAAAGTCTGCATTATTGACGATTCTTCGCGCGCTCGATCCAGAGACCCGTCCCTAGTCCCGTTCGCTCCGCAACCCCTCGTGCGTCGGCCAAGGATCGAGAGCCGCCCCCAGGCTTTAGCAGGCTCGCAAGGGAGAGGCGAGAATCCGATAGTTGTGTTGCACCGTTAGGAACCCGCTATGAAAGATGTCGTTCGTACCTCAACGCTCCGTGCCGCGCGGAAGCGTTGGCTCACGGGGCCATTGCTTGGGCTTCTCACCGTGTTTCTTCTGTTCGCGCTGCTGCTACACTGGAAGGGGCAGCTGGCCACTTTTCTCAGTTTGCGCAACCTGCAAGTGTTGTTGCATACCAGCAGCGTCACGGGCGTCATCGCGCTGGGTATGCTGGTCGTCGTCATCGGCGGCGGCATCGATCTCTCGGTCGGTTCCGTCGTGGCGCTGGTTACGGTTACGGCGATGCAATCGTATCGGATGCTGGCATCCGAGTATGGAACGGCTTGGGCGAGCGTGGCGGCGGTGAACGTGGGGATCGGCGTGGGCGGACTGGCCGGGCTTGTAAACGGTCTCGCGATCACGCGCTTGCGCGTGACCCCTTTCGTAGCCACGCTGGGCATGTTGAGTATTTCGCGCGGATTGGCGGTGTGGTTGGCCGGTCGCAAGACGCTGCCGTTCCCCGGAGCGAGACCCGGTTGGGTCGATGCCCTTTCCCGCGCCGTGCCGGATCGTTTGGTCTTCGATCCCGGCGTGTGGAGTCTGTTCGTCCTGGCTGGACTGATGGCCGTTCTCTTGCGAACCACGGTGTTTGGCCGACATTGCTATGCCGTCGGGGCCAATGCGGAAGCGGCGCGGCTATGCGGCATCGCCATCGAACGCACCCGCATCTGGATCTATTTCCTCTCCGGGCTATTGACGGGATGGGCCGGCATTCTCGTCTTCGCGCAAGGCAGCGGCGGCGACCCGACTTCCAGCGTCGGGCTGGAGCTGGAAGTGATCGCTGCGGTGGTCATCGGCGGAGCGAGCCTCTCCGGCGGTCAAGGAGGCGTTTTCGGCACTCTCTTGGGCGTGTCGATCCTGGCCATCCTCGAAAACGGCGTCAACCTCTTCGGCGTGGCCGTCGAGGTGAAGCTCATCCTCATCGGCGCGATTGTCGTCGCCAACACGGCGCTAGGACAATACCAGCGAAAAGGGAGTGATTGACGAGAGAAAGGTTAAGAAAAACCCCGCTGAACGCCTTGCAAGCAAGTCGAACAGCGGGGCCGGAACAGAGAAGAGGCCGGAAAGTAGATTGGATAGTAACGGTTCATTTCTTCATGTCAAGAAAAATCTAGGAAAAAATAGGAACGTCCGGCGACCTGTCTGTCCGCCGACTGCACGTCGAAATGAATGGGCTAACACCAATCGAACGTAAAAAGAGGAGAACCCGTCCCCTCTCGATGGATATGGAGGGAACGGGTCGGTGGTGGAGGAGGAGGGGGAGACAGAAGGTCCGGCACAAGGCGTCGAAGACGCGCCATGCCTAGAAGACCGAAATGATTCCGTTAGGTTCGGATTACCAATCGCTCGGCATGGGCAAGCCGTCGTTCGGGCTGCACGCGAGATACCAAGTGTACGGGCTAACGCCGTTGGTCACGGCGCGAACGCTGCCGTCGCCGAGACCGACCATCATCGCCGCCGTGGAGCAGCCTTGTGGTAGCCCGTCAATCGCGCCGTTGGGGGGCGGGGAGATTTGATAGCCCGACGTTGCCGTTGCCACGATATAATTGTTGATCGACGACCAATAGTGTTGCGTCGGTGTGCCCGACAGATTGGCCTGCGCGTAGCGCTCCATGAACATGACCGTGTTCGAGGTTCCATCGATAAAGGAGGCCGGCAAGGAAGCGCCTGCCGAGCCGAACAACAAGTAATTCGAGGCATAACTCGTCAAACCGGGCAGGCTGTTGGTGTTGTTGGTAGAGTCGGCGGGAGCGACGTAGGTTTTCACCGTGGCTGCGACGGGGTTGGGCGTACCGCTGGCACCGAGACCACCGAAATACCCGCCGGAGCCTGGGTTATATTGATTGTACAAATTCTGTTGTTCGATGTACGGCAACATAAAATCGAAGATCGAGCCGAAGGGACCATTCGCGGGAAAACTCCCATACGACGGAGGGATCTGGGTGTTATACGTTCCACCGATATTATTAATGGCCAATCCAATCTGCTTCAAATTATTTTGCGATTGAGCGCGGGCGGCGGCGTCGCGCACCTTTTGCACGGCGGGCAGTAGTAGACCGATCAGAATGGCGATAATCGCTATCACCACGAGCAGCTCAATCAAGGTAAAACCACCTCGGCGAGCATTACGGACCATGGGACTCTCCTGTTGCGAAAAGATCGTAAAGTTCGTCGACTCAATTCCACGGACGCACTGTGGGGAGAGTTACAATGCTTGCTAACACTTTGATAGGATGCAAACAGTGTGCCGCAAACGAGCGAAGCAAAGATGAGCAGCATAAGTCGATGGGGTAATGCAAGTTAGGTCAGGAAGTCCGTCGGCACCCAGTTTGTCCTCTCGCCCGGTTTGCACGTTGAACTTGCAGCGATTGCCGACCTTGGGGCACAAAAGGGCGCTCGCCAACGTCCCTTCTACACTTTGGCGCGATAGACTGGCATCATGTACGAGACCTTCGACCATACAGCTGATTTAGGATTGCGCATTTGCGCGCCCGATCTGAACTCTCTGTTCGCCGAGGCTGCGCGCGCCTTGTTCGCGGCCCTCGTCGAAAATCTCGACGCGGTGAAACCGACGCGCCGTCTCGACCTGGTCGTCGTCGGCGAGGATCGCGAATATCTTCTCTTCGATTGGCTCAAGGAGTTGCTCTATCACTTCAACGCCGAGCATCTGCTTTTGAGTCGTTTCGAGGTGGAGGTTCGCTCCGACGGTTTACAAGGCAGCGGTTGGGGCGAGCCGTTCGATCCCGCGCGGCACGAATTAACCCACGAGGTAAAGGCCATTACATATCACGGCCTGCTGGTGGAGCAAAATGATGATGGGTGGCTTGCGGAAGTGATTGTGGATATTTGAGACGCCGAATGTGTCTCATGATGGAGGCTAGCCATACGGCGCTACTCTCGGATTCTCTGCTCTCCCCTGTATTCAGGGGAGAGGGGAGTAGCGCTGTACTGCTAAAAACACACTCCCGTGAGCCACTTCCTCTTGCGCGAACAAGTCGCCGGACGGACACTCTTCTCCCTATCATGCCGTGCCGTCCAGTCCCAACGATGTGGGCGCGTGTTTCTCATAGTAGGCACGGCACTCGCGCTCTCTTCCGCGCACCACGCGCCGGCCGCGCAAGTCGCCGCGCGTTTCGGTGACAATGGTTCGCTGCGACGAATGGAACCCATCGTGAAACGATACCACCACCCAATCGTGCGTCTTGCCGAGCCGATGCGCCAGCGCCGTGTTCGAGAACATGGCGCGAAAACGCCAGCCTTCACGATCGGCGACGTACATCGGCAGCCAGGGTTCATGCTCCGGATTGAACCGGCTCGGCGTCATCACCGGCATGGATTGGTCCGCCGCGCCGTGGCGATATTCCTCGTCGATGGCGAGCAGGGCGGCGACGGACGGTTCGCCCTGGAGCGGCTCCCGCACTTGACTGCGCCGCAGCCGACCGGCCAAGGCGTCGATCAAGCCGCGTAGGCGCTTCGGTCCCACCCCGGCTTGGGCGAGTCGGCCCTCGTGCGCGGCCCGTTCGAGTTCTTCCAAGGTGGTGATGCCCAGACGTTCGTGCAACTTGTGCGCGAGCTGCCGACCGACGCCGGGCAGACTTGTGAGCAAACGTTCGGGGTCGATGTGTCCACCGTCGGGTCTTAAGGTGCGAAACGCGCCGGTGCGGATCAGTCCTTCAATGGTGTATGCCAAACTCGCACCGATGCCCGGCAACTCTTCCAAGCCGGCGCGTCCCTTCTCGGCCAAGATCTTGGACAGCGGTGTCGGCTCGGCCAACACCGTTTCCGCCGCTCGGCGATAGGCACGCAAGCGGTGGAGGTTGGAATCCTCGCCTTCCAAGTACGTCGCATACTCGTTCAGCTTGCGAGCGATGGTTGCATTGTCCATGATCCCCTCCGCGTTGCTACACACCTCCCTCTCTGTAGTTATTATACGCATGTATAGATGGCGAAAAAAGCTCAGAGGCACGCGGCAAACTTCTGTAACCCGTTGCGGTAGGTGGAGATCCAGGCCGGATTCGGCGCGACCGGCGTTCGGAACTTGACCAATTGCGCCACGGCGTCGGCCACGGTGTAGGGCGCGCCGATGTTCTTCTTTTTCCGCTGATGCGACTCATAGGCCGCCAACGCCGTCGCCGCCGCGCCCAGGGCTGGGCCTTCCGACGACTGCAAACGTTCCAAAGGCCGATCCAATACCGATGCCAAAATCTCGCACATCAACTCGCTCCGCGCGATGCCGCCGGACACCGTGAGGCGGGTTATCTTCTGTCCCGCCGCTTCGTGTTCGCGCACACCCAGGGCGATCAGATACGCCAGCGCCTCCAGCGAAGCCCGAAACTTCTTGCCCGGCTCCTTCGGCTCGTGGGGCAGCCATTCCAGCCGCGGTTTGCCGACTCCCAGCGACGGTTCCGGCGCGGTGAAGGGCAGCACTACTGTCCCGTCGCAGCCCGGCTCGCACGTGCGCGCCTCGCGCTCCAAACGCTCCCAGTCCGGTTTAGGGCCGAGGATGCGGTCGAGGAACTGCGCGCCGTTGTTGTAGCAGCGCATCCACAGATACGGCCCCCAGTTGAGCCGCATGGCGTCGAGCGCCCCGGAGGACGGCAACTTACTCGACGACGAATTGACCACCGCCGAATTGCCGAGAATAATCGCCACCTGCCCGGCATCGACCGCCCCGCCGCCGACCAGGCCGGCCGCTTGATCGTCCAGGGTCGGAAAGATCAGCGGACCGCGCTTCGCGGTGGGAATGTGCGCGAACTGTTTCGCCGCCGGCAGCAATTCGCCCAGCGGTTCGTCGGCATCGACGATGGGCGGCAACTGCTTCCAGGCCAATTGGCGCAATTTCGGATCGCTCAGCGCTTCCAACATGAAGCGCGACCATTTGCAGGTGCGCAGATTCATGATGCCGGTCGAGGCGGCGGCGGAAACGCTGACGGCGTCGAAATTGCCCGTCAGATAGCCGGCGGCCAGCAGACCGTGTTGCCCGATGCGGCGCGTTCGCCGCCAATCTTCCAAGGGCAGACATTGCTCGTCTTTGACGAGATGGCTGAGGCTGTAGCGAATCGCCCACGGCCCGCCGATGGCTTTGACGACTTTCTCTTGCCCGCCCAGGCGTTCCAGGCCGCGCGCGTGGTAAGGAGCGAGGCTGTGATCGTTCCAGCAGATGGCTCGGCGGACTTGCACGGCGTTGGCGTCGATGCGGCCGGCGGTGTGGTGCGTGGCCGAGATGCCGCCGGCCACCCAGCGCGCCGCCCCTTTCTCGCCTAATTGCATTCCTAAAAGACGTAAACTGGCTAGCGCCTGGCCTTCCAGTTGCATGAGATTCAATTCGGACACGCCCCCCTCGGTCCATAAATCGGTGGGCAGACGCGCCTCGGCCAATTTGTTACCGTCGAGGTCGAAGGCCAAACATTTGACGGCCCCGGTACTAAAGTCCCATCCCGCCACGAGGCGATCGGCGGGCACACAGCGAAGCGGCTCGGCCAAGGCTGGATTCTCCCCTGGAATAAGGCAAGGATTGCTAGTGTCATTGATATAGCGGGAACCTGCTGTACGACAATAGATTCGCGTTCGGAAGCGGCGTCTCGTGGCTTACAGCCCACCGTCGGGCGGACGGATCGCACTCGCTCGGAGTCTATGCTCCCGCCGGCGCGGATGCGGATACCGAGAAAGGCCCTCGCTGCCCGGCCGCGAATCATTCTTGGCGTCGAGGATTCCGCGATAAGCGAACAGACGGACCGGCGGCGATTTCAATTGCAACCCAACCGCGGACATTTCGAGCGCGTTTCGACGAGGCGCGGACGAAGCGGTTGACAAGGCGATGGTGGTTGTGGTACTTTCAATCGAAACGTCCGGTTATCGTTTGTTGAATTGAATCATGCCGCAGGAATTGAGCATCAATCATGAGGCCGAGATTCTGGACGAGTGCCAGAAAATGATCGGCTACCAATTTCGCCAGCCGGAATTGCTCCGCGCCTCGCTGACCCATGCATCCGGTGCCAACACCCGTCTCGCCTCGAACGAACGCATGGAGTTTCTCGGCGACTCGATTCTTGGACTCGTCACTTGCGAGCAGTTGTATTTGCGCTTCCCCGACTATCAAGAAGGCGATCTAACGAAGATCAAATCGGTGGTGGTCAGCCGCCGAACCTGTGCGCGCTTCAGCAAAGAACTGAACCTCGGCGCGTTTCTGTTTTTGGGCAAGGGCATGAATCACCTGACCGCGTCCGCCGTGCCTTCGAGCATGATGGCCGATGTGTACGAATCGTTGGTGGCGGCCATTTATCTCGATGGCGGCCTGGAAGAGGCGCGGACATTCATTCTCAAACTGCTAGGCCCGGAGATCGAAGAGGTGGCCGAGGGAGCGCTGGGAGGCAATAACAAATCGCTGCTTCAGCAAGTGGCGCAGCGCGAGTTCAACGCCACTCCTCAGTACGTCTTGCTCGATGAAAAGGGGCCGGATCACGGCAAGTGTTTCAAAATTGCCGCCGTCATCGGTCGCCATACCTATGCCGGTGCTTGGGGACGCAACAAAAAAGAAGCCGAACAACGCGCCGCGATGAACGCCTTGGCTCAAGTCAACGGCGATCCGTTGCCGTTTGAACACGATTGAGGCATCTCGCCATGCCCATGCTGTCTTATCCCATTCGCTGCACCAACGAGGGCTGTACGGAACTTGCGCACTACAAGATTGCGGCGCGCTGGAGCGATGGCGTCACGCGCGAGTTGAAGACCTATGCGCTGTCGTGTTCGAGATGTTTGGTCGAATCGTTTCAGCGAAGCCGTGGCAAACAGGCCGCTTGCCGTCTCGCGCCCAATGAGACTCTGGAACTGCCGAGTATCTACGAAATGAGCCGCGGACGCCGCGATACTCAACTCGTCCGCCGCGAAGATCTCGAACTTCCTTTGCTCGCCGCCCCCCCCATCGCTTGAACTCGCCGCTCACGAAATTCGCTGGCACTTCCTTCGCTTCACCCAAAATGAGACGGAGAGAAAGTTTTTATTTGACACGCCTGCTCCGCCCCGTGTACTATTCCTTTGTGACACTTGGTGCGATTCTTCACCGTTAGCGCGGTTAGAAAAACTCGTCTGAGACGTTTACTATGCGTATTCCTTGGCTCATCGCGTCGGCGAAGCGTCCACAACCACAGGAAGGAGCGCCGCATGGGATGGTTTCGACTGCACGTCTGCTGTGGATTTCTTCTTTTATCGGCCACACTCGGTAGAGCCGGTTCCCCGACCGAGGCTAAACCTCTGGATGAGGTTGCGGCGTTGGCGGATCGGATCGACCGGCTAGTTGAAGCGGGCTACGACGCTAATGACGTTACTCCCGCACCTTTGGCCGACGACGCGGAATTCGTTCGCCGCGTCTATCTCGACTTGGCCGGGCGTATCCCGCACGTCAGCGAAGTACACAGGTTTCTCGACGAGAATGCCCCGAACAAACGTCGCGCTTTAGTCGAGGATTTGCTCAAAAGCCCGTACTACGTCAATCATTTTACCAACGTCTGGCGCGCGTTGTTGCTGCCGCAGAATAACGATCAACAAGTGAGATTCTTTGCCGCGCAAATGGAGAATTGGCTGCGGCCCCAGATCCTCGAAAATAAACCCTACGACCGTATGGTGCGCGACCTATTGACGACTTCGCTCGGCAATTCGGGCATGGCCATGCGTCCGCGAAACCCCGCTAACAACGGCGCGGCGATCTTCTATCAGGTCAATGAAAGCAAACCGGAGAACGTCGCCGCCGCCACCTCGCGCCTGTTCTTGGGCATCAAGCTCGAATGCGCGCAGTGCCACGATCACCCATTCGCCAGTTGGAGTCGCAATCAGTTTTGGCAGTTTGCCGCCTTCTACTCCGGCATTCGACCTCAGCAACCTCAAGCCGGCGTCTTCTCGCAATCGCTCGACGAACCGCGCAAGCGCGAGATCAAGATTCCCAACACCGAAAAAACCGTACAAGCACGATTCCTCGACGGTACAAATCCGAAATGGGAAGAGGGGGCCTCCTCTCGCGCCGTGTTGGCCGACTGGTTGACCTCGCCCAAGAATCCCTACTTCGCCAAGGCCATCGCCAACCGATTGTGGGGGCACTTCTTCGGTATCGGTATCATCGAACCGGTGGACGATCTGGGCGAAAACAATCCACCCAGCCATCCGGAATTGCTCGATGCCTTGGGGCAAGCGATGGCCGATCATCGGTTCGACCTGCGCTTTCTCATTCGCGCCATCACCGCCAGCCGGACGTACCAGCGCGGCAGCCGTTCGACCGATCCCAGCCAAGACGATCCGCGTCTGTTCGCGCGGATGTCGCTGAAGGGGTTGACTCCCGAACAGATTTTCGACAGCTTGGCGGTGGCCACCGGCTATCGCGGCACGCCGGTCGCACCCGGCAATTTCAATCGCTTTAACGGGGTTCGCGCCGATTTTCTGACGAAGTTCAGCAACGGCAGCGATAAACGCACCGAGTATCAAACGTCCATCTTGCAGGCGTTGTCGTTGATGAACGGTAAGTTCATCGCCGACGCCACCAGCGTCGAGCGCAGCGAGACTTTGGCCGCACTCGTCGATGCCCCGTTTCTCAACGACCGGCAACGACTCGACGCGCTCTACCTTGCCGCGCTCGGACGCCCCATGCGCGACCGCGAGGTTTCGCGCATCTTGCCGTATCTCGATCGAGGCGGTCCCAGCGGCGATAAGAGCCGAGCGCTCGCCGATGTCTTCTGGGCCTTGCTCAACAGCAGCGAATTCATTTTCAATCATTGATTCCCCACGGCGAGCGGGTCGATCCTCCGCGATGGATGGAGAAGATCGTCGCAGCGCTGCGACCCAGGCTCGCCAGAACGACGGAGACATTCCATGAAGCTTCCACGATTGTCGCGGCGCGATTGGCTGCGCCTGACCGCCGCCGGAGTCACGGGGTATTCGATGTCCGGTTGGCTCGAAACGCTGGCCGCCGATGTCGCCCAGCATCCCACGCGCAAACGTTCGTGCATCCTCTTGTGGATGACCGGCGGCCCCAGTCAAATGGATACGTTCGACTTGAAGCCGGGGCACGCCAACGGCGGGCCTTTCAAAGAAATCCGCACCTCGTCGCCGGACTTGCGCATCAGCGAACACTTGCCGCAATTGGCAAAGTTCGGCGATCGCATGGCCGTGGTGCGTTCCATGAGTACCAAAGAGGGCGAACACGGTCGCGCCACGTTCCTGTTGCGCACCGGCTATCAACCGACTGGTCCGATCCAGTATCCGTCTCTCGGATCGCTCGTCGCCAAAGAGTTGGGAAGCGACGATGCTCCCCTGCCGAACTTCGTCAGCATCGCGCCGGCGCGATTCTTCAACTCCGCGGCGTATGGTCCCGGATTTCTCGGACCTCAATATGCTCCCTTAATCGTCGGCGATAACAATTCGTTCTTCCAGAATCAAGACGGCACATACGAGCAAGCGCTGAAGGTGCAGGACATCGACTTGCCGAACGGCGTCAACCGCGCCCACGCCGAGGCGCGCATCGATCTGCTGCAAGAAATGGAAGGCGATTTCCTCGCCGATCATCCCGGCGTCGCGCCGCTCAGCCATCGGACGGCCTACGATCGCGCCGTCAAGCTGATGCGCACCGATGCCAACAAGGCGTTCAATCTGCACGAAGAGTCTCCCAAATTGCGCGACCGGTATGGGCGAAACCTGTTCGGCCAAGGCTGCCTCTTGGCTCGTCGGCTCGTCGAACGCGGCGTGCCATTCATCGAAGTGTCGTTGGCCGGACTCCGGGAGAACAACATGTTCTTCAACTGGGACTCGCACCAACAGAATTTCCAGGCCGTGCGCAAACTCAGCGAAATTCTCGATCCCGCATGGGGCACTTTGATGGAAGACCTGTCCGTGCGCGGTCTGCTCGATTCGACGTTGATCGTGTGGATGGGCGAGTTTGGCCGCACGCCGAAAATCAACGGCGGGCAGGGACGCGACCACTTCCCCAACGCCTGGAGTACCGTCTTGGCCGGCGGCGGCATCAAAGGAGGCCAAGCCCACGGCAAGACCAGCGCCGATGGAACCAAGGTCGAGACGCGCCCCACCACCGTCAGCGACTTCTTGGCTACCATTTGTCTCGCTTTGGGCATCGACCCGCTCAAGCAAAACAACTCCAACGTCGGCCGGCCCATTCGCATCGCCGACAAGGCCGCTCAACCGATTAAGGAAATCCTATTGTAAAACGTCTTCGGGCGACGAAGCGACGAGGTGAGCAGATGAGTAGCAACGCAATCGCGCGGTTTTTCCGCATCGGGGCGACGACCGTGCTTGCCGTCGTCCTCATCGCGTCCCCTTGTCCCTTTGTCGCCGCGCGCTCTCTCGACGGAGAGACGAAAAGGGGCAAGAACGAGGCAAAATCGGCCGATCCCGGTACTGCCGAGGAGGTTCAGGACGTTCTGTTCTTTCACGAGAGCGGCCCCGTGCTGATCCGTTTGCGAGTTCTCGTCGACGGCAAACCGTATCCGCTGCGTTGGAACGAATATGTGACGCGCTGGTTTCGCTTTCTCGACGGCGACGCGGACGGTTTTCTCGACGGCAAGGAGATCGCCCGCGCTCCGGCTCCGCACTTGCTGTTGAATCTCCTGAGCAATCCCTACGCTTACGCTCTGCGCGACGGCCCGCCCCTCGAAGATTTCGACCGCGATCGCGACAAGCGCGTCTCCCTCGACGAGTTTCTTCGCTACTATCGCGCGTCGCAGGCTGGGCCCATTCAAATCGTGTCCCCGTTCAATCAACCCGTTCAAGGCGTGTCGCAGAACGCCCTTACCGATCTTCTCTACTCGCTGCTGGACAAGAATAAGGACGGCAAACTTTCACGCGCCGAACTGGACGACACCGAGAAAATCTTGCACAAGTTCGATGTCGATGACGACGAAATGCTGTCGATTGCGGAATTGCAGACCGCCGTCCCTCAACCCGCTCCGGCTGCCCCCACTCCGAACCAAAAACCTGTCCCCGCGATGCAGACCCCCGCCATCCCCTTGATGCTCGTGCCGCGCGAGGATGGACCGAGACGACTCAACGCGCGCCTTCCTGTCGCCCGCGAAGTCTTACAGCGATACGACAAGAACAAGGATAAACATCTCAGCCGCGACGAAATCGGCATGAGCAAGAAAGACTTCGACCGACTCGACCGAGACAAAGACAACTCGTTGGACGTTATCGAACTGCTCCGCTGGATCGTCCTTTCGCCGAATGCGGAGATCGAGGTTCGCCTCGGCCGTATACAAGATAAAATCGACCCTATTTCCACGAGAGACGACCGCAATCCCGCCCTCATCAAGCGGAGCGTCAACAGTTTGGCCTATTCGACGTTGGATCACTCGGTCACTCTCATCGCGGCCGAGAGTGTTCCCGTTGCAGCCGGGCAGGCAGCGCGCGACGTTCTGATCCGACAGTTTAAGACCATCGATCAAAAGGGCAGAGGGTTCCTCAGTAAGAAGCAACTGCCAACGGCGCAGTTTTATAACCTGAACGCCATCCTTTTTGTGGCGGACAACAACGGCGACGAATGCCTCGATCTGGACGAGCTGAACGCCTGGCTCGATCTGACGAGCAGCGGATTGAATTGCCAAGTGAGCGTGGCCATGACGGCGAGCGGTCGCGGTTTGTTTCAACTTCTCGACGGAGACCGCGATGGCCGTCTCGGTCTCCGTGAGATGCGCAGCGCGTGGCAGCGCGTGGCAACCTACGACCGCGACAACGATGGGGCCATTCGGCGCGAAGAAATCCCACTGCAATATGAAATCGTTCTCAATCCCGGAGCGCCGAACTTTCGCACCGGGCAACTCGGAGGAGTGCAACCGCCCGCCGGCATGGAGCCAGTCGCCGTCGTGCCGCGCCGCGGTCCCCTCTGGTTTCGCAAGATGGATCGCAACGGCGACGGCGACATTTCGCAGCGCGAGTTCCTCGGTAGCCGCGACGACTTCCGAAGCATGGACACGGACGGCGATGGACTTATCAGTCTGGACGAAGCGCGCCGCGCCGATGAGGCACTGCGGAAGAGATGATGGGGGAACACGAAAAGAGGCCGCGCGAAGTTGGTGAAGCGTCCCGCGCAGATGAATTCCGATCGCCCAAGGAACGGCACAGTGCTGCACTGGGTTTCTCCCCTCTCGCCCGAAAAATCGGGGAAGAGGGGGTTGGGAGGACGCCGATCTCAGTCCCTTCATCCTTCTGAGTACGGAGGAGGAGAGGACGGTCTTAGTGGGATTTGGTTTTGCTTGCCTTCCTCTCGCCGTTTTTTCGGATGTCGTGCTTGGGGTTGCGCACCTCCGACTCGATGTACTCGACGATAGCTCCCGCCACGTCCACGCCGGTGGTTCTTTCGATGCCTTCCAAACCCGGAGAAGAATTGACCTCCATCACCATCGGCCCCTCATCGGACTCGATGAGATCGACACCCGCCACGGTGAGTCCTAAACAGCGCGCCGCCGCCAATGCGGTGCGGCGCGATTCGGCACTCAAGCGCACCTTTTTGGACGTGCCGCCGCGATGAATGTTGGATCGAAACTCCCCAGCCACAGCTTGTCGCTTCATGGATGCCACCACGCGCCGTCCCACGACCAACGCCCGAATGTCGGCCCCTCCAGCTTCTTTGATAAACTGCTGAATCAGAATGTTTTGCTCTAAGCCGTGGAACGCCTCGATCACGGAATGAGCGGCCACGGTGGTTTCCGCGAGAACCACGCCTATGCCTTGTGTGCCTTGAAGCAGTTTGACCACGACCGGCGGCCCCTCTACGCGCTCGATGCAGTCGGGAACGTGGTCCGCTTGGCGCGTGTATACCGTCGGAGGCAAACCGATGTCGTGTCGGCTGAGCAATTGGAGACAGCGGAGCTTATCGCGCGAACGGGCGATGGCTTGCGATTCGTTGAGACAATAGACGCCCATCATCTCGAATTGACGGACGACGGCGAGTCCAAAGTGCGTGATCGACGCGCCGATGCGTGGGATCACCGCGTCGACCGGCCCAATCGGCTCGCCCTTGTACAAGAGTTCGGGATTGCGGCGACTAACGCGAATGTCGAATTGCAACGTATCGAGAACGCGCGCGTCGTGGCCCCGTTCCAACGCCGCCGAGAACAATGCGCGGGTGCTGTATAGCTCCTCGCGGCGCGACAGAATGACAATGCGCATGGAATCCTCCTCTCCAGCCAATCGATCCGCATGGATGCGGGTAGACTATTCCGTCGACCAGTTTTTCAGCACATAGCGGCGGCTCACGTCCACCACAAAATCGTCGTTCAACGCTTCGCGTCCCAAGATCATGCGATAGCGCATGCTCGAACGATTGGCCAGCGTGATGCGGATGCGTTTGTGGATCGGACCGATGCGTACCGCCGTCTCCACGACCGGCCGTTCCTCGTGCTTCCCGCCGGTGTTGCGGACCATCACGGTTCGTAGTACGGGCGTTTGGATGCGCGTGAATCGACCGGGATGCCGTCGATCCAGAGCGAGAAGCAACGTCGCCATCGCTTGGCCCGTCGCCGTTTCAAACAGTTCGTAGCGAACCACATCGAGCGCCGAGGTGCGCGCCCCCGTGTCGATCTTCACGCGAATGTGGTGCAGATTCCATTCGGTGAACTGGAGATACTCTTTCCAGCCGACGCGGAGCGGCTGACGAGTCGGCAAGGCGATCTCGGACGCTTGGAGAGACGGTTCCAGCATGTCGGCTATCTCCTTTTGAATCGGGCGAACCGGCAGCGTCAACTGCCACGCGCTGGCGAAGATTCGGCGGCTTACGACGCCGGTTCGCCGTGGACCGAGCGAGAGCGTCGCCATTGTTGCCATTGCAACACACCCAAGACCGCGACCACGATCCCCGTCACGAAACTGACGGCCAATTGTCGCCAATCCGGCAGAACCAGGCCGGATGCGGAAGCGGGAGCGTTGGGCGCTGACGGCGGGGCTGCTTGGACGAAAGGGACACCGGCAAAAGATGCCGACGCCGCAAAGCCGGTCTCGTTCGCCACAGCTGCTGCGGCCGGCATCAAAGTCGCGCCACGGGGCGCGACCAATCCCAACAACAGCGCTTGCGCTCGGAGATTCTCCCCCGAACCGGCACCGTCGGCGAACAGCAATTTGTAAACCTTCTCTGCCGCGTTTAATACCTGGATGTGTCGATCCAGTTCGCGGTTGCGGTAGCGGCTGTTGTCGCGCACGCGGACATTCAGGATTGAGTAAGCCCAATCGACCATGCCGCGTGCGTTAAGCAACTCGCCGAATTGCCACAGCAGGCGCGCGTCGTGCGGACGCCACAGGAGAAGCTGTAGCACAACCTGCTCGGCGTCGGTGGGCAGCCGATCCCATTCTTTCCAGGCGATGCTGCCGGCTTCGTACTCGCCATCGAGTCCAACGAATCGCACTTTCTTGGCCGGATCGCGCTCCTCGCGCGGAAACAGCAGATCGGGCGAGGGTTGCTCGTGCTGCGGGCGGCCTCCGTGACGGATCGTCTCAGCATTGCGAATTTCCATCAGAGCGAGCGTATACTCTTCGACGTGGCGATACCATTCGGATTCCTGCCGCGTCCACGCGAGCAAGAGCGGCGGCCAAGCGGCCAACGCCTCGCGCTGCATTTGCAGGCCGCGCTGCATCAGGTTCTCGTCTTCCTGATAAATCGAGGCCAAGTTGAGCAACAGCAGAACGCGAGTCGGCTCGCCGGTCGGCACCACGCGCAACCCTTCTTCCAGCACTTGCTGCGCCGCGGGATAACGTCCCATGCGGATAAGACAAGCGCTCAGGTTGACGCGATCGACGCCCGTTAGTTCGCCGGTTTTCTCCGCGATTGCAAGTCGAGCGAGTTGCTTCTCGTAAGAAATGCGTAGCGAGTTCGGTTTGGGCGGATCGTTGGGATTGACGGCCAAATCGTGTATGGCACGCAGTTCGTCGAGATAGAGCATCGCCATTTGCAGCGGCTGAGCCAAATGGGTTTCAACGTAATCGCTGGAAAACTTGCGCGGCGGATCGAGATTGTACACGCCGGCGCGCAGGGAACCTGCAATCATCAGCGCCGCTAAAGTGAGTAAAAATCGACGCATCCGCCGTCACCTCGTCGTTCGCCCCGACGCGCTTTTCTTCGCCGCACCGAAACATCAACATAGTGTACGCAAGTCACCGAATCCAGCCGCGTTGTCCAGAGCGGAGCCGCGCCTTGGCCCGGAGCCGTCGTAACGAGAAAAGGCCAACAGAGATACAGAGGTCGTAAAAATCCCAGCGATCGCCGACAACGGCTTCCGGTTGAGGCGAATTGTCTTTTCCGGACGGCCGCATAATCCTGTCGTCCCGCCGAATCTTCGAGGGGTCAACACTATCCTTCTGGTTGTCGCAATCATTATAGCAAAAGTAACGGCGATGGAAGTGAAAAAGGCAACTTGACCTCGCAAGCGACCGCGTGTTTGGCCGACTCGGAGATCGATCGCGGGCAGACTCCGGTCGGTGTCGCCGTGCGCCCGTTACCCGCGTGGATCGCCGACACGCGCGCGGAGGGCGAGTCTCGACCGTCTCCCCTATCCAGTTCGCGCCTTTGCTGGTATGCTTTCTGAGAAGCACAACGGATGGCTTACCGACCGTTGCGAGGAGAGTATACGAACACCCATGACTGATACGAAGCAGATTCGCAATTTTTCGATCATTGCCCACATCGATCACGGCAAGAGTACCCTCGCCGATCAATTCCTCCTCAAGACGGGCGCAATCACGCCGCGCGATTTTCGCAATCAAGTCCTCGACGATATGGACCTCGAACGCGAGCGCGGCATCACCATTCAGATGCACCCCGTCACAGTCTACCATCAACACCAGGGCGAAACCTACGAGCTGAACCTCATCGACACGCCCGGACACGTCGATTTCAGCTACGAAGTGTCGCGCAGTTTGGCCGCCTGCGAGGGGGTGATTCTTCTCGTCGATGCGTTCCAGGGAGTGCAAGCGCAGACGGTGGCCAACGCCTTCTTGGCGATGGAGGCCGACCTGACCATCGTGCCGGTGCTGAACAAGATCGACTTGCCCATCGCCCGTCCCGACGAGGTAATCGCCGAGATGCAGTCCGCGCTCGGTACCGAACCGGCCGACGTATTGCGAGCCAGCGGCAAGAGCGGTATCGGTATCGAAGAGGTCTTGGCTGCCATCGTCGAGCGCGTGCCGTCTCCGCCCGGCGATGCCGCCGCGCCGCTTAAGGCGCTCGTCTACAACAGCCATTTCGACACCTACAAAGGTGTCGTCGTCTATGTGCGCATTAAAGACGGCGCGCTGCACAAGGGCCAACGCATCCGTCTGATGCGCGGCGCGACCGAATATGAAGTCACCGACATCGGCCAGTTCCGACCGCCGATGACCGCCTGCGAATCGCTGTCGGCTGGACAGGTCGGCTACTTCATGGCCCAGATTAAGAACCTGTCCGAGATCCACATCGGCGATACCGTGACCGACGCCTTGCATCCGACCGCCGAACCGCTGCCGGGTTACAAAGAGCCGAAGCCGATGGTGTTCAGCGGTCTGTATCCGACCAACAACAAGGATTTTGAATCGCTGCGCGAAGCATTGGGCAAGCTGAAATTAAACGATTCGAGTTTCACTTATCAGCCGGAAGTGAGCGAGGGACTCGGTTTCGGTTTTCGCTGCGGCTTTCTGGGCATGTTGCATCGGGAAATCATCCAGCAGCGCCTGGAACGCGACAGCGATCTCGACTTGGTGCAAACCGCCCCGAACGTCACCTACGAGGTTCTCACACGCAAGGGCGAAACGCTGGAGATCGACAGTCCGCAGAAAGTACCGGACGGCGGCCAGATCGAAGAATTCCGCGAGCCGTTCGTGCGCATCAACTTTCTCATCCCCGCCGCCAACATCGGCGATTTAATGCAAATGTGCGCCGAGCGCCGCGGCGTCTACATCCGCACCGAATACCTGAGTCCCACGCGGGCCATCCTGGTCTACGAGATGCCGTTGGCGGAAATCATCTACGATCTGTACGACAAGTTGAAATCGGTGACGCACGGTTACGGCACGATGGACTACGATTTCCTCGGCTACCGCGCCGCCGACCTGGTGCGGCTCGATGTCCTGGTCCATCACAATCGCGTCGATGCCCTCTCGACCATCGTACACCGTTCCACCGCCGACCGTCGCGGGCGCAAATTGCTCAAGAAATTGCGCGAAGAGATCGATCGCCATCTATTCGAGGTGGTGCTGCAAGCGGCGGTCGGTTCGCGCATCATCGCCCGCGAGAACATTGCCCCGCTGAAGAAGAACGTGACGGCCAAATGCTACGGCGGCGACATCACCCGCAAGCGCAAACTCTGGGCCAAACAAGCCGCCGGTAAAAAACGCATGAAACAGGTCGGCCAAGTGGAAATACCCCAAGAAGCCTTCCTCGCCGTGTTGGAATCCGATCAGTAGCTCATCGCGGACGATGCTTGCCTTGGAAAAAATCGACCGATTTACTCCATGATCTCGGTTTCGACGTTCACCATCTGCGAAATGGGTGTATAAAGGTCCACTTCGACGTTCTCCGAATCGAGCGACACGATCATGCTATAACGCGCCTTGCTGTCGTATCGCTGCAAATGAAGCCGCTCCTTCCACCAACCTGTGACGGGGTAGACGACGATACGGCCGCAGTTCGCTAGCTCAACGGCACTACCGACCCACCAGTCAGAGTGAATGGAACCGTGTGTTCGACGTTGATCGCCGATGACCCAATTGCGCGTTTCCTCCGCCGGGTTCTCTGGCCGCTTGTTCGGTGCCTCCCAGAAATCTCTGGAAATGCGACGCTTGAAACCTTCAATTTCCTCGGTCGGACGGATGACGTCAAACCGCAGACCGTGCGAAGCGTAGCGGTGATTTACCCCCCAACCGACGCTGTTCGGGCTTGGCTCGATGAAGTAGGAAAGCGTGACTCTCATCGTCACCTTTGCCTCGCCGAGCGCCTCAAGAACAATGATCGGCCAGGGCAACTGATGCAGATGCATCTCGAAAGTCTTGCCTTTTGAATTTATCTTTTGAAAAGGCTGAAGTTCCCCCTCGAACGTGAGAGTGACGGCGTTTTCCGCGCTATTCAACGCCCGGTGAAGATTTGGAACGCCGTAACCGTAGCAGCGAAGGCGATTGTGAGCGGCTACTTTCGAGTTGCCGGGGAAACGAGCGATCATCCGATCGTTCCAGGTCGCCGAATGGACCATCAGTGCCCGTATTGTCTCCGGCCAGAGTTTCGGGTAACGGCTCCAGATGAGAGCCGCAAAGCGTGCTGCCAACGCCGTCGCGGGACTCGTGTCTCTCGTCGTGTCAAACAACCGTCCGCTTTGGTGTAGGATCGTCGTCAGCAAAGAGAGGTCGTCGGTACTCGATCTTTCGTTCGCGCCAATCTGTGCGTAGTTCCCGCCCTCCATGACGATGTCGGGTTTGATGGGCCAGCCCTTCTGGTTCTCGGAGGGCCAGGGGAGCGAGGTCCGGCTGGTCGGACACAAATCGCCGCACTCGGCTATCGGTTGCCATCCGTTGAAATCCTCGTCTTGGATCATGACCTTCTCGGTGATCGCTCCGACCGTGAGCGCATTCCACGCCTGCGCGGGATCTTCGATACCCGCCTTCGTCGTGTTCCAAGTGTGGTAGGTGTATTCATCCGAATGTAAATGTTCTCTCACATTCCCGGCGGAAATGAACATGAGCTTCGGTGTCTCGTCCAGCACACCCGCGCAGAGATCATCCACCGCACCTGACCATAGCGTCGGCAACCCCATGTCGCGGTCGTCGGCTGTCACAGCCATGCACAGGACTCGCTTCCTTTGCGGGGATTTGATATGCGCCAACAGAACGCCGTCCTGCATTACTCGGCCGTAGTCGGGTGGGCTATTCACCAAGGGCGGAGGAGGCAAAATCTTCACCGACTCCAGCTTGTGTTGAAGGATAATCTCCCCCGTCTCCGTCATAATCTCGGTGAGGCAACCGTAAAGCCCAATGCCCGCCATGCCCGTGCCGTGTTGATTGTTGGAACTATCGGCGAACCCCCATTCGGGATCAGCGGTGTGCATATCCTCCTCGGCGAGTCCCGGTTCCAAGAGGGGGTGCATCCGATTCACTCCGCCGTCGAGGATCGTTACACAGGGCGCGTTGGGGCCGGGGAGTTCGAGCCGACCGACAGCATCTTCGATAAACTCCCCTTGCTCGCGCGGCTCAAGGTCGACGTAATAAGTAGCAAGCTCCTTTGCCTTCCGAAGCTCTGCGAACAGGGTAAGCACATCAATCGATGCCGTCAATCGGTTCGCCGAAGCGTAGGCATGGACGACCACCCGTTCGGGGAAAGCGACGAACCGATCACTTACCTTCGTGATGCCGACGATCTTCGCCAAATCTCTGAAACGAGCGTGAACTGTTTCAGCGGTGGCTCGCGTGCCGCGCAGCCAAATTTCCCACCACATCTCTTGGTCCAAGGCGGGGAACGGTAGGCTGTCCTGCCAAAAATCCTGGATGAGCGCGAGCCGGACGGAGGAGATGCTCTCAATGAGCTTTTCGTTCTTACGGCCCGTCTTGACGAGGGTAGCGAGCTCGCCGACGGAGGCGGTGAAAGCAGCCTCTTTCGCTTCGAGAACAAGAAACGCGATCCTAACCTTGTTATCTATTTTGTGAACTTGGCCGTTCAACTTAATGCCGTTGTCGGGATCGGCGCGATCCTTCAGTTGTTGCTCTTTGTCCTCATCCGCCTCGAAGGTAAGTAGAACGCTGTTCGCGTAGGCGTTCACCAGATGAAGGAACTGGCCGAGGCGACCTTCGGGGACGAAAACTTTTGCGACCTGAGCGCCGTTCTCCTCATTCAAACTAAGAAGATAAATTCCGCTCCCTTTTCGCTCCAGCTTTTCCAGCGGCAACTCGAAATCCTGGTCGCTGTGGAAGGTGAGAACGACGCCTTCGGGCTCCCATTGCACGAGGTCGGGATATTGCTGCCGGTTTGCGGTTCGTTGCTTGACCGCCTGCGTCTGCGCACCCTGTAATTCACTCCGAACCTCGATTGCATGAGCCGACTTGTTCCTGGGTGGGAGATTGAAGACGACACCTTGAGGCGTCCTTCCCGCATAAGTGTATTTTTCGGTCTCTTGGGTTCCCGGAATCCGAAGATGGGGCAGATCGCTCATTCTTGTTGTCTCTTTCCTCGTCGAGAAGGACGCATACCGCTGCGGTTGTTGAGAGAGTGAGTCAGACTTTCATTCGTGATCGCCCTCTCACTGGAGAGGACGGCGCTGCGAGCCGCGTCGTCGCAGGCACGGGCGACTTCAGCATGACTAAGACCGCGCGCCGCGATACAAACGTCTCCCCATTTTAACGCACTCAGATCAAAAATGTTCAGTCGATTTTCGATAAGCCTTTTAACAAGTTTCTTGTCCGGCAAGTTATAGGCGATTACCTCGTCGAACCGGCGGAAGAGCGCGTCATCGAGCATGCCCACGAAATTCGTGGCCGCGACGATCGGGCTCTCGGAGTCATCCCGCTCAAGGAACAGTAGGAATGAATTAAGGACGCGGCGAATCTCACCGACATCGTTCCCGGCCGCGCGGGCCGCGCCGATGGCATCGAACTCGTCGAAAAGATAAACCCCGCGCGTCGTACTCATCGCATCAAAGATCAAATGCAGCTTTGCCGCGGTTTCGCCCATGTACCTACTGATAAGGCTGTGAAGTTGCACGAATAGCAAGGGCATCTCGCACTCACTGGCGAGTACCGATGCGGTCATCGTCTTGCCACAGCCCGGCGGCCCCACGAGCAGCAGTTTCCGTTTCGGGGAGAGGCCATGCGAGCGCAGAAGATCGCGTTGTCGCTGCTGGCGAACGATCTCCGTAAGCCGCGACCGGATTGGGTCCGCCAGAACCATGTCGCAGAGCCGCAACGAGGGATAAGACGCCAGCACCAGGCCAGCCAGTTCCCCGGACGGACGGGCGATGGGGAGTGCCCGGGGGCTGCCGACGGGTTGCTGCGCGCGCTTAACCTTATCAATCAATTCGCGAAGCTCCATCGCGAGACGTTCGTTCCCCCTCGTCGCCTCATGGGCAGCGACCTGTAACGCCACGGATCGGAAGAGGTCGTTATCCCCAGCCGCGTGGCTCTTCAACAGTGCTTTTAATTGTTCACCTGTCGCCACGGGTTCCTCCGCGTTCCGCACATACCTCGCCCGACCATTCCCTGTTTTCCCGGCGTTAGTATGGAGACTTCTTTCAGAATATCTCTCGCTATGGTAACCGATCAAGTCGGCGGATTGCCAACTGATTCTCCAAAGTTGTCAAGGTCGGTAGCCAGCTGTGAGTTGGCTGGGCGACCTTCAACGCAAAATCGCCAAATTGGTCAAGGTCGATTGGGTTCAATATATTCTTTTGTTCACTTAGAATCGGTGACGCACGGTTACGGCACGATGGACTACGATTTCCTCGGCTACCGCGCCGCCGACTTAGTGCGGCTCGATGTCCTGG
>JAKBCS010000166.1 GCA_021807595.1 Planctomycetota bacterium | reverse complement strand
CCCGATACGCCGGAGTAGCTCGCCGTCAGGTTGAAATCACCGCTCGGCTCCGTGCCGGGGATGGTTAGAGTGGCATTCGCCGCTCCATTCGCGACGGTAATAGGATTCGAGCGGATGCTCGTGCCACTCGCGCCGGTGAGCGTGAAGATCACAGTGCCCCCGTTAGTGATGCCTTCGGTTGGCTCGAACCCGAATCATCTCAAACTCTCTCCGCTGGTCTCGCTGAGAGAATCGAATGCAATCGCAAATGAATATAAGGGTTAGGTAGGGGGGGCGGATTCGGAAGATAGATAAACGATGTGGCAAAAAGCAAGGCGATTTTAGACTTCGAGTGTGCGAAATCGGACGCCGCCTCGAATCGACGTGCGGATTCGTCACAATCGTTAAAATCGGCGCATTCGGAAGCAGGGGCTTTCGACGGTCGGATTGCGAGATCCTTTGAGACACTCCACTTGTCACTCGGTCGACAGGGAGACACTTGAAGGATTCGGAGTTCTATCTACTCCCTGGCGTTCGCCGAGCGTGGCGTATCTTGGCGTCGATTCGTCGTCGGCTTACAACAATAGAAACGGTTTCGCCGGGCAGGCGGACGATTCCTTGATGGGGAGACGCGAACGTGGATGCAGTCGAACTACGCAATGATGCTCTGAAACGCGAATGGACCGATCGGTACGTCGAAGTCCACCCGGAACGGCCGGAGTTGAAGCGCTTCGTCGGCATTGTCGGTCGCGTCGTCACGGTCAATCAAAACAACAAAGCCGTGGTCGATTTCTCCGACGGCGCTTGGTACGACATCAGCGCCTCCGAAGAATACCTGCGCATACTCGATCCTGCCGTCGCCAAGGCCAAGTACAAAGGCGATGTCAACAGCGCGCAACCGTTTCCCGAAAAGCAGGGGTGAGATAAAGTAATCGGTAGCCAGTAGTCCCCGGCAAAGATCATCTTCGGTCTTTTGCTACAGACTACTGGCTATGGACTACTGGCCACTTTTATGATCTTATTAATCGACAACTACGATTCGTTCACCTACAATTTGGTCCAACGTCTGGGCGAGTTGGACGGCGGGATCGATGTGCGCGTTTTTCGCAACGATTGCATCGCGGTCGAGCAAGTGGGCGCGTTGAAGCCGTCGCACGTTATCATTTCGCCGGGACCGTGTACGCCACGCGAGGCCGGCGTGTCCAACGAGGTGCTGCGCCGCTACGCCGCCACGATACCGACGTTGGGAGTATGCCTGGGCCATCAGTGCATCGGCCACGTTTTCGGCGGCGAAGTGGTACGCAACAGCCGGATCATGCACGGCAAAACCTCGCCGATTCATCACGACGATCTCGGCGTGTTTCGCGGTCTGAGCAACCCCTTCGAGGCGACGCGCTATCACAGCCTCGTCATTCGCCGCGAGACATTTCACCATCCCGATTTCGTCGTCAGCGCGTGGACGGCGGAGGGCGAGATTATGGGCGTGCGCCATCGCACCTGGCCGCTGCACGGCGTACAGTTTCATCCGGAGAGCTTCCTTACCGTCGAAGGACCGCGCTTATTGCGGAATTTTTTGGAGACGACAACCGCGTAGCATGGCGAGGCAGTGGGACGAAGTTTTTACCGTTCTCCTCTTTTTTTGCTCCCGTTGGGCTGTTGAATCGTCTATGATAAGGACACACTCGGCGAGCGGCGGCGTCAACCTCCTGATATTTCGTGCATCAGAGGGCTAACATCGCCTGCTCGCCGAAAGGTATTGGCTACTCCTGAGTCGCGGAGGTATTCGTTATGTTCTTGGCTCCGTTGGCATTATTACTGGCCGCGCAGCCAGTTCTCGCGAAGCCGATCATCCGGCCGCGTCCCGTCCCCGCTCCCACTCCCGTCGCGTCCACCGCCACCGACGAACAGGTGCTGAAAAACGTCAACGTGGACGCGGACGGCCCGGCCCTGGTGGACTTCTTCAAGAAGCGCGTGACGTCTAACCTCGATAACGAACGGGCGGGCAAGCTGACGGCGCAGCTGGCGGACAGCAAGGAAGAGATTCAGGTCAAGGCGGCGCGAGAACTCATCGCGCTGGGACCGCTGGCCGTGCCGGCGCTGCGGCGAGCCGTCAACGAGGCTCCCAACGAAGAAGGCCTTGCCCGCGCCCGCAAGTGTCTGGAAGCCATTGAGGGGGCCAACGGATCGAATGTGGTGCAATCCGCCGTGCGCTTGTTGGCGGCGCGCAATCCAGAAGGCGCGGCCGGCGCGCTGCTGGACTACCTGCCGTTGGCCGACGATGAGACGGTGGTGCAAGAACTGGAGACGGCGCTGATGACCGTCGGGGTGCGCGACGGCAAACCTGAATCGGCGTTGGTGCGAGCGCTCGCCGACGGGGTGGCCATCCGCCGAGGCGTGGCCACGCGCGTGTTGTGCAAGGTCGGCGGCTCGACCGGACGCAATGCCGTTCGTCCCTTGCTCAAGGACGCCAAGCCGAGCGTGCGGATGCAGGCGGCTCTCAGTCTGGCCGACGCCCACGATGCCGAGGCAATGCCGGTTCTCATCGATCTGCTCGGCAACCTCCCCGAAGACGGCCGCAAGCGCGTGGAAGAATATCTCACCGATCTGGCCGGCGAGTGGAGCGTGCGCACGCCGCAAGGCAACGACGCCACCTCGCATCGCCTCCGCCGCCAATTGTGGACGGCGTGGTGGCAGAGTCTCGACGGCAAAAACCTGCTCGAAGAGTTTCAGAATCGTACTCTCAGCGATACCGAACGCGCCCGTGCCTTGGGAGCGATCGGCAAACTCGCCGACGCCTCGGCCGAAGTCCGCGCCAAGGCGTCTGAGGATCTGATCGCGCTTGGCCCTCGCGCCGCCTCACTCTTGCGGCAGACCCTCGAAGTCGGCGACGGGAAGCATCTCGGCGCGGTGCGACAGTGTTTGACGGCGCTGGAGCGCGACACCAACGTGCCGCTGCCCGAAGTCGCTCTGCGCTTGCTCGCGCTGCGCCGTCCGGAGGGCAGCGTGGAAGCCCTGTTGGCCTACTTGCCCTTCGCCGAGAACGACAGTGTCGCCGGCACGATCACCGAGTTGTTGGCGACCCTCGGCGTTCACGACGGCAAGGCCGACCCCGCGCTCGTTCGCGCCTTGGAAGATAAAATCGCTTCGCGCCGCGCCGCCGCCGCCGTCGCACTGTGCCGAGCCGGCGCGGACGACGAACGGCCCGCCGTCCTCAAATTGCTGAAAGACCCCGATGCCACCGTTCGTCTGCGAGCATCCCTGGCGCTGGCGCAGCTCGGCGAAAAGGCAGCCGTCGCCTCGCTCATCGCCGTACTCGCCGAGTTACCGCTCGACCAAGTATGGGAAGCCGAGGAAGCCTTGATCGCGCTGGCCGGCGATGCCGCTCCCAGCGAGCGCGTCGTGGGCGACAAGGCCGCCCGAACGGCGGTCGTCGATGCCTGGAAAGCCTGGTGGAAGAAGGAAGAGAACAATGTCGACTTGGCCAAACTTGCGAACGTCGAGCGGGGCAACGGCAACTTTCTGATCGCCGAGATGCAAGGCAACCGCGTCCTGGAGGTGGACCGCAACGGACGCATTCGTTGGCAAATCCAAGGACCGCAATGGCCTTGGGACGCCGTCGTCTGTCGCAACGGCAACGTCTTCGTCACGAATTCCAACAACAATCAGATCTCCATGTGGACCAAACAAGGCAAGGCGGTGTGGCAGAAGAACATCAATCAGCCCTTGTGCTGCCAGCAACTCCGCAACGGCAATATCTTCGTCTTCGGTCGCCAGGGATACTTTGAATTCGATGTCAACGGCAAGGAACTCTCTTCCCATCCCCTCAACCAAGGCTGGATTATCGAAGGGCGCAGGTTTCCCAACGGCCACATCGCCTACATCACGCAGCAAGGGCAGTACACGCGCCTCGACGCCGCCGGCAAGCAAGTCAAATCGTATCAAGTGCCGAATAACAATGGCGGCGTGCCCATCTACGCCGAGGTTCTACCCGGCGACCGCGTGGTGACATCGTACAACACCGGCCGCGTCGTCGAATACGACGACAAGGGCAAGAGCGTCTGGGAAGTCGCGGTCAACAGCCCCGTATTCCCGCACCGTCTTCCCAACGGTCACACGTTGGTGGCTCAGGGCAACGTGAACCACATGGTCGAGATCGACCGCAAAGGTAAAATCGTTGCCGAGAAAAACCTGGACTACAAGCCGTGGCGCATCCGCCGCCGTTAAACCAAGGCGACTCTTTCGGGAAACCTTAGCGAACGTTTCAGGCTCCGAAAGAACGCCGAACCCACAAACCACGAGACTTCCATCATGTATCGTACTTTTTGGACGCTGTTGCTGGGTGCCGGTCTGGTCGCGGCCTCGCATCGCACGGCTTCGGCACAAGTCCTTGTGAAGCAAATCGGCGTCGCCATGCCGGGGATGGTGATCGCTCCCACGACGGCGACGGAGGAAGGAAAAGCCGAGGGCGATGAGGGAACGCTGCGATCGGTGGGCATTTCCATCGACGATGCCGGCCTCTTGAATTATTTCCGTCTGCGCAGCCAGGGCACGGCCAAACCGGAACGTCTGGCGGCGCTCATCGAACAGCTCGGCGACAAATCGACCGTCGTCGCGCGCAGAGCGTCCGGCGAACTGGCGGCTCTCGGCGCGCCGGCCATTCCGGCGCTGCGTCAAGCGGTAAAAGATCCGGATCAACAACAGACGGCGTCGATGGCGCAGAGCTGCTTGAATGCTCTGGAGCAGCAACCCGGCCGGCTGTCGACTGCCGCCGCGCGCTTGCTGTCGCAGCGTCACCCGCCCGGCTCGGCCGAAGCATTGCTCACCTTCCTGCCCAACGCCGAAGACGATGGCGTGGTGGAAGAAATCCGCCTCGCGCTCGCCGCCGTCTACCAGATCGACGGCAAAACCGATCCCGCGCTGCTCAAGGCCCTGCGCGATTCCTCGCCGATTCGCCGCGCCCTCGCCATCGATACCTTGTGCCAGAACGGGCTGACTCCCTCGGTGATGGAACAAGTACCGCTGCGCGAGTTGTTGCAAGATCCCAAAGCCGTCGTCCGCCTTCGCGCAGCGCTCGCCTTGACCCGCGCTCGCGACGCCAAGGCCGTTTCCACACTCATCACGCTGCTGACCGAATTGCCGGTCAATCAAGCGCGTCAAGCCGAGGAATATCTCACCGAGTTGGCCGGCGATCAGTCGCCTAAAGCGGCTCTGGGCGGCGATCTCACCTCGCGCCAAAAGTGTCGCGATGCCTGGGCAACCTGGTGGCAGTCCAGCGAGGACGGCAACCGCCTGCTCGAAGAAGTGCGCAAACGCACCGTCACCGAGCCGCTGCGTCTGAAGTGCGAGGAACTCATCAATCAACTGGGCGATACCGATTTCAACGTCCGCGAGAAAGCCGAAACGCAAGTCAAGGCGATGGGCGCGATGATCGTCCCCTTGCTGCGCCAGGCTTCAACCCATCAAGATCTCGAAATTCGCAAACGCGCTCTCGCCTGCTTGGCCAAAATGACGACCGATAAGAACCTGGCTCTGTCGTCGATCACTGTACGCTTGCTCGCCCTGCGGAAACCCGCCGGTGCGGTCGAGGCACTGATGGCCTTCGTCCCCTACGCCGACGATGAGAATGTCCAACAAGAAGTCCAATTCGCCCTGAACGCCTTGGCACTCAAAGAGGGCAAGCCCGATCCGATTCTCGTCCGTTCGTTGTCGGACGAACAACCGGCGCGGCGCGCGGCGGCGGCGGAGGCGCTGTGTCTGGGCGGCGATCGCGAACATCTTTCGACCATTCGCAAACTGTTGACGGATGAAAGCTCTTCGGTGCGCCTCAAGGTCTCACTGGCGTTGGCCGGAATCCGCGAACGTCAAGCCGTTGCCACGCTCATCGACCTCCTCGGCGAACTGTCCAGCGATCGCGCCGAACCCGCCGAAGAGTATTTGCAGCGCCTCGCCGGCGAACGCGCTCCGGTGAATCTGCCCACCGGCGACACCGCCGAAAATCGCAAAAAGCGCCAAAGCGCCTGGTCTGCTTGGTGGAAAGCCAACGGCGAGCGCATCGTCCTCGTCGATCGCTATCCGCCCGCCGGCACGGAACGCTACCTCGGCCACATCCTGCTCGTCATCGCCAATTCCGGCCAGGTCATGGAATACGGCACGGATCGCAAAGTTCGTTGGCAAATAGGCAACCTCATGAATCCGCGCGACGTGCAAGTGCTGAGCGGCGACCGCGTCTTGATCGCCGAGTTCGGTGCCCAACGCGTCTGCGAGCGGAATCGCCGCGGCGACATCTTGTGGCAAAAGATGACCAACGGGACCAATCCGTTGGGCGCGCAACGCCTCCGCAACGGCCACACCTTCATCGCCTGCGCCAACAAATTGATGGAAGTCGATCGCTCCGGCAACGAAGTCTTTTCCATCAATCGACCCAATCACGACATTATCATGGCGCGGCGGATGCGCGACGGACAAATCGTCGCGGTGACCAATCAGGCGCAGTGCATTCGCATGGATGCCTCCGGCAAACAAATGAAGATCTTCGGCGTGCAGATGGCTTGGCAAAACGGGTTGGACATTCTGGAGAACGGCCACGTTCTCATCCCGGCCACCTGGATGAATAAGGTTCTCGAGTACGACGCCGAGGGCAAAGTCGTGTCGGACGTGAATTCGATGCAGCCCATGTGCGCCGCCCGTTTGCGCAACGGCAACCTCCTGGTCGGCCCGCAAGTCTGGCCGGCAAAAATCATCGAGACCGATCCTTCTGGAAAACAGGTAAGCGAGATCGGTAATCTCCCGCAAATCGCCTTCCGCGTGCGCACGCGCTGAGAGACTATCTCTTGAGCTACCCCCCCCTCTCCCCTGCACTCAGGGGAGAGGGGTCGGGGGAGAGCGGCTTAAACGTTCCAAGAAATCGCTCGGCTGGGATGGGAGGAGTCAGCCATGTGTCGTTCTTGGCTTGCAAGGATCGCCGTGGGAATGTTGGCGTTGCCGCTGTCGGCGGCCGCGGCAAAGGACGCCGATGTCGCCGCGCTCAAGGCAGCAGGCATCCCCACCGATGGACCCGGCTTGGTCGCATTCTTCAAACAACAGACTCTCACGTTGGCCGACGAAACTCGCATCAAGGCGTTGGTGCGTGAACTGGGCGACGACGAATTCAAATCCCGCGAACAAGCCTCTCGGCAACTGGTCCTGCTCGGTTCGCGGGCGCGGACCTTCTTGCAAGCCGCCGTCAAGGATCCCGATCCGGAAATCGCTCGCCGCGCCCAAGACTGTCTCGAGCGCATGGCGCGCGGAGCAACGGTTTCGTCCATGTCGGTGGCGGCGCGCGAGTTGGCCCGGCTTCATCCGCCCCAAGCCGCCGCCGTCTTGCTCGATTATCTGCCCTCCGCCGATAACGATGCCGTCGTCGAAACCATCCGGACGGCCCTGTTCCCCCTGGCGGTGCGCGATGGAAAGTCGGAGCCGGCTCTGCTTGCCGCCTTAAACGATAAATCGCCTCTTAAACGATCCATTGCCGCCGCCGCGCTGTGTTCCGCGCGTCCCGCCGATGCCATGCCGAGCGTGCGCAAACTCCTGCAAGACCGCGATCCGCACGTTCGGCTGCGCGTCGGTCTGGCCCTGGCCGCCATCCGCGACCGGGACGCCGTGCCCGTTCTCATCCGTCTGTTCGACGAACTGCCGTGGAGCGACCTCGAAGCGCCGATGTACTTCCTCGAGCGCTTGGCGGGCGACACCATTCCAGAGGCGGCCTATGGCACGGATGCCGAGATGCACCGCAAGTACCGCCTCGCCTGGGAAGCCTGGTGGAAGGATACCGGAGCGAAGCTGGACCCCGCTCGACTGGAACAAGCCTCTCGTTCGCTCGGTTTTACTACGGTCGTTCGGCTCGATGAGGGGGTGGTGGAAGATCTCGACGCCGACAATCACACGCGCTGGAAGATCGGCAATTTGAGCAAACCGCTCGATGTTCAACTGCTTCCGGGCGACGAGCGCATCCTAATCGCCGAACACGCGGCCAATCGCGTCAGCGAACGCGATCTCAAGGGCCAAGTGCTGTGGAAGCACCTCGTGGAGGGACCGCTGGCGGCACAACGCCTCTCGAACGGCAGCACGTTCATCACCACGTCGCAGGAACTTAGGGAGATCGATAAAACCGGCAAGGAGGTGTTCCGCTATCGGCGGCCCGATGGCGGCATGTTCATGCGCGCGACGAAGCTGCGCGACGGCGACATTGCCTGCATCGCGCAGATCGGCGGGGCGGCGCGCTTCTATCGCCTTACCCCGGAAGATAAGGATTTCAAAGAGCGGAAAAGTTGGGGCGTGCAGGTGAACACGCTCGGGGGCCGCGTCGAAGTGCTGCCCAACGGTCACGTTCTCATCCCGGAAATGTACAACAACCGCGTGGTGGAATTCGACGCCGACGGCCGCGCCGTTTGGGAAGCGGCGGTCGATCAACCTATTGCCGCCTTGCGCCTACCCGGCGGTCACACCCTCGTCACGCTCATGCGGGAAAATCGCGCCGTCGAACTGGATCGCGCCGGCAAGGAAGTGTGGCAATTCAAGGCGGATACCCGCGTCACCCGCGCCTACCGTCGCTGATTCACCCGCCCCCCGCTTCCTCACGCTCGCGGCTCTGAAATCACCTTGATGAGACAGCCCTCTGAGCGCAGGGGCGAAGGGGAACTTTGTGGAGATACTCCGAGGAGACGCCGCTATGCGCAGCCGATACGTCGCCCTCCTCTCGATGTTGGTGCTGGCTCTTTGCCTCGGATCGGCGTGGTCCGCCGATGCCGACCCCGAGGCTGCGTCCGACGAGCGAACCCTTCTCGCGGTGAAACTGCGCGTGAATACCGAGAGCCTGTTGGAGTTGTTTCGCAAGCGTACGCCGGATGCCGATGCGCGGGCGCGGATTGAGAAATGGATCGAGCAACTCGGTAGTTTTTCGTTTGCCGAGCGCGAAGAGGCCAGTGCCGAGTTGGAGGCGTGCGATGCCGCGGCCAGAGGATTGCTGCGCCGAGCGACGCGGCACGTCGATCTGGAAATCCGCAAGCGCGCGAATCATGCCCTGTCGGTCCTCACAAGCAAAGACTACTCCTCCGATGTGCTGCTGGCGGCGCTGCGGCTGCTCGCCCGCCGTAAGCCGGAGCATACGATTGAGGTTCTCTTGGAGTACGCGCCGCACGCCGACGGCCATGAGGATGACGACCTCTTCGAGCAAGTGTGCTGGACGTTGGCGGCGGCGGGGCGGCGCGGCGGCGCTGGCGATCCGCTGTTGATCCGCGCCTTGAACGATGCGTCGCCGCGCAAACGCGCCGCCGCCGTCTCGGCGCTGTGTCGCGCCGGCTGCCGCGAGCAATTCGCGGCCTCGCGCCGTCTGCTGCGCGATAAAGATCTCGAGGTCCGCCGACATGCGGCGCAGGCGCTGATCGAGGTGCGCGAAAAAGAAGCGGTGCCGGTATTGATCGACTTGCTTGCCGAATTGCCGCGCGCGCAAGCGGATGCCATCGAGTCGCTCCTGCTGCAATTGGCCGGAGACAATCCGCCCAAAGGCAGCCTGGAGGATGTCGACGCGCGCGGCAAATATCGAGACGCCTGGGCCGATTGGTGGAAGCGGCGCGGCGAAGCGCTCGATCTGGCCAAGGTCGAACTGAAGCCGCGCTGGCGCGGCTACACCTTGGCCATTTGCATCGACTCGATGCGCGGCCGAGGGCGAGTCGGCGGCCTCGTCGAATACGATGCGCAAGGCCGCAAACGCTGGAACATGCCGGGGTTGACTCTTCCCGTGGACGCGCAGGTTCTCGACGAAAAACGGATTCTCGTGGTGGAATATCGTCCCGGCCAAGTCACCGAGCGCAATCGAGAGGGCGAGGTTCTGCGCCGCATCCCCGTCGGCGAGTTTCCCCTGGAGGCAAAGCGGCTTCCCAACGGCAACACCCTCGTCACCGCGCGCAATCGCGTCTTCGAGATAGACCGCGAGAACAGGGAAGTGTGGGCGACGACCGGCGACGGTTCGGACACGATTGTCTCCGCTTGTCCTCTGCGCGAAGGCGAGATTGCCCTTTGTTATCGCGGCGGTCAATTGGAACGCCGCAACCGCGAGGGCAAAGTGCTGGCCTCGTTCCGCGCCGGGATGCTCTTCCGACCCTACGGCACGCACATCCAAGCGCTGCCCAACGACCACATCTTGGTGCCGTCGTTTTACGAGAATAAAGTGGTGGAGTACGATAAGACCGGCCGCGCGGTCTGGTCGGCCACGTTTGCTCGGCCCATGTGCGCGCAGCGTTTGCCCAACGGACGCACCCTGGTGGCCAGCTATGCCGCCGCCGCTTATGCCGAGCTGGATAAAGAGGGACGCGAGGTCAAAAATCAACGCTGCGACGGCATCTTGATGTCCGTTCGAGGGCGCTAGGTTGCGGGAGACACCGATGAATCTGTTGACGACAATTTCCGGATCGCTTATGGAGTCTTTTCTCCCGCGCGGTTGGGATCTAGCCAAAATCGACCGCTTGGCGGCGCTTCCCTCCGATCGCGCGATCGCGCGTCAGTCCTGGTGGCATCCGCACTTTGAGCCGGTCGCATGCGCCACGGTCGAAGATTTTGACACCTATCTCGGCCACGAAATCGCCCGTGCAATCCAGAAAGCACGCCACGAGGACCGTCCCCTCGCGCTCATTCTACCCGTTGGGCCGATGGGCATGTACCGCTGGGCCGTCTGGTTCCTCAAGGAATGGGGCGTACGTTGCGATCGCGTTCATGGATTCAACATGGACGAATGGTCCGACGCCAACGGAGCGACGCTTCCTCCCGACGCGCCGGGCGCTTTCCAGCACGCGATGGAGCAGGCGTTCTACGGTCCTCTGGGCCCCAACACGGTACCGCCGAGCCAACGCCATTTTGCCGTGCCCTCGGAGTTGCCCGCGTATGCCGAGCAAATCGCCGACCTGAAAAAACAGGGGGCGGAGCTGGTGACGGTATTCGGGATCGGCAGGGTATGCCACATCGCCTTCTGGGAACCGCACTTCGCCGCCGAGTTTGCCAACGAAGCGGAGTGGAAGCGACAGACCCATCGCCTGGGCGCGCGGCTGCATCCGCTGACTATCGAACAGAACGCCTTGACGAGTTTTCGCAGCCGAACGACGTTGGTTCCGGCGTTCGCCAACACCATCGGGCCGGGGTTGTTCTTGGCTTCGGATCGCATCCTCGGAGGAGCGGACGGCATTTTCGGGCGGGGCATGCAATGGCAGGGTTTGTCGCTGCGCATGACGCTGTTGCACGAGCCGACGCCGTGGATTCCGAGCAGTTACATGCCGACGCTCCCCGGCCGTTTGTTCTATCTGCGCGAATTAGCCGAACCCCTGACGGCCGACTGTCACTAACTATTCGGCGCGCTTCCTCGTTTTTGCGACAGTTGCGCCCGCAGTTGCTCTAATTCCCGTTCCATCGCTTGCTGTTCCTGCCGTGCTTGTTCGAGCGCCTGTTGCAACGAATCCGCTCGCTGTTTCTCCTGTTCGACTCTTCGATGGGCTGCTTCCAACTCCCGCAACAAATCCGCGGGCAAGGGCATCAACTCGCCGCGAAACCAGTAGCGTATCCAGCCGTCGAGTAACTCCGCTTCCAGTTCCAGTTCCGGGATGGCATAGCGTCCGTGTTCGTTGGGCGTCTGGGAGACGTAACGATCGCCGACGAGATGATACAACGTCAGATCTTGCGTATCGGGATAAAAGAGCAGGTAGTAGGGAACTTTCAGCTCTTTCTCGTACTTATCGAAGTTGTCGTCGTAGTCTTT
>JAKBCS010000026.1 GCA_021807595.1 Planctomycetota bacterium | reverse complement strand
CGAACCCTCATGCGCAATGGGCGAGAACAGCACGAGGCGCGGAGCGCTCTTGCCGTTGTAGTTTTGCGACAACGTATGCTTGATAAATCCTTCGAGATCGCTCTTGAACTTGTCCAGCCCCGCTTCTCCGGCGAACGATTCGTTGTAGCCGTAGAAGGCAAAAATCACATCGGCCTTCGTGTTGGTGTATTCCAGGCGATTGTCGATCAATCCCTTGCGGGTGGTCAGCCGACCTGGCTCGGGGATGGGCTGCTTGCCGGATAGCCATTGATCCTGACTGCCGAAATTGGCCGAGCGCAGACGCACCGTTAACTCGTCCGCCGAGAAGCCGAGATTGCGAATCACCAGTTCGTGCTTGGGGAATCGACTTTGCAGCATGGTTTCCAGCCAGCCATCGTGCTGCATCCGGTCGGGCAGGGTGTTGCCGATGAAGCAAATGTGATCGCCGGGCCTGATTTCCAGCTTCGCCGCCGGCTTGGCATCGTCGGCAGATTTCACCGGCGCATCGATCGGTAAGAAGGCCAAGCAGAGCAGTAATCCGGCCATAGGCCAACGGGAGGGAGTGAGTGCGGCAACTCGACGAGCCATGTGCATAGTGGGTAACCTCGAAGAAGGTCGGCAGGGTCGTTTCTATCGTCCAAGATCGATAGAAATTATTAGACCCGTCGCCGCCCTCTTCGGCAAGAGGGGCACGCACTTTCAAAAAATCTCGTCCCCTCTCACCGCCCTTTGCAAACGCCCTACTTCGCATCCTTTTGGAGGGGGCGGCGTTCCTTGGTCGTCTCCTTTTCAGATGCGGAATTGGGGCGAGGGCGCGGCAACGGCACTCCTTCGCCGTTGTCCCAAGGCGCTTCGCCTTCACGATGTTGGGTTGTTCTGGCGCAATTCGCGTCGTCGGCGGCGAACGACACATCCCAGCCGCCGCCGAGCGCGCGATAGAGAGCGATCAGATTGAGGGCGATGTTGCCGCGCACTTCGGCCAATTGATCTTGTTGGACCACCAATGCGGCTTGGGTGGTGTAGACGCGATTAAAGTCGATTTTGCCCTTGGTTTCTTGAAGCATCACGATTTCCGCCGTGCGCTTGAGGTTGTCGGCGCTGACGGCCAAGTGACGGGCTTGATCCTGAGTTCGCAGAAAGGCGACGAGGGCATCTTCCGCCTCACGGTCGGCCTTCAACACGGTTTGTTGGTAGGTGAAAACGTCGCCCTGAAAGCGGGCGCGTTGGGCGCGGATATTGTTCAACAGACGGCCGTAGTTGAGGATGTTCCATTGAAAGATCGGCGCGACGAAGCCCGTGTAGCTGCTGGCGTCGAACACTTTGGCGAAAGTATCCGCCGTGTAGCCGATGAAGCCAAACAGCACGAAGCGCGGATACAGGTCGGCCTCGGCGATGCCGATGCGCGCGGCTTGGGCGGCCACCTTGCGCTCGGCCTGGCGAACGTCCGGACGGCGGCGCAACAGGTCGGCGGGTACGCCGACGGTTGCTTCCGCCGGGGGCGTCGGGATCGGCGCGGCATTCAAGCTCGCTTCCAATTGATGGGGCGGCATGCCGAGCAGAACGCACAATTGATTGTTGGCCTGGCGCAGGCCGATTTCGAGCGGCTGGATCAACGCCTCCGTTTGGGCTAAATTGGCGCGGGTTTGGGTGAAGTCGTCGATTTGCGAAACCCCGCCCTTAAAACGATCTTCCGCGAGCTTCAAAGTCTTCTTTTGTATCTCGACATTTTGCCGAGCATAGGCCAATCGCTGTTGGAAGGTGCGCAACCTGACATAATTGCTCGCCGTCTCGGCCAAGAGAATGACGAGAACATTGTGGGCGTCTTCGACCGAGGCGTTTAACTCGCCGTTGGCCGCTTCGATGGTGCGGCGGAGACGACCGGCGAAATCGAGTTCCCACGAGGCGTTGAAGCCGCTGGCCCAGAGATTGAAGACGTTGGGAAAGGGCAGGCCGAAGTTCTGGCTGAGCTGGCCGTGTGCGAACGCGGCGACGGCAGTTTGCGATTGAGGCATCAGGTTGCCGGCGGCGATGTTTCGCTGGGCCAAGGAGTCGAGGACGCGCGTACCGGCCGTCTTAAAATCCAGGTTCCGCTCGTAGGCCGTTTGGATCAGCGAATCGAGAATGGGATCGCCGAAGACCTTCCACCACGCGCCAACGGCCGAAGCATCGGAGCGGACGCGCGGGTCTGCGGCGTCGATCCAAGTTGGAGATGTGGGCGCGGGAGGCGGCGAATAGTTCGGCCCAACCTTGAAACCGTTGTGAACGTACTCGCCCAGCGTGGTGCATCCGCACGCCAACACCACCAACAGCACGCTCGCCATCCGTCGTCGGCGGCCAAATCCGTGCAACCATGAAACATCCATGCTTACCTCCACTCGGCTATCTGCTATCCGCTATCAGCCAGCGATAGCTGACCCCGGATCTATACGCCTCGACCACGGTAGTTCTCTTATTCTCGCGGTGTCTGGCCGATAGCGGAGAGCTACTTTCTTAATCCATTGAGGAACTGATGGACAATTAGTTCGGGTAGTCCCTCGGTCATGTGGCCGCGCCAGCGCAGGGTTTCACGCATCGTGCCCATCAGGGCGAGAGCGGCGAGTTCCGGATCGTCGGCGCGCCAACGGTTCGAGCCGTTCAGTTGTTCGAGGATCTCCACCAGCATGTCCAGAAAGCGGGTGTGGCTGGCGTCGAGCGCGGTGCTGTGTGCGGCGGAATGTGAGATATCAACGCGTTGGATCAATTCGAGAAAGTACGGCTGCGCGAGGAAGAACTGTACGCCTTCGCGGACCACGCTCAAGAGTCGTTCTTCCGGCTCGGTCAAATCCGCAATCTTCGCGCGCGTCCGGTCGTAGAGGCGATTGAGGCCGTGCAGGATAAGCGCAACATATAGGTCTTCTTTGTCCTTAAAATGTTGATAGACCGCCCCCTTGGACACGCCGGCCTTGGCGGCGACATCTTCGATGCGAACCTCGTGATAGTGATGCTGGCCAAACAGTCGAGCGGCAGCATCCAGAATGCGCTGCGCGCGGGTCGGGTCCGCTATTCGCATGGCCTCCTCCTCACGGGGGGTTGACCCCGACATAATAAATGACTTGCGAGTATCGTACCATTCTTATCGACCATCCACAAGTCAGAATTTGCCGATCTTTCTAAAGATTTATTCTGTATTGACGATTGAGCCGCAATCCGATAAACAGAACTGACTGGTCAGTCAGTTTGTATCGAAAGCCTGTTGCCTCTATACGGAGGGCCGCGGAAATGTCCCAAGAGCCGCACGGATCTTCTTCATCTACCGAAATCCTCCCCGTTTTACGCGACGCCAATCTCCCTCCTTCACCCAGTCCCCCCGCGTCTCCCGCCAAACGACGCCGGTGGTTGATTCTGTCGTTGGTCGGCGCGGTGGGCTTGGGATCGGCCGGCTATTTCGGAGTTCCCTGGATTGCGCATTCTTTCACGCACGAGTCTACCGACGATGCCTACGTCAACAGCCACGTTAGCTATATCAGTCCGCGCGTGTCCGGTAATGTCGTCGAAGTGTTGGTGGACGACAACCAGTTCGTCGAGCCGGGAACGGTTCTCGCGCGCCTCGACGACGAACCGTATCGCATCGTTGTCGAACAGCGCCGAGCTTCGCTGGCCAACGCCAAGTTGCAAATAGACCGGCAACTCGCGTCCCTCCAAGCCGCCGAAGCCGACCTGGAACAGGCGCGCAATCAGGTGCGCTCCCAGGTGGCAGGTCTGTGGGGTAGCTGGTATCTGTTGCGGACGATCCAGAATCTCGTGCGCTATCAAGAGGCCAATCTGCGCGCCAATCGGGCCAGTGAGAATCTGCAAAAGGCCAATCTGGCACTAGCGCAAACCGAGCAAAGCCGCTATGCCGACCTGATGCCGCGCGGTGCCGTCAGCAAAGAGATGTCCGATCAGAAGAACGCCGCCCTGCGCGTCGCCGAGGAGCAACTGAACGCCGCGCGCGCTTCGGTGAAACAGACTCAGGCGCTCCTCGGCATCTCCGCCGACGAAAGCGAATCGGTGAAGGCGGACTTGGTGGAGAACTATCCCGGCGTTCGGTACGCGCTGTCCACCGCGCAGCAAACGCTGGCACAGCTCGGCGTGCCCCTCAATCTGCTCAATATGCGCACCGCCTCCATTCTGCCGGAGTTCGACCGGCTCAACGTAACCTCATTGATGGAAAGGGTGCCGGCGGTGCGCTCGGCACAGGCGCGGGTGCGGCAAGAGCGTGCTGCGCTGGGCGGATCGGCCTTCAATCCGTCTTCTCCCTACGAACATCCCAGCGTCGTCCACGCCCAGAAGGATTTGGAGCAAGCCGAGTTGAATCTCAGCTACACCGTACTCAAGTCGCCCCTCTCCGGTTACGTCAATCGCCGTTCCGTCAACCCCGGAAACCAAGTGCAGGCCGGTCAGATGCTAATGGCCTTGCGTCCGCTGTACGCCGTCTGGGTCGAGGCGAATTTCAAGGAAAACCAACTCGATCGCCTTTGCATCGGGCAATCCGTGGATATTTCCGTCGACGCCTATCCGGGACGTGTCTTTCGCGGTCGCGTCGCCGGCTTCAGTCCCGGAACCGGAGCGGCGCTGTCGCTGCTGCCGCCGGAGAACGCCACAGGCAATTTCGTCAAAGTGGTGCAACGTCTGCCGGTGCGGATCGAATTGACCGAGCCGCCGCCGGAGGAGACACCACTGTTCGTCGGTCTGTCGGTGGTACCCGAAGTGAATATCAAGGCTCCTCCGACTGGGAAAGACGCCGGCAAGCGTCTGCTGGGTGCCGCGCCCAACAGCCCGGCGAACCGGCAGCGTTAGCTGCCGAGTAGGCGAACATGAAATGTACCCGGCAGCTTAGGCTGCCGGTTCGCCGGTAGAGGAGAAGCTGCGTTATGGCAACGGACGGCTCGCTTGATGGCCCGCGATTCAACCCTTGGGTCATTGCCCTGACGGTGACGTTGGCCACCTTCATGGAAGTGTTGGATACCAGCATCGCCAATGTCGCCCTCAAGCACATCTCCGGCAGTTTGGCCGCCTCGGAAGACGAAAGCACTTGGGTGCTGACTAGCTATCTTGTGGCCAATGCCATCGCCCTTCCGCTGTCCGGCTGGCTGTCCACACTGCTCGGGCGCAAGCGCTTCTACATGATGTGCGTGGCCTTGTTTACCCTTAGTTCGGCTCTGTGCGGCATGGCTACCACGTTGGGACAACTCGTCTTCTTCCGCGTCTTGCAGGGCATTGGCGGCGGAGGGTTGCAACCGTCCGAGCAAGCAATCCTCGTCGATACCTTCCCGCCCGCCAAGCGCGGCATGGCGATGGCCGTCTACGGCATGGCCATTCTCGTCGCGCCCATTCTCGGCCCCACCTTGGGCGGCTGGATCACCGATAACTATTCGTGGCGCTGGATCTTCTACATCAACGTCCCGGTCGGCTGTTTCTCGCTGTTTTTGAGCAATATCGTGGTCGAAGATCCGCCGTACCTGAAGGCTCAGCGCGCCGTTCTACGCGGCAAGCCGTTTCAGATCGACTACATCGGCCTGGGGCTGCTGGCTCTCGGCCTGGGCGCTCTCGAAGTGGTCTTCGACAAGGGGCAGCAAGAAGATTGGTTCGGCTCGCGGTTCATCGTCACCCTTACGATTACCGCCGTCGTCTCCTTGGGGTCCGCCATAGTCTGGGAGCTGCTCCATCCTCAACCGATTCTCAATCTACGATTGCTCAAGGATCGCAATTTCCTTTTCTGCGCCATCGTCATCTTCTGCGCGTTCGGCGTTCTGTACGGCAGTACGGTGCTGTTGCCGCAAATGTTGCAGACGCTGATGGGCTATTCGGCGACGATGGCCGGGATGGTCATGTCCCCGGCGGGCTTTTTCACGATTTTAGAGATGCCGATTATCGGTATCCTACTCGGTCGCCGCGTCGATGCCCGTTGGCTCATCGTGGCCGGACTGATGGTCGTCGCCACGGCGTCGTTCTGGATGTCCACATTGACGCTTCAAGTCTCCGCCTCGCAACTCATTTGGCCGCGCATCGTGCAGACGTTGGGTGCCGGGCTACTGTGGGTGCCGATCAACACGGCGGCGTATCTGTACATTCCCCGAGAGCAGACCAATAACGCTTCGGGGCTGTTCAACCTCATTCGCAACGAAGGCTCCAGCATCGGCGTGGCCGCGGTGACAACGCTGTTGCAACGCCGCGCACAGTTCCATCAAACTTGGATGGCGGGCCACGTCACGCCGTTGCATCCGCAAGCCACCTCAATGCTCCAGCAAATGAGCGGCATAGGCGGCCCCGGCGATGTCGTGAGCGGGATGCAACAGGGCTTGGCTCGATTGTACGGCATGGTGCAACGCGAAGCCCTCACATTGGCCTACTTGGATATGTTCCGCTTGTTCGCCTTCGCTTCGCTGCTCGTCATCCCCTTGGTATTCTTGATGCGCCGTTCCGTGGCCAAAGGAGGCGAGCTGGCCGCACATTAACCGTCTCATAAACCCTTATCCCTCGGTACTCCGGGGGAGAGATTAGACTCCGAGCGCAGAGTTGAAATGATAACGACGACCAACGCCGCGAAACTTCCGGCGCTGTGAGGGGTTGAAAAAGTGCTATCCTTTCCGGGATAGGTGGTATTCGCCCCTCATTGCGAAAGGTCCTCCATGCACCCTATTCGACGCTACGCCTTCGTCGCGCTCGCCGTGACTCTCCTCGCTGGCTTCACCGCTTGCCGCAAAGTGCATCCGGCAGCCGAATCCTCGGAAAATCCTCCTGCCCCAAACAAACCAACGTCGGTCGCTCTGGCAGCCAACAACGCCGCTCCGTTCGCCGCGCCCGCCAAAGAAAACAAAGAGGATGTTGTAAGTATCCATTATGAAGTGGCGGCTTTGGAGACGATGAATCATCTCAAGCTGTCGCGGTCTCAGATCGAGCAGTTGCGCAAGTTGGCGGCGACGACAGCGCACAAGTCGTTGCCGATTCGCGCCGTCAAGACCAGCGACGCGTTCGAAGCAACGCTGCGGGAACTGCGCGACGCGCTCGTCGACGACAACGAAGCCCGCGTCGAGGCGCTGACGCTGGCCTTGGACGATCTGCGCGAAAAGGAGGAGGTTCCCGAATTCGACGATGTCGCTCTGACCGCCGACGCGAGGAGGCATGCGCCGGAAGTGCTGCGCCACCTGGGTGCCCGGCAACTGATGGGCTTCCTCGGCGATTTCAGCGAAGATTTTCCCGATCCGCGCGACAAACTCGACGAAGCGTTCGACGAGATCCGCACGATGGAAGGCAAGGAATGGGAAGCATTGCGCGATGAGACGGCAGGTCAAATCGCGTGGTTGATCGCCGGACTCGACGCCGCGACCGAGAGCAAGATACGTCCGCGCGTCGTCGCCTTGCTCAACCGCGTGCATCCGATGAAAGACTCGGAATTTGAAGCGAAACAGGAAGAACTATCGAAACAAGTCGAGGACATCGTCGGCAAAGTTGGGCCTCTGGACGTGATCCGCCATTTCACCGAACGCTCCTTGGCGGAGTTGTTGTCCAATCCATGTGCGGCGACGGCTGCCGAGGCGCGTCTGAAGAAGATGGATTAGACGAACCGGCAGCTTACGCCGCCGGTTCGCCAACCTCCATGCCCAACAAGGTCACATCGTCGGGTTGTTCGCCGGTCGCGAACAGATCGCGCGCCAGGCGGTCGACGAACGCTTGGATCGGCAAACGTCGATGTCGGGCGGCGCAGGCCAGCAGACTCTCAGCCCCCAACGGATGGTTCTCGAATCGTCCGGTATCGAGTCCGTCGCTGTAGAGTAACACTTTATCGCCGGGGTTCAGACGATAATCGCAAGCTGGGAAGGTTGCGGTGGTGACGCCGAGCAACAGACCTTCTTGCCGCCACAGCGTCGGATTGCCGATGGGCGGAACATACAGCGGATAGGGGTGCCCCGCCCGCGCCAGTCGCAAAACGCCGTCCCGATGGTTGTACAAAGCGTAAGCCATCGTAATGAACGGATGTTCGGAAAGATGCTGATCGAGCAAATCTTTATTGAGGCGCACCAAGACTTCTTCCGGCGGGGTGAGGCGATAATCGCGGCCCGTCACATCCTTGGCTCGCACGCTTTTTTTGACGAAAACAGTTAACAAACTGGCCGGTACACCGTGCCCCATCGCGTCGGCGACATAGAATCCGACGTGGTGTTCGTCGAGCCGAAAGACATCGTAAAAGTCGCCGCCAACCCGTTCGCGCGGCAGATAGTGGACGGCGAAGCGCGTGCCCGGCACCTCCGGCAAAGTTCGCGGCAGGAAGCTCGCTTGGATGCGCTGGGCCAATTGAAGTTCGTAGTCGATCTGTTGGTGCAGTTGCTGCAAGCGTTTATTGATTCGGTGCATCTCGGCGGTCTTACCTGCTTGGCGATCGTGCGCTTCCTTGATGCGCAACAGCGCCTTGACCTGGGCGTGAAGCTCGCCGGGGGCGAAGGGGCGTTGGAGACAAACATCGGCCCCCGACTCGAAACCGGCCAAGCGATCGTCGGCGAGATAGAGCAGCGGGACGAAGGGAACCTCGAACCGTTCGCGCAACTTGCGACACAGTTCGAGCGCCGCGCCTGGATTCGAGCCGCCTTCCACCACGATCAGTTGATAGCCGTTGGCTTCGCGCGGTTCGGCAGAACCGAGAAGATGAGAGGTCATCTCGCAGCCGGTGCCGGCAAGCAGATGGCGCAGCTCGGCCAAAGCGCTCGGCTGGGGGCCGCAGAGCAATATGTGTGGCAGTCCATCGGCGGTCATCGTGTGGCCTCGCATTGTACCCCACTATACGAGGTTCGACGATTTTCGTTAAGAGGACGTTGCGCTTGCACCCCGCGGCTTACGCTGCCGATTCGCCATTCGTCGGTTTACCCCGATGGTTCGTCAAATGTACCAGCTGGCGAACCTCTTTAGTCGTTGCCTTGTCTTGTTTGAAGACGTCGAGACGGCCCGGAGGACGCCAGTCGCGTCCACCGGGGTAGGAAAATCACTACGGATACTGCATTCGATACAATCGAATCGGAGATCTTGGCAGCAAGACGCTTGACGGCGGAGGGTGGAAACGGGATGATAAGAGAAGAGGGATGTTTCGGCTTGTGAAGTCCTGCCATCCCCAAGGAGCCTGCAGTTCCCCACCGTGTTGTAATCGACAGGGGCTGACTCGATCCCGTCTGGAGGTGACCAAAGGAGGTGACGGTGCCGTATCGAACATCTTCTTACCGTATTTGGCCGACCTCCCCTCGCGGATCACAATACCAGAAGGAGGTCTCTTGAAACTCGTCACTCAAAAATCGCAACAGTTCCTGACCTCAACCTCTCTCGAACGCGCGTGCCTCGCCGCTCATGTGGCCGAGGAAAATAAAGGGCGCGACGTTCTCGTTCTCGATATGCGGGGGATCACTCCCCTGTACGATTTCTTCGTCCTCATCACCGGGGCGAGTAGGCGACAAATCCACACGATTGCCGAGGAGATCGACGACGCCTTGGTCGAGCGGGGCGACCGCCGCTTGTCGATCGAAGGCTACCAAGCCAGCAAGTGGGTCGTGCAGGATTACGGCGACGTGGTCGTGCATGTGTTCGACGATGCCACCCGCCAATACTATGCCCTCGAAGAGCTGTGGGCCGACGCGCCGCGAGTCGATTGGCAGCGGCACTATCAATAAGGGCGGCGAGCGTCCTGAATTGCGGAAGGAACCATGAACGTTCTTGCCTTGCTGCAACGAAAACTCCAGGAGGCGCTGTCCGGCCTGGCGAACGATCCCGCTGCCTACTCTGGAATGCTGAAACCGGCACAGGATACGCGCTTCGGCGACTATCAGGCCAACTGCGCTATGCCGTTGGCCAAACAACTCGACAAGAAGCCGCCCGAAATCGCGCGGGCGATCGTAGAGCGTCTCCATCTCGAAGATGTTCTGGAGCCGCCGACCATCGCGGGACCGGGCTTCATTAACTTGAAGCTGCGCGACGAATGGCTGGCGCGCCAAGTTCGAGCGATGACGAAAGGCGATCGGCTCGGTGTCGCGCCGGTCGAAAACCCTCGTACCTTCGTCGTCGATTTCAGTTCGCCCAACGTCGCCAAGCCCATGCACGTCGGCCATTTACGCAGTACCATTATCGGCGACGCCTTGGCTCGTTTATTGCGTTTCTTGGGACACAACGTCGTTACCGACAACCATCTTGGCGACTGGGGTACGCAGTTCGGCATTCTGCTCTACGGCTACAAAAACTTTCTCGACGCATCGGCGTTCGCTGCCGATCCCGTCGGCGAATTGGCTCGGCTCTACGTCCACGTCCGCAAGCAGATGAAGAAGGTCGTCAATGCCCAAGGCGAAGAGGAGGAGGATGCCAACGATCCCATCGCCCAGGCGGCCCGCGCGGAGACGGCGAAGCTGCACTCCGGCGATACCGAGAATCTAAACCTGTGGCAGCAGTTCATGCCGCATTGCTACGAAGAGATCGAGCGGATTTATCGCCGTCTCGACGTTTGCTTCGACCACACCCACGGCGAGAGTTTCTATCAGCCGATGTTGGCCGACGTGGTGCGCGAACTCCGTCTCCACAACATCGCCCAAGAGAGCGAAGGGGCCGTCGCCGTTTTCTTCGGCGAAAAAGATTCTCCCGCTCTGATTCAAAAACGCGACGGAGCGTTTACCTACACGACGACCGACCTGGCGACGATTCGCTATCGCTTGGAACAATGGAATCCACACGCGATCCTTTATGTCGTCGATTTCCGCCAGGGGTTGCACTTCAAGCAACTGTTCGACATCGTGCGCCGATGGGGCTACGAAAAGATCGAGTTGCAGCACATCTCGTTCGGCTCCGTCCTGGGAGAGGAAGGCCGTCCCATCTCGACGCGCGAAGGCACGGGCGCGCTGCTGGATTCCTTGTTGAACGAAGCAGTCGCCGCTGCAGCGCGTGTGTACGAGCAGAATCAAGCGGAAGAAACGTCGCAATTGAGCGACGAAGAACGGCGGAGAATTCACGAAGTCGTCGGCATCGGCGCGGTGAAGTACGCAGACCTGTCGCAAAATCGAACCAGCGATTATCGCTTCAGCTTGAAGAAGATGCTGGCGATGGACGGCAACACCGCCACCTACATGCAGTACGCCTACGCTCGCAATCGCAGTATTTTTCGCAGGGGCAACATTGAAGTCGCCGCTATGCGCAACGATCCGCCGCCGGTGCTGTTAACCGTTGGCGAGGAGCGATCGCTTGCCCTGCAATTGCTGCGCTTCCACAACGCTTTGTTGGTGGCGGCTGCGGAATACAAACCGAGCGCGATCACCGGCTATCTGTGGGATTTGGCCAAGACGTACAGCGGCTTCTTTCAGAACTGTCCGGTCCTCAAGGCCGAAACGGCGGAGCTGCGCCAGAGCCGGTTGTTGTTGTGCGATCTGACGGCGCGAGTGATTCAGCGAGGCCTCGATTTATTGGGCATCCGCACGGTGGAACGCATGTGATCGGTTAGCCGCGACGCGCAGCGGAGCGCGGGACCGATGCGAACCGGATTTCGGAACGAGAATACCATGAACGAAGCGCCAACCACGAATCCCTCTTCGCGCCGCTTTCCCATTCTGCGCTTTCTCCGCCGTCGTTTGCAAGGATGGCGGCTGCGCCATCGGCTGCCGTTCAATTTCTACATTCATCTCATCGGCATCCCGCTGGCAGTCGGTGGTCTCTTCGCCCTCTTCCTCGTCGATTGGTATTGGGGTGTCGGCGCGATGGTCCTGGGCTATTTGTTGCAATGGATCGGCCATCGCGCCGAGGGCAACGATGTCGGCGAATGGGCGGCCATCAAGCGGCTTCTCGGCCTTCCCTATGTCGGAATCGCGCCGCGCTGGAACCCCGATGATCCCACTCGCCTCTGACGCGCACTTGCCCTCCCTCGCACCAAGTTGTTTTTTCCTCGCTCCTTTCCGATCCGCGCCGGTTTCTGAAATGATTTCTTCCTAAATCTCCCACCTCACCGTATCGCGGCCCGCTCAATCGGTGCGACGGGCAGAATCGAAAAATCTCGCCTAGATAATCGCAAAGGAGTTGACGATATAGGCTCTATCTGTCTGAGTCCCTGTTTACCGGGTCGGAAAGGTTTCGCGGCGGGAGAAGCCGTCTCCATGCCGAGCGATCGACGGCGCTGGCGCGGTCGAAGGGGACGGCGATTCAACGGGGAAAACAATTATGGCCTGGAAGTCTGCCTTCGTCGGCCTAACTCTCTTCTTGACGTTGCTTGTGGGATGCAAAGGCCGAGTCTTCCTTACCGAGGATCAGGCCAATATCTACAAGGGGCCGGTGCCTTTCAATCTGGCCGAGAATCCCAATGTGGGCGCGACTCCCACCATCTCTGTCACCAACGCCCCGCCGACACTGTACAACCTCGATCGCAAAATCCATTACCTGTCGTTGGCCGAGGCGGTGTCGATCGCGTTGGAACAGGGTACGGTTGGCCAGCCCAGCTTGCTCTTCCCCGGCGTCGGTTTGGACAACTTGATCTCCGCGCCGCAGGGATCGGCTCCCGCCGGTTCCGACTCGATCCGTGTCTTGGCGATGGATCCGGCGACGACGGCGTCGAACATCGACGCCTCGTTGGCCAAGTTCGACGCGGTGGTCGGCAGCAGTATGTTGTGGAACGCCACCGATCAGCCCATCGTTTCACCGATTCAGAACTTGCAAGCCGGCGGCACGGCCAGCGGTTTGACGGCGATCGTGCAACAACAGGCACAGTTTCAAAGCGGCATCTATAAGCCGTTGTCGACAGGTGGTGTGGCGGGCATTACCTTCACCGCGCCGTACACCTTCACCAATCTGCCGTCGCGCTTGAACCCGTTCTATCAACCGTCGATGCAGTTCACGTTCGAGCAGCCGTTGTTGCAGGGCTTCGGCACCGAGATCAACCAGTTGCGCGCCTTCCACCCCGGCTCGGTTCTGCCGATAGCGCCGCCCAATAGTCTAACCGCGCCGCCGGCCTCGACGTTTCTGCCGTACAACTTCAACAACCTCTCCGGCGTCGGTCTCGGCCTGCCGCCCGGCATTCTCATCGCCCGCATTCGCTTCAATCAGAATCGCGCCGAGTTCGAGCGCAACGTCAATCAGATGTTGCTCAACGTCGAAACCGCCTACTGGAACCTGTACGGCTCATACTATCAGTTGTACAGCCGCGAGCAGGGTCTGCGATTCGCTTATGAGACGTGGAAGATCACGGGGGCGCAATACCGTGTGGGCCGCGTCAGCCTCGCCGCCCTGGCCCAAGCCGAGGGTCAATTCAATCTGTTCCGCAGCCAACGCTTGCAGGCCATCGACACCTTGCTCGACAACGAACGCCAGTTGCGTGCCATGCTCGGTATGCACATCGATGACGGCACGCGCTTGGTCCCCAGCGATGCCCCGACTTTGGCCGAGTATCGTCCCGACTGGAAGACCGGATGGTACGAGGCTATGCAGAATCGTCCCGAGTTATATATGGCTCGCCAAGACGTAAAAGCGGCTCAATTGAACGTGGTGTTGGCCAAGAACTACTTGATGCCCGATCTGCGCACCTTCATGGCCTACGACACCAACTCGGTCGGCAATCAGCTCGACGGCGCGGGCTCGTTGAACGCTTTCCGCAATCTGGCCTCCAATACCTTCAACGATTGGACGGTCGGCGTGCGCTTGGGCATGCCGCTGGGTTTCCGTTTCGCCCACGCCCAATTGCGCCAATCTCAATTGCAATTGGCTCGCTCCTATCTGGTGTTGCAGGATCAAGAGTTGAAGGCGGAGCGATTCTTGGGGCTGGAGTATCGTCGGATGTCGTCGGCGTACTTCCAGATCAAGGCCGCTCGCGCCCAGCGTGAGGCATCCGCCACGCAGTTGCGGATACGCTACGAACTCTATCGCAATGGTGCGAACGAACCCGGTGTAGCGGGTACGGGACCGAATGGCACGGGATCGAGCGGAACGCCCGTGACCCTGAACCTATTGCTCGACGCTCAACGCGCCTGGGCCGAGGCGTTGGTCACCGAGTACAACGCCATCGTCACCTACAACAATGCGATCGTCGGCTGGGAATTCGGCAAGGCCACCATTATGCAACACGACAACGTCACGATTTCGGAAGGTCCGATCCCAGTCGCCGCCCAGAAGCGCGCCGTCGAACATCTGCGCGAGCGCACCAAGGCACTCATCTTGCGCGAGCGCGCCGCGCCGACGGGTAACTTAGCCAATCCATTGGAACTCAGCGGTCCCGTCAATCTCCGAAAACAGATCAGCCCCGAATCGGTGCCAACGATGTGGAAGAACGCCCCACCGCTGAAGGATGTGGACTTGCTGCCGTCGGTCGAGAACATCCATTCCGAGAACGCCGACCAGCTGCCCAACCCGATTCAGACCGTTCCTCTGAATCATATCTTCCCCGATCCCGTTTCCTCAGACGGCACTGCGTTGCCGGAATCGACGGTACCTCCGTCGCCTCCGCGTTCGTCGGCTCCAACGGCCCATCCCAAAACGAAGGGGACGAACTCGACGTTCGGAACGGTTCGTCCCAATGACGACCCAGGGTCCATCCTGCCGACAACGTTTAAGGCCGAAACACCAACGCCGACGGAGACTCCCAACTTCGCTCCGGAGAAGCCGCCGGATATGCCGCTACCCATCTTCCCGCCGCAGCCGACAACGGCCGCGCCGGGGATGCCGCAAGACGCCGCTCCCGCCGTGTTGCCTCTCGATCCCATCGGCAAACAATGACGCGGACGGCTGTCTCCTCCCACAATCCGGGGGGTCGGGGATTATCGTTTCAGCGCATACAACACCGCCGCTCGCCCCAAACGCACGGCGCTCTCGTAATCGTGTCCCAGGCAATCCGAAGAGGTATGCCGCTCCAACGCGCAGCCGAGATCGTACTTGCTGTAGATGACGACCCAGCGCCCCTTGTACTTGATGCCTTCCAGAGCCGGGGCCAAATTTCGATACTCCGGGTCCACTCCCTTGCCGTCTTCCTTCCGCCGGCGACAGCGAACCTTACGAATCGCCTTTCCGTTCAATTCCGCGCCGAATAATTCGTCGGACGGCGGGATCGGTTCCCATTTCACTTTCTCTTCTTTCCACAGCGTCTCCATGAATTTGCGAAAAGCAGCGTCGAAGGCCGTCGAGCCGCAGCAGGCGTCGGCCAACAACAAACCGCCGGACATCAGGTTGAAGCGCAGATGGTCGAGATCTTTGGGGCTTTCGCTGAAGCCGGAGCGTCCGTGCATGTACAGAAAACGATAATCGAGGATATTGGCGCGAGAGGGATACACCTCGGCCGTCTCCAAGACGACATCGATTCCGGATTTACGCATCTCGCCCATGAGATTGCGCATAGCCTTGGGCGCGGGTCGCCAATCGCCTCCACCGGCCGGAACATAGCGAAGTTGACCGACCTTCAAAAAACCGCGGCGGACGCGCTCTTTCACATCGTCGCGCGGAATGAGGATTTGCGTCAGTCGCGGTTGCGGCGGTTCCAGGCCGGTGGCATAAGCCACGATGTTCGCCGCCAACTCGAACGCCGCCTTGCCCTCCGGCGATTTGGTATCATTGGCCTCCCAATAGTAGGCCATCGGTTTGGGACTGAACACGGCCGCCCACTTACAACCGTGCTGAACGCCGTACAGTGGGAACGGCTTGTTAGGCGTCACCAGGAACTTACCCGACGCCGTCCAGATCGGGTGATCGTTCGGCAGCGGTTTCAACTCGCTTCCAGGGAGAATCTTTTCGATCAGCTGCTCGAATTGACGGCGAAAGGCTTCATCGCCGCAGCACGCCTCGGCCAGCACGAAGCCGCCGTTCTCGATGTAGTGCTTGAGGATGTCGGCTTCACGGTCGCCGATACGAGCGTCGCCGTGACCGTTGAGATAGACCAGAGGCGCGGGCAACAATTCGCCGGCCAATTGCCTTCGCTCCGCCGCCGTCTCGGCCAAGGCACCGTCGCGCACATCGAAGATTTGCCAGGCCAAGGGCATCTTCTTGAACAATTCCTTGCTGGAAAACTCGACGATGCGGCGGGCGTCGTGGTGCTTGTTGTTCCAGCCTTGGTAGCCGGAGGGACCATAAGCCAGTTTGGTCAGCAAGACCGGCGTGCGCCCCTTGGCCAAAAATAACAGTGCGAAACTGGTGGCGATGATCGGAGGACCGTCCAATCCGTTCCGCTGCCACGAGTCGTCGCCCTGCTGACTATCGACCAAATAGCGACAGCCGATCTCGTACCAATCGTGTCCGCCGAAGAATCGGCGACCCGTCAGACGACCCGTGCGTTCGACTCCGTACAAGCCGTAGAACGGAACGGCACCGGCGGAACCCTGAATGTTATCGGCACGAACCTCTGCTGGGAATCGGCTGCCGATCCAAGCCAGCGCTTGGGCGACAGGAACATTATCGTCGTACTTCCCGCAGTCCCGAACCACTCCGTCCACCATCTTCTGCTTGCCGAGGTCGAGATCCATGCCGGTAATCATCAAATTGCTCAGCCCGGCACAAGACATGGTCATACTGGCCGCCACACCTTGCTTGTATCCCCAACCCCCGCCCGTTTGCGAATCGAGCATGAATTTGCGAATGCGCATCAGGGCTTCCGGTTTGACTTTCACCCCGGCTTCGAGGGCCGCATGCAGACCGAGGAGGGCGTATTGCGTGTTCGAGTTGTCGCTGGGAACGCCGCCTTTGTGATAACCCCAGCCGGTGTCGGTCTGCGAATCGGTCAACCATTGGACGTTGCGTTCGACCAGTTTGCGATATTCATCCTGGCCGGCGAACTGAGCGAATACCATCGTCTGCAAGCCGACGACGTAGGTTTCGCCGGACTGGATCTCGCGCAAATAGTTCAGTCCTTTTTTGATGGTTTCACTCTTCGGATCTTGTCCGGCCGTAAGCAGGGCGAGCAACGCGAGACTGGTCGCGCCGCCGCGATGATTCACGTCGCCGGCGCTGATCTCCCAGCCGCCGTTGTCGCGCTGTTTGCCAATCAAGTATCCCTTGCCGCGATGGATGGCCGTCTTTACCCTCTCGACCAACGGATCGTCTCCGCGCACCCCTGTGGTCGTCGTTGCCAATAGGATGAGAACGAACACCATCGGCATACGATTGCGCATGAAGACACCTCGCCTCTAGGAGATACCCAGCCGCCTCAGCCGCCGGTTCCAAGCCCCACTTTATTGTGGGACGCCTTATCCCGCTTGCCAAGATGAGGGTTCTTATCGGCACTGCCAAAAAAATCGCCTTGCTTACGGAAATTCTTCAAGGGTGACGGCTCGCCAACTCGCTCGCCTTCTTCGATTTTTCACTCCTTTCTCTGGGTCGCGCCGATGGGATCTTTCAAGTCATTTCCTACGTACAACCGAACAAAAGGATCGTAACCGCTCGCAATCGCGCTGCCGAACTGCGCGCGATAGCACTTTTTCGCCAAGTAGGGAGGACTAGGAGGAATGGGTTCCGCAATCCGCCTCCTTGCCTTCCTCGCGCGGAGTGGAGTTCTCCTCCTCCCGTTCGGGGTGGGCTTGATCGGCTGCAGCGCTTGTCCGTGCGCCAACCTCGCTCCGACCGAGGACGCTTCGGTGTTGACGCGGACGTGTTATCGTCCCGCCGAGACGCCGACCGGCGAAGGCGCGTCCGCTCCCTTGCCGATGCCCACGCCCGCTTCCGGCTCCCGCCCCATGCAGATGCTCGCCCTCTCCGGCGGGGTGGCGGGCGCGCCCTTTACCGCTGGAGTGTTGGTCGGATGGTCGGCGTTGGGTACGCGCCCCGAGTTCGATCGCGTCACGGGTATCAGTAGTGGATCGTTAATCGGAGCGTTTGCCTTCCTCGGTCCCAAATACGACCTGCGCCTTCAACATCTGATCCTGACGGTGAAGACGGACGATTTGTTTAAGTTTCGTCCGGTCGAGTGCATGTTGCGACACGGGGCGTTCGGCACGGCCAAACCGGCGGAGAGACTCTTTCAGCACATCTACGACGACGAGTTCATGGCCGATCTACGCCAGGCGCACGCGGCGGGCCGACGATTTTTCGTCGGCACCATGAACCTGGAAACGCGCCGTCTCGTCGTCTGGGACGTGGGAGCCGTGGCATCTAGTGGAAGGCCCGACGCCGACGACCGAGTTCGCAAGGTGCTGCTGGCCGCCGTCTCGTGGCCGGGTGCGTTTCCACCTGTGCCCTTCGAGGTCGAGATCGACGGTCGCTTTCATCGAGAGGAACACTGCGACGCCGGATCGGTGGCTATGGCGCTGCCGCCTTTCGTTCCTCTCGGCGATTGCCCATCCGGCGGCGACCTCTACGTCCTCACGAGTCGCAAACTCTATTCCGAGCCGGTGCGGGTTCCCAAAAGCGCGATTTGCCGCCTCAAACCATCGGTGACGGCTATCTTTGAAGCACTGACGCGCGCCGACATCGCCCGGTTGCATTCGCTCTGTTTGCTCGGCGGCACGCGCTTCCATCTCCTTGCCGTGCCACAAGACTATCGCGGCGAACCGCCGAGTCTGACCAATCTCTATCCCAAACATGCGCGGCAACTGTTCGAGACGGGTTATCGCTACGGAGCACGCGGTTCCTCTTGGCGCACCACATCGCCGGGCGAAGAACCGGGCGAGGAGTCCAAGCCGCGCGACGGCAGCGAGATCCGGGGATGCCCGTGAGGAACGCCGACTTCGATGGAATTCGGCCTGTAAGGACCCAACGAAGGGTTGCGAGAAGCTCCCCTTGGCGATGACTAGACCGTTCGGCCGATGTTTCGCATATCTCAGGAGGGAAGAAGGGTAGGTAATGGCGAGTATCCTTGAGTCCGTCCAGTCCTCCCCAGCGACTTTTCGGAGGGGGCTAGAAGCATTTAGGGGGCTTGTAAAATCCAAGTTTAACCTCTCTGAAGGGGATGAGATTACCCCTTTTTTTAAGGCTAGGAAGCGTCTTACCGCATACAGCGGTACGCTCTATCTCAACATCGCGGTCGCTACCGAAGTGTGTTATGAATTCGACATCGGCGGCAACTTCAGGGCTGATATCTTGCTGAGAAGCAAAACAGCTGGGAGATTTTGCGTTGTCGAGTTCGAGCCAGGACAAGAAGGGGTCTTGTTCAAAAAACAGCGACGCAAGAACCCCGAATGGAGTTCGAGGTTCGAGTAGGCGTTCAGCCAAATCGTGGATTGGTTCTACGCATTTGCAGACGGTGCGAACCGCAGGGAATTTCGGGATAGGTTTGGCGATCAGGAACTCACATTCGCAAGTTTGCTCGCGATGGGGCGGGACGCGGAACTCGATGACTCGAAGCGGCGTCGCTTGACTTGGCGGACCAACAAGGTTCTGATCGATTCAAACACGGTTACGTGCAGAACCTTCGATCGGCTGCACGACGACCTAAAAAAGGAGAATACGAATTTTACGCAGCCGCGGTCGAGGTGGAATCTCCTTCGACCACGCCGGGCTTAGGGCCGATCCGATAACCCCCCCGCCTGCGGGAGCCACCGCAGTTTTCGGACTGTAAGGACGCAACGAAGGCTGATAGACTAAACCTTCATGGAGTCCGAGGATAAAATCAACATTCTGATTGTCGACGATTTGCCGGAAAAATTGCTCGCTCTGGAAACCATTCTTGAGGAGCTAGGCCAGAATGTCGTCAAAGCGAACTCCGGGTTGGAGGCGCTGCGTCTGGTGTTGGCGGCCGATTTCGCCGTCATTCTTCTCGATGTCAACATGCCGGGGATGACGGGTTTCGAGACGGCGGCCTTGATACGCCAACGCCGCAAGTCCGCGCACACGCCCATCATTTTCATCACCGCGTTCGCCGACGAAATGCACACCGCGCAGGGCTACTCAATGGGCGCGGTGGACTACATTCTCTCGCCCATCGTTCCGGAGATCTTGCGCTCCAAGGTGCGAGTCTTCGTCGATCTTTACCGTAAGACGCAACAGGTTCAGCGTCAGGCCGACGAGCGTGTGGCGCTGGCGCGCGAGCAGGCCGCCCGCGCCGCCGCCGAGGAGGCCACGCGCCGTTCGACATTCCTCGCCGAAGCCAGCAGAGTGTTGTCTAGCTCACTCGATTACGAGGCGACGCTGCGCGGCCTGCCGCGATTGCCGGTTCCCTATTTGGGCGATGTCAGCGCCATCACCTCGGTGGACGAATGCGGCCGGCCGCGACAGACCGAATTGGCTTGGTCCGACTCGCGCTACGGGACTTGCACCGCGTCGATCGCCGCGCCGGAAGAGTTGCATCCGCGCCTGGTTCAGGCGATTCATCGTGTATTGGAATCGGGCAAGTTGGAATATAGAGCCGACCTACCCCCCGGCGTTTCCATTCTCTCGAGCCAACGCCATTCTCTCGAGTCATCGCCGCGTTTCGACCTCCACTCGCTCGTGCTGTTGCCTCTGTTGGCCCGAGAACGCGCACTCGGAGTGTTGACATTGGGCATGGGACCGTCCGGTCGCCGATATACCCCCTCCGATTTGGCCTTGGCCGAAGACCTCGCCGCCCGCGCCGCCAGCGCGCTGGACAACGCTCGCCTCTATCGCAACGTCCAAGAGGCCAACCGGCACAAAAACGAATTCCTCTCCATGCTCGCCCACGAGCTACGCAATCCCCTGGCACCCATCCGCAACGCCATTCAGTTGCTGCGCCTGAACCATTCCCAAGACTCCGACACGCAGGCCCTGCACGACATGATCGACCGCCAAGTCCATCAACTGGTGCGCCTGGTAGACGATCTCCTCGATCTGTCGCGCATCACGCGAGGCAAGATTCATTTGAAGATGGAGACGGTGGACGTGACCGCCGTCATCTCTCGAGCCGTGGAAACGAATCGACCGATTCTCGACGCGCGCAAACATCAATTGACGATCGCCTTGGCTCCCGCGCCGTTGAAGGCGCGCGCCGATCCCGTGCGCCTGGCGCAGGTGATCGGCAATTTGCTCAATAATGCCGCCAAATATACCGAAGAAGGCGGTCAAATCCACCTGGGCGCGGAGTGCCGGCACGACACGATCCGAATAGGTGTGCGCGACAACGGTGTCGGCATCCCCTCGGAGATGTTGTCGTCGATCTTCGAGCTGTTTACCCAGGTGGATCGTTCGCTGGATCGTTCGCAAGGCGGCCTGGGCATCGGGCTGACGCTGGTTCACAAGATCGTCGAAATGCACGGCGGGCACGTGGAGGCTTTCAGCGAGGGCCCGAATCGCGGCAGCGAGTTCGTCGTGCATCTGCCCGCTTTGCACGACGATGAGTCCGTGGCGGTGCCGCCTCAAGTGACGGCAACTTCGAGCAAGTTGCCTCGCCGGCGAGTGTTGATTGTGGACGACAACGCCGACGCCGCCCGCAGCCTGGGCATGTTGATGGAGATGAGCGGCCACATAGCGCGACTGTGTTTCGATGGACAAGAAGGACTCGTCGAGGCCGAGAAGTTTCAGCCGGAAGTCGTTCTGCTCGACATTGGCCTGCCCGGGCTGGATGGCTTCGAGGTGGCACGTCGTCTTCGCGCCATGAATCTCGCGCCGCGTCCGCTGCTCGTGGCTCTGACCGGCTACGGTCAAGCGGAGGATGTCCGTCGCTCCCTTGAGGCCGGCTTCGATCACCACCTTGTCAAACCCGCCGATCCGCACATTCTTACCGGCTTGCTAACGTCTCCCCCGCCAAGTAACGGAGTCGCATAGAGACTTTACTCCCAACGGAAACCGACATTGTCGAGCTAACAGCCGCCGGATAGATTAAAACATCTTTTCGCACTGCCGCAGTCCGCGGAGATACCCTTCGAGACCATCGCGTCCGCGCGAAACCATCTCGACTCGTCCGATTACCCCGGCGCGAATGTAAGATATTTAGCGCGCGGGGTTGCGAAAGTGCCCCGAGTGCATTCTCTCGTGGCGCTTACGCAACTCCGCTTGAATTTGTAGCTAACGACTCTTTTCAAGCCAATTGGGTATATCCACGACCCAGCTTTTCACCCGATGGAAAAACTTCCTTCCCCTTCTGGGGATCGCTCAACTCTCCTCGGTGTGGATCGCCTCCATCACCCAACGATTGATGTCGCGGAGCATGTCGAGATGAATGCCGTGATTGACGGGGTAGGTGTGCATGTGGATCGACAGGCCCGCCGTGTAGAGCAAGCGAAAATCCTGACGCGCCATCTCCACCGGTACGATTCCATTGGCAAGACCGTGGCCAATCAGTACGCGCAAACGCCGTACATCCGGTAAGCGCAACAGCGGGCGTCCTTCGCGCGCCATGGCTCCATTGAGGGAAATGATACCGGCAAATCGTTCTGGGAAGGTCATGCCGATTCGATACGCCAGCGTCGCGCCTTCGTGATAGCCTGCCAAATAGATGCGTTCGGAGTGAACGTGGTAATGTCGCCGGGTTTGCTCAATGGCGCGGAAAACGTATTCTTCGACTTCGGTGTCGCTCAATCCTTCGTTGGCCCAGCTATAGGCCGGGAACCCGTTGTCTCGCAGACCCAGAGAACGTGGACCCCGCAAGCCGATGCAAATGTAGTTGCGCCGGCTCAGTTGCGGAGCCAGACGGAGAATCTGTTCTTCGCTGCCGCCGTGGCCGTGCAGGAAGACGAGGAGGGGGTAGGGGTAGTTCGGCTCGTAACCCGTGGGCAAGAAGGTTCGCAGCGGCCAACTGTCGCCCCGCCGTTCGGGGGACGTTTGGACTTCAGAAGTGTAGAAGCCCTCGGCGGGTCGAGACAGGATGGGAGGAAGTTCGGTCTGTGCCATAAGATACCCGATTATTCCAGTTATAACGATTCCGTCAATCGTAGGAGTCGTAAAGGCTTATGCAATCGCAGGTTGTACCGTTTTCTGGCCTTTCGCTCACGTTGACGGGGCAAGTTTACGTTTACGAGACGAAGGTGTCAACGCGGCTCCGCACTCGATCCAGAGAAAATCAAGCTTTTTTCGTCTTCGACCTGCGGAATGCAACGGTTAGGTGAAGTGGGCGGGAGGCGGGAAATAGGGCAGGCCCCCCACCCGTTTGCCCGATTCGTTCACCGTGGAAAAAGCGGCGCGCGCGGGAAACGTTCCCCCGGTTGTGTCGTCCGATCGGAAGGCAGCTTCCTCGTTCGCCCTCAAGAAGCTCAAGCAACTTTATCCCTCATTCGAGGATTGAGAACCCACTCTTGGGCGATTGCGACCGCGACAACCAAGATGCACGAGACCTTTGCGCGCCACCTCAACGCATCGTTCCCCTCGTTGGCTCGTTGGCCAAGTCAGACCGTGATTGTGCGAATCGCCGATTTTTGCAATGATACACGATGGGAAGGTCGCCAGAAAGTTGGGGCTGTATCTTTTCAGGAGATCGCCATGCGCACACGCATCGTTTCGACGTGGTTGGTCGCTTTAGGGATTGCCGTTAGCGGCAGCGTTCATGCGCAAGACAACGAGGCCCGCCGCATCATCGAGCGCGCCGTAAGGGCACACGGCGGCGAGGCAGCGTTGGCCCGTGTTCGTGCCGACAAGGTCAAGTTCAAAGGCACTCTCGTCCTGCGCGAGCATTCCACCCCGTTCGTCGCCGAGACGACGACCCAAATGCCCTCGAAGTACAAGTACGTACTCACCATGAATGTCGGCGCGGAGAAGCACACGCTCGTCTACGTCATCAACGGCGATAAACTGTACGTCGCCCTCGATGGGCGGAAAGTACCCACGGAGGAGTCGCAAATCGCAGAGATACGCAGCGGACTGGAGTTAGAGCGCGCCAAGCGTCTGTTGCCGCTGTTGCAAGACAAGAGCTATCAACTGGCCCTCGCCGATGAAATCAAAGTGAACGAACGTCCGGCGGTGGGCGTTCGCGTGGGAGGACGCGGACGGAAGGAAATGCGACTGTTCTTCGACAAGGAATACGGCCTACTGGTCCGTGCAGAGAACCGCATCGATGCCGGGAAAGGGAAGGAAATCCGTCAGCATTTCTTTTTCGGCGATTATAAAGACGTCGGAGGATACAAGCGTCCCGCCAAGGTGCGCGCCTACCGTGAAGGCCACGAGATAATGCAGGCTGAACTTGTGGAAGCGCGTTCACTGGACGAAGTGGACGAAATGGAATTTGCCGAACCCTAACTTCGGCTATTCGCTTTCGGCTATCGACTGAACGCCTATGGTAAAGAGGCGAGCGGGATTGTGTTAGCGCCCGGAGAGAATGTACTTGGAGCGCTAACGCAACTCCGCTCGCCAGCGACAAGCCTTCATGCCGGCGTTATTCACAAATCGAGTATTGGCTTCATTGAATCGAGGCCCAAGGCGTCTCGGAGACATTGAGGCGCACCTTCCAGAAATCCATACAAACTCTGAAAGCCGAGAGCCGAAAGCCGAACTATGAGTCTTCGATTCTTTATCGTCGGAAGTTCCGAAGCCGGACGACCGCTGGGCATTTGTCTGAGCGCGCGGCTGGCACTGCCGCGTTCGGCGGTGCGGCGCATGCTGGCGGCGGGGCAAGTGCGCGTCAACGGTAAGCCGTGTCTCGATCCCCATTGGCGACTCCAACGAGGGCAGCGCGTGCAGGCTCGATTGACCGATTCGCCACGCCAGCGCGAGAAGCCCGCGCCGCTTCGTTTGCCGTCCGGACCTCGGCCCACCATCCGCTACGCCGACGCGCACCTCGTCGTCGTGGATAAGCCGGCAGGATTGACGACGATGCGGCACGCCGAGGAAGCCGCCGAGTTCGGCTCGCGCGCCAAACGCTTCTTGCCGGTGACGTTGGCCGACGTATTGCCGGCTCTGTTGGCTCGCCGCTCTTCAAAAGAGGAGCTGCCGGTACGCGCCGTTCATCGCCTGGACAAGGATACGAGCGGACTGGTGGTGTTCGCGCGGACGGTCGAAGCGGAACGGCATCTGGGCAAACAGTTTCGCGCGCATTCCATCGAGCGGCGTTATCTCGCCCTTGTGCGCGGCCAAGCGAAAGAGGGACGAATCGAATCGCATTTGGTGCGCGATCGCGGCGACGGTCGGCGCGGCAGTTCCATCACACCCAAGGAAGGACAGCTGGCCGTTACACACGTCCGCATCGTTGAAGCGTTCGACGCCTACACGCTCGTTGAATGTCGCTTGGAAACGGGGCGGACGCATCAGGTGCGGATTCATCTCGGCGAGGCCGGCACGCCGTTGTGCGGCGAGCGACTCTACGACCGGCCACTCCACGGCAAGCCATGTGCCGACGACAGCGGCATCAAGCGCGTCGCCCTGCACGGCGCTTTTCTCGCTTTCAACCATCCCATGACCGGCGAGCGCATGAGTTGGACCTCGAAGCCGCCGCGCGATCTAGCGACACTCCTCAACCGCTTGCGAAAGCCGCAATGACGATGGAAAGAAAGGCAAGAATCAGGGGGCTGACGCCCCCCGCTCGCCCGCTATTTCTTGTTGGCGGTTACTCGCCGACGTAGGGCATCAGCGCCATAAAGCGCGCACGTTTGATGGCGTCCTTGACGGCGCGCTGAAACGCGGCGCAGGTGCCGCTGCGCTTGCGGCTGAACAGTTTGCCCTGGGTTGTGCAGAGCTTCTTGAGAGTTTGCACGTCTTTATAGTCCACGAAAGCCGGTCGCGGGCAACCGTCCTTCGTGCAGAATCGGCAGCGATTCTTTCGACCTCGTCCGAGCTTCTTGCGAACCATGTTTGCCGTCGCCCTCTATCAATTCTGGGAAAGTAAATCGGTCCATCCGAAGAAAGAGTTACCATAGCGACGCGCTCGTGGAACGTCAACGAAGCGGATCGGTGTTTGTCCAGGCGTCGACATCGGCCTCGGTTATGATGGTGCGGCGAATCGACTGGCTGCGGCCGCTCACCGGGTCGATCTCTACGATGGCACCGGCGAGGCGCGGATCGCCGGTCGCCACATCGAAGGCGCTGGGAATAAAGGAAATCGTAGTCGATAAGACGCGGTCGATGCGACGGCCCAAGATACTCTCGTAGGGGCCGGTCATGCCAACGTCGGTAACGAAGGCCGTGCCGCCGGCTAGGATCTGTTCGTCGGCCGTGGGGACGTGGGTATGAGTACCCAGTACGGCGCTGACGCGCCCTTTGAGATAGTGGCCGAGCAGATACTTGTCCGCCGTCGCCTCGGCATGGACATCCACGAGAATGCAGCGGGCGCGGTCGGCGATCGCCGGCAAAACGCGGTCGGCGGCGCGAAAGGGGCAGTCGACGGAGCGCATGAAAGTCCGCCCCATCAGACAGAGCGCGGCCACCGGGGTTCCGTCGCGTGCCGTCGCCGAGGCAAAATCTCGACCGGGCGCGTCGGGAGGATAGTTGGCCGGTTTGCAGATCCTTTCCTCGGTCGTCAGGGTCGAGATAATCTCGGACTTCTTGTAAATGTGATCGCCGAGGGTGATGAGATCGACCCCGGCTTGACGCAGCTGGCGATAGAGGTTCGGCGTAAGGCCCGAACCGTTGGCGGCATTCTCGGCGTTGGCGACAACGAGATCGAGGCGTTCGCGCTCGATCAACAACGGCACGGCGCGCCGCACCATCTTTACCCCAGGGGAACCAACGATGTCACCGATGAACAACGCGCGCATATATCCATCCAATACAGTCCCTATCTCCTCTGGAGTATCGGAGGAGATAGGGGAAGCATAAGAGCCTGTCCCGGAAGACTACTTCGGTCAGATCCGCGACCGTGGGAGAGGGGTCTCTCCGAAGCCGACCGCTCTCTTTTGCAGTGGGACCGTAGGCTAACGAGCGAACTCGACGGCGCGCGTTTCACGAACGACCGTGACCTTGATCTCGCCGGGATAGTGCAGTTGCTCCTCGATTGCCTTGGCGATGTCGTGACAGACTTTGATGGCATCGCTGTCCGTCGTCTGCGATGCGTTGGCGATGACGCGCACCTCGCGTCCCGCCTGGATGGCATAAGCGTGTTCGACGCCGGGGAATCCCGAAGCCACCGTCTCCAACTCCTCCAGGCGTTTGACGTACTTCTCCAGCGTCTCGCGCCGCGCTCCGGGCCGCGAGGCGCTGATGGCATCGGCGGCCGCAACGAGAACCGTGTAAACGTGATCGATGGTAACGTCGTCGTGATGTCCGGCGATGGCGTGCAGGACTTCCTTGCTCGTCTCGCCGTGCCGTCCGGCCAGTTGCGCGCCGATCTTCGGATGCCCGCCTTCCATCTCGTGATCGGCCGCCTTGCCGATGTCGTGCAGCAAACCGCAGCGCCGCGCCAGTCGTCCATCCAGCCCCAGTTCCTCGGCCATCATGCCGCAGAGATGGCACACTTCCAAGCTATGTTGCAAGACGTTTTGGCTGTAGCTGGTGCGAAACTTCAGCCGTCCTAACAGCTGCACCAACTTCTCGTGTAGCGACCCGATGTTCGCGTCCTGTACCGCTTGCCGACCGACTTCCAGAATATGCTTCTCCATCTCCGCCTGCGTTTCGGCGACCAGCTCTTCGATGCGCGAAGGATGAATGCGACCGTCTTGAATCAGCTTGCTCAACGAGAGGCGGGCGATCTCGCGGCGGATATTGTCGAAGGCGCTGACGATAACGACGCCGGGCGTGTCATCGACGATGACATCGACGCCGGTGCATTTCTCGAACGTGCGGATGTTGCGTCCTTCGCGGCCGATGATTCGGCCCTTCATGTCATCGCTCGGAATGTCCACCGTGCTGACGGTAGTATCGCAGGTATGTTCGGCGGCGTAGCGGTGAATGGCCGTCGCCAAGATGCGCCGGCTGCGTTCTTCGCTGGATTGTCGCAATTGTTCTTCGTACTTTTGCAGCCGTGAGGCGATCTGCTCCGACAGTTCGCGTTCCATGCGTTCCATCAAGATTCGCTCGGCTTGTTCGCGGCCGAGGCCGGTTATCTCGTGCAGCTTGCGCATCTGCTGTTCGATGGACTTTTCGAGATCCTGACCGCGTTTCTCGACTTCGTTTTTGCGCTCCGTCAGCTTGGTTTTGAGACTCTCCAAGCTGCGCTCGCGCTTTTGCAGATCGTGGCTTTTTTCCTCTAGTCCATCCTCGCGGCGGGCCAAACGTCGTTCTTGGTCGCGCAACTCGGCTCGAACCTGTTCGGTCTCCCGCTTAAACTCTTCGCGTTGATGGTAGAGATCGTCTTTCGCCTTGAGTTCGGCTTCTTTTTTGATTTTCTCGGCTTCTTCGCGGGCGCTCTTGGCGATCGATTCTGCCTGGGCGCGAACGCTTTTCAGACGGGATCGATCTAACAATCGGACGCCGGCAAAACCCAGCGCCACTCCAACCAGAGCCGCGAGACAGCTGATAATAGCTTCCAGCTGACCCATTCAGCCCACTCCTTCCAGAGGGGCCGCTTCGTCCTTCACCACTCAACGCCGTGAGTCGAACGGCAACGCTCGACCGTTAAATGCCGACGCGAGCGCGGAACATCTGTCGACGAGCAACCTCACCGTGTCTCAGTCCATCGGCATATCGCATAGAAACGATAGCCGATTACTGTCTTCGCGGCTCCGACCGCGCGCCCGCGCGGAACGGAGGCAAACGATCGTGTGGAGGACTACGGGAAGAGACGGTAACGGGCCGCGCGGACGGGCGCGGCACCGGTTGACGGACTCCAAACCAGTGGAGCCAGACATCGCCGATGGAAGCCATGACGGACGCGAAGACGGCGAGTCCAACCAGTAGTAAACACACGCATGTCAAACAAAGCAGAATCATGCAAATCTCGCTTTCATTGTCCGTGGGCCATGACTCCAATTCCAAAGTCGGTGGCAAAGGCGGTTTGTCCTTGCCTCGGCTGAGGAATCACGAGCTACGGACTACGGACAAAGCGAACGATCGGTGAAGGTGCCCGCGGCGGTTCCGGTTCCACTCCCGTCGTGCGTTGTGGTCTCCAGGACGCTGCGGACCTCGTAAGCCCTTTGCTTGTTGCCAATCCTCTCTCGACCTACGGGCCGAGAGGAGAGTTTTTGTAAGTACCTGGATTCATTATGCGGGGAAGCGCGGTGCGGCGTCAACTATAAAGACACTTCGAGCGCGCCGGATTCGCCCTTTACCTCCTCGTCCCCAAGTCGTTTTCGTTGCGTTCGTCGCGTCTTCTCAGCCGCGGCACAGCACCGAGACCGCCTCCGCGTCCGATCAAAAAAATGCGCATTTTCGATCCGCGACGATTGACTTTCACGGCGGATCGGAGAAACTGGAAACAGACCTCGCTCGTTTCCTTCCCACCCTTGTCCCACTTGTAGAGGAGGATCTCCCTCGTGACCGATACCCCGAAACGCGGCCCGACACGCCGCGAAGCGATGAAGACGACCGGCAAGGTCGTCGCAGCTTCGGCGCTGGCCGGACTCGCCGTCCCGAACGTTCACGCCGGCGAAAACAACACCATCCAAGTAGCTCTTGTCGGCTGCGGCGGACGCGGTACCGGCGCGGCCGAGAACGCCCTGCGCGCCAAGAACGGCCCCACCCAAATCGTCGCCATGGCCGACGTGTTTGCCGATCGACTGAACGGCAGTTACGGCTACCTGAAGAAGTTCGAGCAGGAGAAGAAAGTCGCCGTCCCCGACGATCGCAAGTTCCTCGGCTTCGACGCCTACAAACAGGCGATGGATTGTCTCAAGCCCGGCGACATCGTGATCCTGACGACGCCTCCTGCCTTCCGCTGGGTCCACTTTACCTACGCGATTAAGAAGGGGCTGAATGTCTTCATGGAGAAGCCGGTCACGGTGGATGGACCGAGTACGCGCCGCATGTTGAAGTTGGCCGAGGAGGCGCGCGCCAAGAATCTAAAGGTCGGCGTCGGACTGATGTGTCGTCACTGCGCCTCGCGCGGCGAGCTGTTCAAGCGAATCAAGGACGGTCAGATCGGCGATTTGACGCTTCTTCGCGCCTACCGCGTCAAAGATCAAGAAGCCTCGCAGTATTCCGCGCCGCGCCCGTCGAACATCCCGGAACTGCACTATCAGATCCGTCGCTTCCATTCGTTCTTGTGGGCCAGCGGCGGCTGCTATAGCGATTTCCTGATTCACAATATCGACGAATGCTGCTGGATGAAAGATGCCTGGCCGATCGAGGCCAAGGCCGTCGGCGGCCGGCAGTATCGCAACTACTCCGGCGCACACGACATCGACCAGAACTTCGATCATTATTCCGTCGAATACACCTTCGCCGACGGGGCCAAGCTGTTGCTCGAAGGCCGGAACACGCCGGGCTGCTGGCACGAGTTCGCCAGCTTCGCGCACGGCACCAAAGGCTCGGCCATCATCTCCACCTCGTCGCACGCGCCGTCGAAATGCCGCTTATTCAAGAGCCAGGACAATAGGCCAGACAACAAGAACGACGTTATCTGGCGCGCTCCGAAATTCGAGCCGGACCCCTATCAACTGGAGTGGGATCATCTGTTGGAGGCGATTCGCCAAGACAAGGCGTACAATGAAGCCGAGCGCGGCGCGATGGCGAGTATGGTCACTGCGATGGGTCGCAAAGCCGCTCACACCGGACAGATCATCACGCAAGAGCAAATGCTCAAGGACGAAAACGAATTGGCTCCGGAAGTCGATCGATTGAAGATGGATTCGCCCGCGCCTGTGTTGGCCGACGCCAAGGGCAACTATCCCGTGCCCGAACCCGGCCGCAAGAAGGACCGCGAATACTAACGGCCCAGAGCAACTTGGATTCTTCCCCTCTCCCCGCATGTGGGGAGAGGGACAACTGGATCAACTCTCGCTTCTTCTTCCATCCCAACCTACGACAACAAAGCGACTGCCTTCTCCAGTCTCTCTTGGGCGACTCGTTTTTCGTGGATTTTCAGCCAGCGAGCGCGGCGCACCCAATAGAAACGCACGGGAAGGAAAAGATCGACGACCTCGTCGGCAATGAGCAAGCCGCCCAAGACGGGGAGCGCCATCGCCGAAATGATTTCACCGCCGATGCCCGTGGAAAACAACATCGGCGCAATGGCAACGATGGCCACGCCTTCGGTCAGCAGCTTGGGCCGCAAGCGATGCACTGCGCCTTCGATCACCGTCTGCCGCAATTCCTCCAACGACTGGATATTCTCCAAGCCGCCGCGTTTGTCAATGGCTTCGCGGAGATACACCAGCATGATAATGCCGGTTTCGGTGGCCATGCCAAAAGCAGCGATGTAGCCGACCCAGATGCCCATGCTGAACGGCTCAGGCGGACTGCTCCAACCGTGGACGATCTTGGGGAAAAGGAATTGGAAGAAGACGCCCCCGGCCAACGCCTCCGGCACTGCCAACATCATCAGGCAAGCATCGGCGAAATCCTTGTATGTCAGATACAAAATGAGGAAAATGAGGATCAGCACCATCGGTAGGATGATGCGCAGCGTCTTGGCGGCGCGCACTTGATGCTCGAATTCGCCGGACCATTCGAGATGAACGCCCTCCGGCAAATCGACTTTCTCGGCGACGACGCGCTGCGCCTCCTCGACAAATCCGACCACATCGCGGTCGCCGCGGACATTGAGGGTGACGTAGCTGCGCAGCCGACCGTTCTCGCTTTTAATCGTGGCCGGTCCCTCGACGATGTGAACGTCGGCCACTTGCTCCAGAGGAATTTGCAGCGAAATCTTGCCGTCGGCGGAGTGCCAAGGGGCGGCCTGATGTTCCTGGTCCGATCCGCGCGCCGGTTCCGCCCTGCTGGCGGTCGGGCCAGCGGACATGGCGCGACCTAAACTCCCCATGTTGCCCCGCGTCACCAACAGAGCCTTGACCGCTTGCTCGTCTTCGCGGAAATCGCGGGCGTAGCGGACGCGCACGGGGAAGCGATCGCGCCCTTCAACCGTCTGCGTGATGAGCTTGCCGCCCAATGCAACCTCAATGGTATCTTGAATATCGCCGACGCGCACGCCGAAGCGAGCCGCCTTGCGCCGGTCGATGTGGATCTCCACATAGCCCTTGCCCATGAACGGCTCGGCGATTACATCCATCGCGCCGGGAACCGGTTTGATCGCTTGCTCGACCTCCTTGCAGACGCGGTTGATGGTGTCCAGATCGGGACCGAACACTTTGACGCCGATCTGCGTCCGTACTCCAGTGGAGAGCATATCCACCCGATTGATGATCGGCTGCGTCCAGATATTGCTCCATCCCGGCATCTGCACGACGCCATCCATCTCTTGCAGCAGGTCGCCCTTCGTCCCGCCCTTGCGCTGCCATAAGATCAGCCCCTTGGCGAACGGTTTCTCCAATTGTTCGCGGAGCGATGCGAATTCATCGCGCAGATCCCGTCCGATCTTGGCGGCACGGCCTAGCTCTTCCACCGCCGCCCAAGTGAACGTCTCGACGCCGCGATCGAACAGCTCCCAATTGATCCTTTTGTGGATGCGCTCGATCCACAATTCGTGGCGACGCTTCTGGAGAGCCGCGAAAACTTCGCCGGCGAATGTCTTGCCCTGGGAACCGAGGGATTCGGCGATCGCGTCGAGTATGCGCCGCGGCATCGATTGTCGCAGTTTCAGTGCGTCCGCAGCCGTCGTCGTTAGAACGCCGCGCTCGCGCAAACGCTGGGCGAGCGACTGCGTCAGCTTGGCGACATCTTCCAGAGCCGGATTTTTCGACAACCAAATTCCGTAGCGCGGAGCCAGTTCTTCGACCAGCTTCTCCGTCACCGCTCCCTCGTCGGCATCGTTGGGCCATTGGAGCAAACCGGCGGCGCGGAAGCGGCGCAGCGAATCCTCGACGACAAAGCGCGTCAACGCCGGTCCCAGTTCGGTCTCCATCTCTCGATAGCGCCGCAGCGCCAGTTCGCGCATCGCCTCGTCGAATTTGGTCAGCGCCGCCATAGTGGCATCGTTCACGAGTGCGTCGCGCTCCTCGTCGTCGGCCCGAGGGATGGAGCCGCGTTCTTCCAGGAATCCCAGAGCGAGTCGAACTTGTCGCGCGGCCTCGTCGAAAGCCAAAACGCGGCGCGGCCACAACTCACGGGGCCGAAAGTTTACGAACGTTTCCACCATTTCCAGCGGTGCGGGATCGGTCGGTGTGTCGGCCCGGCCGGCTTTGTTGATCGCCGACTCGACTTCGGGAAATTGCCGCAACAGCGCATCGCGGACTTTCAGATCGTCGGCGGCCTCTGTGATACTCGCGCGCGGCACCGTGACGGGCATGTCCATGACTGTCTGTTCGTTCAAAGGCGGCATGAACTCGACGCCGATCTTGGGAAAGCGATAGGCGATCAGACCGACCAAAACCAGGGTGGCGAAGCTGACTACCTGCCACGCTCCGCCGCGCGTGAACACCACGGTCAAGAAGATCACCGCAGCCAGTACGACGAAGAAACACATCTCCCAATCTCGATGCGATGCCCCGATCCCCAGAACGGCCTGAAGCGGAAACATGCCCACGGCCAAGATGAGCAGCACGGCGAACATCCACGCGACGAGGTTGCGGCGCGGCAGCGCCCAAGTCAGCATCGGCTTATAGATGCGGATGAAACTGCGGACGATCGGATTCTGCTCTTCACTGCGGAGGCGTCCGCGTAGAAACGTCGGCAACAGGGCCGGAACCACCGTCACGGAGAGGAAGGCAACGCCAACCATCGCCAGACTTTTCGTGAAGGCCATCGGATGGAAATACTTGCCCTCGCGCCCGCTCATGGCAAATACGGGGATAAAAGAGATCAAAATAATCAGCACGGAGAAGAAGATCGGTCGGCCCACGGTGCGGCAGGCGCGGACGATGATTTCCGTGGTGTCGCCCGTCACCGGAGAATCGCCGAAATGCTCCTTCAAATCGTGCGTGGCATTCTCGACCATGACGATGGCCTGATCGACGAGGATGCCGATGGAGATGGTGATTCCTGCCAGCGACATGATGTTGGCCTGCACATCGACGACGCGCAGCGCCCGCAGAACCCACAACATCAAAAACGAAAACAGCACCGACAGCGGAAGGGTGATGCAAATGACGAAGACACTGCGGACGTGCATGAGAATCAACAGGATGGCCACGGCGGCAATGAGCATTTCGTGCCCCATGACCTCTGCGACGTTTTGAATCGCGCCGTGGATGAGGCGGGTGCGGTCGTAGGCCGGGACGATGTGAACGCCGGAGGGCAGCCCCGGTTGCAGTTCCTGAATCTTCTGCTTGACGCGATTGGTGACGGCCAAGGGATTCTCACCGTAGCGCATGACAACGACCGCGCCGACCATCTCGCTGCCGCCCTTGATAAATACGCTCCGGCGAAACTGGACGCCCACCTGGACGCGGGCCACGTTTTTGATGGCGATGGGCACGCCGTCGCGCGCGGTTAGCACGGTGTCTTCGAGATCGCGGAGTACGCGACTCTCGACGGTTTCACTCGCGTTGGCCTCAGTCTCCTTGCGGCTGCCGAGCCAGCCGACGCCGCGGATGAGATACTCGGCGTTGTTCTTCTGCACCACACTCCCGCCGACGGCTGAGTTGCTCCGGCTTACGGCCTCGTACAATTCCCCGAGAGTGACGTTGTAGGCACGGAGCGCATTGGGATTCACATCGATCTGATACTCCAGGGGCGAACCGCCGACGGTACCGACCTCGGCCACGCCGGGTACCGAATTGATCTCCGGGCCGATGTAGTATTTCTGAAGCGCCCAACGGCGGCCCGGCTCCATGGTGCCGCCTTCGACGGTGTACCAGAAGACCTGCCCGACCGCCGTGGCATCGGCGGCGAGATAGGGAGCGACGCCTTCCGGGAGGAAGGTACTCGCCAACGTCAATCGCTCCAACACGCGCTGACGGGTAAAATAGAAGTCGAGCTTATCCTCGAAAATCAGGGTAATCATCGAGAAATTGAACTCGGACGACGAGCGCACCGCCCGGACTCCGGCCAATCCCTGTAATTTGAGAGAAAGAGGATACGTTATCTGATCCTCAATCTCGCGCGGACTTCGTCCCATCCAATCGGTGAAGACGATGACCTGATTCTCGCTCAGATCCGGCGTGGCATCCATCGGCGTATCGAGAACGGCATAGACGGCAAACGCTGCCAGCGCCGCCGCCGCGACCAAGACCAAGAAACGATTGCGTATCGAGCATTCGATTATTTTTTCGATCATGTCGTATCTCCGATTCTCCCTCGACGCGCGTTGTCGATCGGTTAGCCGCGAAGCGCCAGCGAAGCGCGTCGGGGATCGCCGAGCGCTCCGCTGGCGCTTCGCGGCTAACAGACGGAGGTTACTTCCGTTCTCGCTTCAGCTTTTCTACCTGGGCGAGCGTTTTCTCCGGCTCTTTCAACGCATCTTCCTTGCAGCCTTCGCAACAGAGAAACACTTTGCGGCCCTTGATTTCCACGACGAAGGGCGCGCCCATCGAGCCGAGGCGATTCTTGGGGAGGACGGCGCAGGACCGTTGTTTTTCGGCCAGAAGTCGATCCACGGGTTTGAGCTTGGCCAAACCCGCGCGCGTTTTGGAATCCTCGTCTCGCGCCATCGAAGGACGCGCTGGCGTCGTCGTCGAATGGTCGGCATGAGGACCGCCGCTCGCGCCGAAGTAGATCGAACTCGCGCCCGCCGTGAGGCGGGTCTCGGCGTCGATGAGGAACGAACCCGTCGTCACCACGCGCTCGCCTTCCTTGACGCCGCGGATCACGGGATAGTAGCCGCCGCAGCGCGGTCCCAGTTCCACCTCAAGTCCCTCGTAAACGTCCGGCTCGGCTTCGCGGTAAACGAACTTGTGGTTTCCGGTGTCGATGACCGCGCGTTCCGGCACGCTCAAAACCTCGCCCGCCCGGTATCTTTCCTTCTGAACCGCCGAGCTATCGGGAGGCAGAGCCACGGCTTGGGTAATGGGTACTTCCAGCCGCGCCGTCGCCCAAACGCCGGGGGCCAATTCGTGGTCTGGGTTGTCCATGTTGAAGCGAACCATCCGGGTGCGCGTGGCGGCATCCAAGTGCGGATGAACGAAAACGATTTTGCCTTTGAATTCGCGGTTGGGGAAGCCCTCGGCGACGGCGACGGCCGGCAGCCTCTTCTCCACGGCGTCCTTCAGAAACGGCAAATCGTTTTCGTAGACTTGAGCCTCGATCCACACGGTGGAGAGGTCGGCCACATCGTATAACGGAGTCCCTTCATCCACGAAGTTGCCTTCGCGAGGATACTTCTTGATGACGTGGCCGTGGATGGGCGAAACGATGGTCATTTCCGTAGACAGCTTGCCGGTCTTCAAAAAATCGTCTATCTGCGTTTCCTCCACATCGAAGATGCGCAGCCGTTTGCGGGCTATGTCCTCGTAGGCTCGATTCCCTTGATTCCGGGCGCGTTGTAGATCCTCCAATGTGACCATCAACTCCGAGCTATAGCGAACATCGACCAGGGCCAGCCTCTCGCCTTTCTCGACCATCTGGCCGGTGGTGTTGACGAACAGCTTGACGATGCGTCCCTTCTGGCGGGCGGCGATGTGGGCTTGCTTCGTTTCGTCGAACTCGACGAGACCGACGGCCTGAAGGTTATGCGTCAGCGCGCGATAGCCGACTTGTGCCGTGGCGATACCGGCGACGGCCACCTTGTAGGGAGTTAATTGCACGCGACTGACGACGCCGGGCGGCAACGCCTCTCCCTCCTGCTTGTCTCCCTTCTTGCGCTTCGATAGCGGCATGGCACAGAGAGGGCACTTATCCGGATGCTCGCGGACGATGGTCGGGTGCATCGGACACCAGTATTCGCTATCCGTATGGACGGCGGTTTCCCCACCGAGGACGGGCCGCGTCAGTTTGTCATACCAGGCAGACAGCAAATCCCATTTGGCGACGACGAGACCGATGGCGAGCAAGACGGCGATGAAGCGCAGCCGTGCCAGCTTGACCAAGATGAGGAAATGAAACCACCACCACGCTTTGCCGAGGGTCCCAAGTTCCGGCGGGGCGCGAAGCCCTCCCTCGTCGCTTGGCGTTTGGATGATGTCGAGACCATTGGGGCGCGAAACTACATTGCGTTCGGACATGGGAACCTCTCCCTCAAAGCGCGCGTTGGCTTCGACTGGATTGAAAGGACCAGCGCCCGCTCTACACAAGGAATCGATGAAAAACGATTGATGGAAAGGGCCGCAGGTCGGCGTCAAACCCGAAACGGGGCGCGCCCGGACGCGATCGTCCACTCGCTTGAATCCCGTCGCGAGTAAAACCCCAGCCACGGCTGGAGGAGCCTAACACATCCAAACGCAATGGAGCAAGTGAGGAGCAACGAATGGAGGCGGAGAGAACGGGGTCGCGCCATCCGTCGGCGACGGAAGGATGGACCGTTCGATCGTCGAAAGGAAGGCAACGGACGGGAGGTCGAGAGACGTTGATTTCACATGGTCCAGAGACGTCGTCTGGCGATCCGCGCAGGGGCAACGCTCGGGGCTATGGGGCTTGGGTTGAGGCGTGGGAGTCGAAGGCGCGAACTGGTGGCAGCAGGATCGACAGGCGGGGGCGGAGACGGACGCATCGTGTCTTGGAAGCAGTGCGACGAAGATGCAACACCACCCCGGCGGCAGCACCAACAGGAGACCGCAACTCAACACCATCATTCGCGCGTAGAACGAGGCCATGATTCCTCCATACACAACATACATTATACGCTTCATCCGGTCGCGATGCTAGACAGCATTTCTCATGGCGGGTCTCGCGGAGTCCGGCAGGGTCGCCGGCGTCCCTTGCTTTCCCCAGTTAGGGGCATAGAATTTTGACGAGAAAGAGGTAGTGTGGCGTTTCACCAACATGGGTGTATCACTTTCCAATGAGTTCCCCCGTTACGCTCGTCTTCGATTTCGGCAATGTGCTGGGTTTCTTTAGCCATCGCAAGGCGGCAGAGCAATTGGCAGCCCACAGTCCTTTGTCTGCCGACGAGATTCTCGCACTTTATCTCGAGTCGGATTTGGAGGTCGAGATCGAGTCTGGCCGGATGAGCCTGCCCGACTTCCGCAGAGAAGTTCGCCAGCGCTGTCGCCTTGCTTGCAACGACGACCAACTCGATTTGGCCATCGCCGATATGTTCTCGCCGAATGATGCCGTGTGTAGGCTAATTCCCAGGCTGAAACGGCGCTATCGTCTAGTATTGTTGAGTAATACCAACGAACTGCACGCGCGCCAATTCCGCCGCCAATTCGCCGGGACGCTCGATCATTTCGACGTCCTCATACTCTCACATGAGGTCGGCATCCGCAAACCCTCTCCGGGCATTTACCATCGCTGTCAAACCGCGGCCCAAGCCGACCCGCACGAGTGCGTGTTCGTCGACGACTTACCGCAAAACATCGAGGCGGCCCGTGCGTGCGGCTGGCGGGGCATCGTCTATCGTCCCGATCTCGATCTGCGTCGCGAATTGTATCAGCTGGGGATCGAATGCGACTAGCTCTCCGACAGAGAGAAGGTCCGTTATCGAGAAAAGAGGCCAACATGAATCCCATCGAATGCGGCGATCCCGAAGTGTGGCAGGCCATTGCCCAAGAGCGCCGTCGCCAACAGACCGGCTTGGAGATGATCGCTTCGGAAAACTACACCAGTCCCGCCGTTCTCGCTGCGCAAGGCTCGGTGCTGACCAACAAATACGCCGAGGGCTATCCCGGACGCCGTTACTACGGCGGCTGCGAATACGTCGATGTCGTTGAGAAGCTGGCCATCGAGCGCGTGCTGAAACTATTCGGGGCCGAACACGCCAACGTCCAGCCGCACTCCGGGGCACAGGCCAACATGGCCGTCTACTTCGCCTGTTTGGAACCGGGCGATACCATTTTAGCGATGAATCTCGCACACGGCGGACATCTCACGCACGGCATGCATCTGAATTTCTCCGGCAAACTCTATCGCGTCGTTCCCTACGGCGTCCGTGCCGACGATCACCGCATCGACTACGATCAAGTAGCGCGGTTGGCTCGCGAACACAAGCCGAAGTTGATCGTCGCCGGGGCCAGCGCCTATCCGCGCGTCATCGACTTCGCGCGCTTCGCCGAGATTAGTCGAGAAAATGGATCGCTTTTGATGGTAGACATGGCCCACATCGCCGGTTTGGTGGCCGGCGATCGGCACCCCAGCCCGGTTCCGTGGTCGGATTTCGTCACGTCCACGACGCACAAGACCCTGCGCGGCCCGCGCGCTGGCTTCGTTCTGTGCAAGAAGGAATGGGCGGCCAAGGTCAATCAGGCCGTCTTTCCCGGCATGCAGGGCGGTCCTCTCATGCACGTCGTCGCCGCCAAGGCCATCGGCTTCGGCGAAGCGCTGCAACCCGCCTTCCGCGCCTACGCCGCGCAGATTGTGGCGAACGCCCGAACCCTGGCCCACGAATTGACGGAACGACAATTCCGCCTCGTCTCCGGCGGCACCGACAATCATCTACTCTTGGTCGATGTCACCTCGCGCGGATTGACCGGTAAAGTGGCCGAGAAGGCGCTCGATGCCGCCGGCATCACCATCAACCGCAACGGCATCCCCTTCGACACGCGCCCGCCGCTCGATCCCTCGGGTATCCGCATCGGTACGCCTGCATTGACGACGCGCGGCATGCGCGAGCCGGAAATGCGACAAATCGGAGCCTGGATCGGCGAAGTTCTCTCTCATCCCGAAGATTCCAGCGTGCAAACGCGCGTCCGCGGCGAAGTTCAAGAATTATGCCAGCAATTCCCCGCGCCGACGAACGAAGTGTAACGGTCTATCCAAGAAGCCCCACTCCTCCGCTATTCCGAGCGAGAGGAGGGAAGCGCTTTATGCTTCTCCCGTTGACTGCGTGGCCGTCTTGTCCTAACAACAATAACACGCCGTATCCTACCGTTCTTGCCGATTCAGCAAGGAGTATCCCGTGGCAAAACGCATTTTATCTGCCTCGTTTATCTTTTTTATTACATCCCTGCTAGTCGCAGACGGGTCGAACGACAATGTTCCCGACAAAGTGCGTCCGGTGCCGCCGAAGGGTATCCCGCTCGACGACGCCGACCGCGCCAAACTGCGAGATGGCGTCGAGGCGCTGGGCAAGGAAATCGCTCAACTGATGCAGGAACTCAAGAATAAACCCGCACTTCTGGAATTGCTGCCGGACGTGCGGATCTACCACAACGCCGTTCGCTATGCCCTCGCCTACGACGAGTTTTACAACCAGAGGGAAATCGCCGTCGCACAGAAGCTGCTGGAGCAGGGATCCGAGCGCGCCAAACAATTGCGTTCCGGCAAGACACCGTGGACGACGGCGACGGGCCTGGTAGCGCGCGGCTACGAGTCGAAGATCGACGGTTCGGTGCAACCCTACGGCCTCGTGGTGCCGCCGACGTATCAGCCGAATAGCCCCTACGACCATCGTCTGGATATTTGGTGCCACGGACGCGGCGAGACGTTGACCGAGTTGTCGTTCATTAACGGTCGGCAGTCGTCGCCGGGCGAGTTCACGCCCAAGAACGCCTTCGTGCTGCATCTCTATGGTCGCTACTGCAATGCCAACAAATTCGCTGGAGAAATCGATTGTCTCGAAGCGATGGCCGAGGTGCGCAAGCACTACCCCATCGATGAAAACCGCATCGCGATGCGCGGCTTCTCGATGGGCGGGGCGGCGTGTTGGCAGTTCGCGGTGCATTATGCCGATCGCTGGGTCGCCGCCGCGCCCGGCGCAGGCTTCAGCGAAACCGCCGACTTTTTGAAAGTCTTCCAGAACGAGAAAGTACAGCCGACCTGGTACGAAAAAAAGCTGTGGCACTGGTACGACTGCACCGATTACGCCGTCAATCTCTTCAACTGTCCCACGGTGGCCTATAGCGGAGAAAAAGACTCGCAGAAACAGGCCGCCGACAAAATGGCCGAAGCACTGAAAGAGAAGGGCATCGCGCTGGCACACTTGATCGGTCCTGGCGCGGGGCATTTCTACGAACGCAAGACGAAAGACGAATTGAATCGCCGCATCGACACCATCGCCAAACAGGGACGCGACGCGGTGCCGATCCACGTCCTGCTCAACACTTGGACGCTGCGCTACAACAAGATGTTTTGGGTGCGCATCGACGGCATGGAGAAACACTGGTCGCGCGCCGAAGTGGATGCCACCATCGGCCCCGACGGCGCGGAGATCAAGACCAAGAACGTCTCGGCTCTGACGATCTACTTTGAACCGGGAACCTGTCCGATGGAGGCCGTGGGCAAGGCGAATGTGACCCTCGATGACGAGGAAGTCGAACTCAAAGAAGTGCCGCCCGTGTTGTCGGATCGCTCGTGGACGGTACATTTGCGCAAGAAGGACAACGCCTGGGAGGTGGTGGAGAAGAGCGACGACGGCACGCTGCGGAAACGGCACGGTTTGCAAGGCCCCATCGACGATGCCTTCATGGACAGCTTTCTGATGGTGCGACCGACCGGCAAGCCGTTCAACGGCAAGGTCGGCGACTGGACGGAGTCGGAGATGAAGCACGCCGTCGAGCACTGGCGCAAACAGTTTCGCGGCGAGGCTCGCATCAAGGACGATGCCGCCGTCACCGACGCCGACCTCGCCGCTCACAATCTCGTCCTCTGGGGCGATCCGAGCAGCAATAAGATTCTGTCCAGAATCGCCGACAAGTTGCCGATTCGCTGGGATCGCCAGCAGATCAAGCTCGGCGAGGAGACCTTTGCTTCGGAGCATCACGTCCCGCTATTGATCTATCCCAATCCGCTCAATCCGAAACGGTACGTCGTGCTAAACAGCGGTTTTACCTTTCGAGAGTACGACTATCTCAATAATGCCCGGCAGGTGCCGAAGCTGCCGGATTTCGCCATCCTCGACGTGCGCACTCCCCCTTCGTCTCGCTTGCCGGGCAAGGTGGCGGTGGCGGGTTTCTTCGACGAAGAATGGAAACCGCCGACCAAGGAGGAATAGTCGCCTCCGAGACCTCGTTCGATCCGCGCGATCGAACGAGGGATGTCATCGGTTCCGCTGCAGTTCCAAGCGGCGGAGCGTGCCGTTCGCAAGCCCGACGAAGACACTATCTCCTAGCGCGGCCAGCGAAGCGGCGAGGACGGCGCTATCAAGAGTAATTTGATCCTGAATGGTTCCTTTGTCGTCCCGCACACAGATGCGATTTTGTCGGTCGGCGGTAAGCAAGTAATCGCCGGCATAAGTGGGTGATGCCAGATGACAGGCGGCGTCCAACGAAATGCGTTCTTGCTTGGGTTCTTCTGCGCGGTAGCGAACGAGTCCATCGCTGAAGCAGGTGAGGAGGAGACAACTGCCGTCGCCGTTGGACGCCAGCGAACTGATGTGAGCGACCAAACCATCGCGCCAGAGGCATTCGCCCGTGGAACCGAAACAGACGACCAAACCGAAATCGGACGCACCGACGAGGACCGCCTTCTCCGGGACGAAGGTCAGATGGTGCAACGCCCGCGGCGTCGATGCCTGCCACAGAGATTTGCCGCGCGAGTCGATCAGGTGCAGCGTTCCTCCTGCGTCTGCAACGGCGAGTCGATCCCCCAGCGGTTCGACGGCCAGAGCCGTCGCTGGATGAGACAGGGGACGAACCCAAAGCGGAGCAAGATCGGGAGCCAGCCAGCACACCGACGGAGTTTGTGAGAGAGCGACGACAAAAGCGTGGCCATCTTCGGAGCAACCGGCCGCGACAACCGGCGAAGGGGCCGGACGTTGTGCTTGCAACTTTCCCGTTCGGTCGAACAGAAACAAATCGTTCCGTCCGTCCCAAGCGAAAACCGCTTCGCCTTCCCGTGCGAGACGCAAGCCTCGCAAGGGTGAAGCAACGCTCTGAGTCCAGGAATTATGCACTCGAAAGCATCCGCACGGAAAGCAGCTGCGACCCGACTGGTTCACTAATTGGACATAGACGAAGCGCGCAGGCTCTTGAGCAGTTCTTCAACCAATGTTTCACGCGCTTCGATCAAGAGAGAATTCCCCTCCAAGGGCGAGGTAAAATGGGGCTGAACTCCCTTGACCGTGTACGGCTGCCACGATGGAGACAACAGCTTGGCGACCGTGATGCGGATGCCGGCCGGCATTCGCTCGAAGTGCGGCTTGTCCAAGGGGATAATGCATTGAATCGACCCCTTGCCGAAGGTCGTCTGGCCGATGAGCTTGGCTCGATTATTGTCCTTGAGCGCTCCGGCCAGGACCTCGGCGGCGCTGGCGGTGTCGCCGTCGATGAGAACGACCATGGGGATGAGCAGGGCGTTCAGCGACTCGGATCGGATCGTGCCGGTTAGTTTGCGATCTTTGATGACGTGTGGTTGTGTCTGTGAAACGACGAGGACACCTTCGGGAACGAACAGCTCGGCTACTTCCACCGCCGATTTGAACAGCCCGCCGGGATTGCCGCGCAAGTCGAGAATCAACACCCTCATGCCGGCCATCTGGAGAGCGGCCAAGGCTTCTTTCACTTCTTGCAGGGTCGATTCTTGGAAAAAGTTAATTGTCACCTTGCCGACTGGAACGGCGAACCTCATCCCGTCGCCAAGCTCGACGTTCAGAGATTCTTGCATCTCGCTTTCGACGCTCGGCACAATGGTCGGGGCACGTTTGATGTCAAAGACCGTCGTCGTCTCGGAATCGCCACGCAAATAGGGTACTACCTCAAGTTTCACCGTGGTTCCAGAGCGGCCTCTCAGCAGTTCGGAGGCTTTTTCAAGCGTCATGTCGTGGGTGGAATGTCCGTCGATGCGGACAAGACGATCGCGCGGCGCGAGACCGGCTTCCTCCGCTGTACCGCGCGGATAGACGCGGCGAACGTGCAGTTCACCTTCGACGATCTCCAACTCGACGCCAATCGCCACCAGCCGTCCACGCAGCGCGGCCTGCACTTCGCGGAATTGACCCGGCGACAAAAAGAATGTGTAATCGTCCAAGGCATTGCAAGCGCCGCCGACGAACTCCAAGGCAATGAGCGTGAGAACGAGCGGACGCAGCCCAAATCCCATTTGTTGAGCCGTGCGGCCGATCGCGCGGACTTGCTCGCTGGCCTCGTTCCGATTGGCGATCTTGCGACCGTGCCATTCGTTCAGCTTCTTCCGGAACGCATCGACGGCCGCCGGAGGCACCGCCGAGAAATAGACGCGCAGGAAGACCGGCTCCGCCAACGCCAAGTCCAGCTCCTCCAGTCCTTGAGCAAACAGCTGCTCCGGCCCGCTCTTTTGGCGATCCGTGTAGACGCGGCCTATCGTCTCTAAAACATGGGTATACAACTCGAGTGCCTGCGCCGGCGTGACACGCTCCAGCGCTTCTCGATACGTTTTGTCTTGATGGCGGTGAACGAGGTGGAAGCGACGTAGGCAGCGCTGGTAGGCTAGGCGACTGCGTGCGTCGTCGTGCGTCCGATCGCGGCGGAGAACCTCGTCGTAGAGGCGGCAGGCTTCGAGCCAATCGAGGTGCTTCTCGGCCTCTTGAGCTTGCCTTATTAGTTTATCGACGGCGACGGCCTGAGCGCGAACCCGACCGGGGAACACGAACAACGCCAAGAGAATCAGCACGGCTCCGCGGCGAGCATCGAACCGACGGCGCGGGGATCGCGTGTAAATCGTCGCCAAGGGGCACCTCGTGGTAGGATTCCATTCCGCCAAGTCTACCGAATGACATCGGGCGATCCGGGCGGATCGGCATATCGTTTGTGCCAAATGTTTGGCGCAAACGACGCACCGAGATGATTCGTTCGCTGAGACCGAGTATAAAGCACCGATCTTCGCTCGTCAAACGATCTTTGCAATTGTTACAATTTTCATAGCCTTGAGTCGGTAATCCATTCTTTCATTGTAGTACGCAGTGGGTTTCGCTCGGTTCGCTCCACCCATTCGTAAGTACGGGACGATTTTCCATGATCGATGCCGTTCGTCAGGAAGTCATCGCCTTGGCCGCCACCGTTGTGGTAAAGGTCGGAACGAACGTATTGACCAACGAGGAGGGTACCCTCGATCGCGAGCGCCTACAAGCCCTGGCCGATCAAATCCAACGCCTGCAGGCGGCGGGACGCAAGGTAGTCCTCGTCAGTTCCGGGGCTATTGGAGCGGGGATGGGGCGTCTCGGTCTGCCGCGCCGACCCACCGACCTTCGCCAACTGCAGGCCTGTGCCGCCGTGGGCCAGGCATTCCTCATGCGCGCCTACGAAGACTCTTTGACACGTCACGGCATCCCCACTGCACAGATTCTGTTGACGGCCGGCGATTTCGACAACCGCGCTCGGTATCTGAACGCTCGCAACACCATTCTCTCTCTCTTTGAGTACGGTTGCCTGCCCGTCATTAACGAAAACGATACGGTCAGCGTCGCCGAGATTCGCTTCGGCGACAACGATCGTCTCGCCGCCCTTGTAACCAACTTGTTGCAAGCCCCCCTGTTGATCCTGCTGACCGTCGTGGACGGCTTGTATTCCTCCGATCCGCACACCGACCCCTCGGCGGCGCTGATAACGACGGTCCCATCCATCGATGCATCGATCTTGTCGGCGGCGGGCGACAGCCGCAGCGCGTTGGGTTCGGGTGGGATGAGGAGCAAACTCCGCGCCGCGCGTTTGGCTACGGTGGCAGGCGAGTCGGTCCTCATGGCCAACGGTAGCGTTCCGAACATCCTCGACGCCATCTTCCGAGCTGAGCCGGTGGGCACCCTTTTTTTACCTCACGACCGCACGATGTCGGCGTGGAAGCGCTGGCTCGGCTACACGGCTCAGCCGCGAGGACGGTTGATCGTCGATACCGGAGCGCGTCGCGCCGTTCAGAACGAAGGACGAAGTTTACTGCCGATTGGCGTCGTCCGCCTCGATGGTTGGTTCGGCAAGGGCGATGTCGTCACTCTATTAGACGTAGAAGGAATCGAATTCGCTCGCGGCCTGAGCAATTTTTCTTCCGCCGACCTCGAACTCATCCGCGGTCAGCGCAGCGAGCAAGTCCGAGATACCTTAGGAGACGCCGCCTACGACGAGGTCGTCCATCGCGATAATTTGGTCGTGATCGCGCCCTAGTGTCCTAGCCGCCGATCGCTTGCGCCCGCGCGCTCGGCGATCTTCGCGGCTTGCGATCTTACGTTAGACGCGCAGGCCAACGGCGCGCATGAGGGCCAGGGCGTTGCTGTGGCGGACGACGCCGGGTTGAATGCGATAATCGAACTTCATTTCCCCCTGCTCGAAATGGTCGGCGAAGTGGACGTTGGCGGCCCGAGGGGCAAGTTGCTCGGTAATGTGCGTCAGCGATAGATCGTGCGTCGTTACCAGGCCGATCGCCCCGGCTTCCACCAAGCCGCGCACAATGGCCTCGGCACCCTGACGACGATCGTGCGAGTTGGTGCCGGCAAAGATTTCATCGAGCAAGAACAAAAGCGGTAGGGGGCCGCGCGTCAGATCGACGATTTGCCGCACGCGCAAGATTTCGGCGTAGAAGCGCGACCTTCCTTGTTGCAGCGAATCTTGAATCCGCAAGGTCGCGCCGAGAGCCAAGGGCGACAGACGCAGACGCCGTGCGCGTACCGGCGCTCCGGCCAGCGCAAGGACCGCGTTGATGCCGGCGGTGCGCAGAAAGGTGCTTTTTCCAGACATATTCGATCCGCTAACGATCAAAACGCGAAGACCTTCGATCAGCCGCAAATCGTTGCGGACACATTGCGACGTCGGCACGAGGGGATGGCCGAGTTGCTCGCCGTCGTAGCAGGGAGCGCCTTCGGTCGCAATCTCTGGAAACGGATCGTCTGGATTTTCGTAGGAATAGGCGGCCAGCGCGCTCAGCGCCTCGAATTGGCCGACGACGTTCAGCCAGCGGCCGATGGCGGGTCCGGCCGCGGCGCGCCAGCGTTCGATGGCGTGGGCCATTTGCGTGCCCCACAATAAGAGATACGCCAACGGCATGAACAACTGATTGCGCCGCGAATGGAGCAGATCGAGAAGGTTGCCGAGTTGGGCGATGCGCTCCGAAGGGGACACGCCTCGCGTTCTCCCCCCCTCACCCCCAACCCCTCTCCCCCCAAGGGGGGAGAGGGGAGAAATCTGGTTCCCCTCGCCCCCGTTTCGGGGGAGAGGGGCTAGGGGGGAGGGGGGG
>JAKBCS010000165.1 GCA_021807595.1 Planctomycetota bacterium | reverse complement strand
AGAGTCACCACCATCCACGGCGACCGGCGAACTAAGCCGCGAAAGTCCCTTAACTCTTCCGAGCCGGTCTGATTGCGGAGATACGCCGTCACCGCGAATGCGCCCAGGTTCATAAACAGGTAAGCGACGAGGTAGAAGAGGACAGCTTGGAGGCCGGGTAGTTCAAACGGTTCGCCGGGTTGTGCTATGGGTCGAATCGCGGCCAGCCCCATAAGCATGTAACCGGCGTGCGCGATGGTCGAATAGGCAAGGAGTCGTTTCAAATTGGTCTGGAGATAAGCGGCGAGATTGCCGAACGTCGCGGTTAGAGCGGCGAAGAAGGCCAGTACCGGCACCAGATAGCGAACGATCACGTTCCAATGCGCGCTAAATGTCGGCTGCACCAGCGGATCGACGCCGCACAGCAGGAGGACAAGGCGGGCGAGCAAAGCCAAGGCTGCTCCCTTCGAGGCGATGGAGAGATAGCCCGCGACTTCGGCGGAAGCGCCTTCGAAGACATCGGGGCACCAAAAGTGGAACGGAACCACAGCCAATTTGAACGCCACGCCGATGAGGACGAACAATACGGCGAGAATCAGCACCGGATCGAAGACGACTCCTCCGGAGGCGGGTGCGAACGCATGAACGAGACCGACCGCGACATCCGGCAAATAAGCCGTGCCGAAGCGCCCGGAGAGCAAACTGATCCCGTAGAGCATAACCCCAGCGGAACCGCCGCCGTAGACGACGTACTTCAGCGCTGCTTCGCTAGAGGCGCGTCGGCCCTTCAAGTATCCGGCCAAGGCATAACTGGGAAGACTGGCCATCTCAATGCCGATGTACACCATCAATAGATGTGTGGACGAGGCCATCAACACCATGCCGACCGTGGCCCCCAACAGCAGACAGTAGAAATCGGGCGAATCTTCTCGATCGGGGATGCCGGTCGTCATGGTCAGCCAGATGACCAAGGCAGTGAACCCGTACAAGAAACAGCGTAAAAAGATGGTGAGGTGATCGTAAACGAGCAGTCCGCCAAAGGAGGGACGAAACGTACCTTGAAACGGATCCTCCGGACTATTGCTTGGTATCCTCGGCGCTTCGAGGACTTCGATCGGCTTATTTCCCAACCACTCGATACGCCCGGTCCATTGGGCGAGGCTCACGCTCAGGGCCATGAGCGTAACCAGAAGTGCGATGACCCCCATGTGCGAACGATCGAAAAAGCGCATGAACAGGAACAAGACGATCCCGCCGCAAGCCAACAGTTCCGGCAGAAAACGTAGGCATTCGATCCACAATTGGCCGAGATCGATGTTCGGTAACATGGGAGCCTCATTATCCTACTTGGTCCAGGACGCAGCCTGGGGCCAGAACTTCAAGGGGTAAATCGTGCCAGCGTGTCCACCAAACCCGTGACGCTCGGCTCCATCCAGTTGAGTAGCAGATAGCCGGGCAACACGCCCAAAGCCACCGACAAAATCAGCAGCGGCAAGATGCAGACGATCTCGCGCACGCTGACATCGGAGTAGTTTTTATACTGTGGGTTCTCGCCCATGAACACGCGCTGAAGCGTCCACAAGATATAGGCGGCGGTGATAACCACCGTCAGCGCGGCCAACACGGCGAAGATACGATTGTAGTTCCAAGTAGACAGTACCACCATGAATTCGCCGACGAAACCGCACATGCCCGGAAGTCCCATCGCGGCGAAAAAGATGATGGCGCTGATGCCGCCGTACAGAGGCATCGGTTCGTATAGACCTCGGAAATTGTCGAGCCGGCGATGATGGGCGCGGTCGTAGATGACGCCGACCAGGAAGAACATCCCGGCCGAGGTGATGCCGTGGGCGATCATCTGGAACATCGCTCCATTCATACCCCAAGACCAATACTGCGCGTGTTCGGGAGACGACCACACCGCGATGCCAAGAAGGACGTAGCCCATGTGACTGACCGAGCTGTAGGCGACCAGTTTCTTGAAATCGCTCTGGGCCATAGCTGCGAAGGCACCGTAGACGATGTTGATGACGCCGAACAGGGCGACGAAGTAAGCGAGTTGTTGCCCCGCCCACGGACAGATTGGATAGGCGATGCGGATAATGCCGTAGCCGCCCATCTTGAGCAGCACGCCGGCAAGGATCATGCTGATCGGCGTCGGTGCTTCGACGTGGGCGTCGGGCAGCCAGGTATGGAAGGGGAAGACCGGCACTTTGATGGCGAAACCGATCAACAGAAACAGAAACATCGTGTATTGGAACCACGGCTGGAAAAACGCTTGCTCCAGGCGTTTCTTCAAGCCAGAATCGTTGAGGGCGGCTTGGTATTTGGCTTCGGCGTTGTGGAGATCCTCGGCGGTGGCTTTCTTGTCGCGTTTGAGCTTGCCGAGGTTCTCCTTGGCCTGGATGGCGGCGAAACTCGTCGTCACCCGCTGGTCGTTGAGTTTTTGCAGAGCCGCCTTGCCGACGCGCTGCAAGACGACGAGATCGAACGAGTGAATCTCGACCTGGTTCTCGGTGACGATTCGCCCGTCTGACTTGGCCGCGGCGACTGCTTCGGCCTTGGTACGCGGACCTGCGAAATCGCGCACGTCGGTAAAGTAAAAGGCCAAGAGCGCGATGAGGATGAAGACGCTGCCCAGCAGGGTGTAGAGGAAGAATTTGATGGCCGCGTACTCGCGGCGCGGCCCACCCCACACGCCGATGAGGAAGTACATCGGCAGGAGCATCAATTCCCAGAAGATGTAGAACAAGAAGAAATCCAACGCCAGGAAAGTACCGAGCATGCCCGTTTCCAGAAGCAGAAAGAGCATGCAATAGCCGCGGACAAACTTGTCGATTTTCCAGCTTGCAATCATGGCGAGGAAAGACAGCAACGTCGTCAACAAGACAAGCGGCATACTGATCCCGTCCGCGCCGAGATAATACTTGATGTTGAAGCGGTCGATCCACGGATAATTGGAAATCCAATCCCCGCTGTTCGTCGGCGCGCTGATGCCGCCGCCGTCGTATTCCGACTGGCGAAATTCGAGACTCATGCGTTGGCGGGCTTCCGGGTCGTTGCCGCGATTGAAGTCGATGACATTGTTGTAGAAGAGGATGAACGCGCCGATGCTGACGCCGAGCGTCAAGCCGGTTCCGGCCAACGACAGCCAGCGCATGATGTCTTCCTTGCCGCGCGGCACGAAGATCAGCAGCAGCGCGAATACGGCAGGAATGAAAACAACCGCCGACATCCAGAGCATATCATTTTCGGACATGACTATATCCCGTAGTGGCAAAAGTCGACGACAGGGGCTTAAACCCCCTCAGCTCGCCAAAAACACACGTCTAACCGGCCATCGCCATCCGCACGAAGTAGGCCAAGGCAAGAAAAATCCCTGCGGCAGCGAGAACTAGAAACAACACATAGCTGCGTAGAAAACCCGTCTGCACGCTCCGCAACCGCGCTCCCATGCCATAAATCGTGTTGCCCACGAGATTGACAGCGCCGTCGATGATGTAGTGGTCGAAGAGGCCATCCCACTTGGATACCCACATCGCCGAACGCGCGACGGCGTGAATGACTCCGTCGATGGCGCGCAAATCGAACGCTGCAAACCAGTGGCCCACAGTCAGACATGGGCGCACGAAGATCACGCTGTAAAGTCGATCGAAGCGCCATTTGTCCATCAAGAAGGCGTGGAGGCGCGGAAACTGTTCCTTTGCCTCGGCGGGGTCGAGAACGCGCTTCCAATAAATCGCGCCGGCAAAGACGATGCCGATGGCCACGAGGACAAAGGCGATGTTGCCGGCCAAGTGATGGTTTCGGTAGGCAAAGACCCGTTCGTTTTGCGCCTCGTCCTTCGCGGCAATCCAATACTCGCCATGATGCTCGCTGATCGAATAATCGATATGCCCGAAGTCCGCAAGGATGGCCGGATATTGGGCGTGATGCACGTTTGCTTCGAGGAAACTCGCCTCGGCATCCCAGACCGGCCAGCCCCAAGCGATGCCGACGCTGCATACGCCAAGGACGATCAGCGGCACGGTCATCGGCCACGGCGATTCGTGAGCGCGGTCGAACACATGCTCGTCGCGCGGCTTGCCGGTAAAGGTCATCAGCCACATACGAGACATATAAAAGGCGGTAATGCCCGCCGTCGCCAGCGGCAGCAGAAACAATAAGAGATGCTGGGGGTGGACGTAAATGAACCCGAACGCCTGTGCCAAAATGGCGTCCTTGCTGTACCAGCCGGTGAACAACGGAATGCCGCAAATGGCCAAAACGCCGGCCAACATCGTCAAGGCGGTGATCTTCATCTTCGGGAACAGACCGCCCATTTTGGTCATTTCTTGCTCGTGGTGGCAACCGTGAATGACGCTGCCGGAGCCGAGGAACAATAGGGCCTTGAAGAAAGCGTGCGTCACCAGATGGAACAATCCCGCAACCCAGCCGCCTACACCCAACGAAAGCATCATGTAGCCCAGCTGGCTAACCGTTGAATACGCCAGCACTTTTTTAATATCGGTCATCACCACGGCAATGGTGGCGGCAACGAAGAGCGTGATTCCGCCGGTGTAGGCAATGACCAACAGAGCGTCGTAGGTGAGCAGTGGATAACAGCGGCCCACAAGATACACACCCGCAGCGACCATGGTGGCCGCGTGGATAAGAGCGCTTACTGGGGTCGGACCCTCCATCGCGTCGGGCAGCCAGACTTGCAGAGGAAACTGCGCCGATTTGCCGACGCAGCCTAGAAAGATGCCGAGTCCGGCGGCGACCAACATCCAATACGGCATCGATCCGTGTTGATCCGGTTTGGGATTGTCGGAGACGCGCGGTACGATCGCATGATAATGTGCCGACGGGCGATGCGGAAAGAGAAGTACATCCGAGCCGTCGTTGGCTATCGTGAAGCGTTGTCCCGCCTTGGTCGTATTATTCGCATCGAGGTTGCCGCGCACGATGCGACCCGCCACTCCTTCAACCGCCCCGTGGGTATCGTTCAGGGGAGCGCGCACACGTTGGAAAAGCTCCTCCATGTTGAACGTACCCACATGAGTCCAGAGAATCAGCATGCCGAGAATAAAGCCGGCGTCACCGATGCGGTTGGTAATGAACGCTTTATTGGCCGCGTTCGAGGCGCTTTGTCTCTCGTTGTAGAATCCGATCAGCAGATAGGAACAAACCCCGACCAACTCCCAACTGAGGAACACCTGAAAGAGATTGTCGGCCAGCACCAAGTTGAGCATGGAGAAGCAGAACAGTGAGAGATACATAAAGAACCGACCGAATCGTCCGCGGCGATGCAAATGGCCGTGCGCCGTGTGAACTTGATGATCCTCGACTTCGGGTTGTAGCTCATCGCTCATGTAGCCGATGGAAAAGAGATGAATTAAGGTAGCGATGAACGTGACCATGACGAACATGATCGCGCTGAGGCTGTCGATCTTGAAACCGAGTTGTAAGACGGTTCCGCTGTCGGCATCGACGATCCCTTTGGGACTAATACGCAACCAATCGAAATGTCCCTGCCAGTTGGTTTTCCGAGCATCCGCCCAGCGTTTCTCTTGGTCTTCGAGTTTCTCTTCTTCGGTTCGGGCTTTCGCTTCCAGTTGTTCCTTGGCCTCGCCGCTGGTCTCCTTTATCTTCGCCGCGATTTGGTGGAGCGCCTTCCCGTGTTGCTTTATCGCGGTCTCAAAGCCGTGTTGTTGCGCGCTGAAGCGGATGCAACCGACGAGGCTGAAGACGAAAGCGAGGGCGATGGCTCCGGTTGCCACGAATGCCGCCGTCCGGCCGCGCTCTTCTCCCCCACAGAGATTGAATAGAGCCGCGCCGCCGGGTGTGTTTCGATAGGCTCGCCCCGCGCACCACAATGCCGATGCCAGCAAAATCAGCACGAAGGAAAGCAACGGCAACAACGTGGCGACAACGAAAAACCAGCCGGGATGTTCGCCGAACGTGAGCAGGAGGTTCATCATGGTTAGCCCTTCAGTTCCTCCGCCGTATCCACGTCCACGGTCGTATGATTGTTATAGAAGTTGAGGACGATGGCCAGGGCGATGGCCGCCTCCGCCGCCGCTAACACGATTACGAACAAGGCGAACACCTGTCCCTCAACTTGAAAGATCGGATTGTAGTGGGCGTAGGCCACAAAGTTGATGGTGGCGGCATTTAGCACCAGTTCCACGCCCATGAGGATGCCGATGGCGTTGCGCTTCGTGGCCATGCACACCGCGCCGCACACGAAGAGGAATGCGCCCAGGAGCAGAAAGTGATTCAAGCCAACGGCGAAGGTCATATTTCCTCCTCGTCACACCGCTCGCCGCCGTTTGGCGCGAGCCAGATATGCCGCCCCAATCAGGACGACCAACAGATGCACGGAGACGATTTCAAAGGGCAGTAGATACGCCATCGGCTTCCGTTCGCGGCGCATTGCAGGGGGCATGCCGGTCAAGAAACCAGTCGGCGAAGCCTGCCCTTGTCCCAACAGTGAGGAGCCGAGGACGCTGCTGTCTGGCATCGTCGCATCCACATGCCGATTCACGTCCGATTGCGGAGGGTTGCTGATAATCAAGCTGGTGGACAGCACTCCGTAGAGTACCAAGCCGACGGCGAGAGCAATTGCCCACTCCGCCGCCCCGATGCGCATGTTGACGAACGGCCCCTGAGCCGTGAGCATGACGCCGAAGACAACCAACACGAGCGTTCCGCCCACATAAACGAGCAACTGCGTCGAGCCGACGAACTCAGCGCCGAGCAGAAAGAACAAGCCGGAGACTCCGGCCAGCGCGAACAACAACCACGCCGCCGCACGCACGATGTTCTGCGTCAGCACCACGGCCAAGGCGCAGATGCACGTCGTCGCCATGAGGACGTAAAATAAAATGTCGTTGAGTGTATCCATTAAATCATCTCGAATCGCAACTACACGGTCGTCTTCTGCGCCAACTCCGGCGGGATCGGCCCTCGGTTCCACAAGTCCGTCGCACCCGTCACCGACACCGGCAATCGGCTGGGTGTCGCCACCACCTTGACTCCGAGCCACAGGAGCAGTCCCACACACACCGCGCACATTCCATAGCGGAAGTACGGACCCACCGAGGGATGGACGGCCACCTGCCAGATACTCACACCCATCAACAAAACGCAGCTAATGGGTAGAAGATATTTCAAGCAGGTCATCATCACTTGGTCGATGCGCAAGCGCGGCAGGGTCCAGCGCACCCACATTTGGACGAACACCAACACCCAGGCTTTGACGACGAACACCACCACATTAATGCTGTTGCCGATAACCCATCCCAAATAAGATTCCTGCCCCTCGCTCCCCATCGCCCGGCTCAGCGTGGTACTCAACTCCGGAAGAAATCCCGTGTTCCATCCGCCCAAAAACAGCAGTACGGCAATGCCGCTGACAGCGAACATCGCGCCGTATTCGGCCATGAAGAAAAACGACCAGCGCAGTCCGCTATATTCGGTGTGGAAGCCAGCTACCAGTTCGCTCTCCGCTTCGGCGAGATCGAACGGGGCGCGTTTGCATTGTGCCGTGGCGCAAGTGAAATAGGTCCAGAAGGCCAAGAACGTGAAGGGATCGTGGAAGAGATACCAATTCCAGATGCCGCCGGTCTGTTTCATGGCGATGAAATTTAGATCCATGGAACCGGCGACGATGACGGGAACTAACACGCACAGCGCCATGGGGACTTCGTAGCTCACCATCTGTGCCGCTTCGCGCATCCCGCCGAACAACGCCCATTTACTGCCGGAGCCGTAGCCTGCCAGGATGATGCCGAATACCTCGGTGGACATGACCGCCAAGATGAAGAAAATGCCGACGCTCAGCGGCTTAGCGACCCAGGTATAGGCGAACGGTAATGCGATGAAGGAAGCGAATGCGCCGCAAAAGGCGATGTAGGGCCCGAGCCGGAAGAGCATGCGGTCGGCGTCCGAGGGAATGAGATCTTCCTTGACCAGTAGTTTGATGCCGTCGGCGATGGTTTGCAGCCAGCCGAAGCGTCCGCCGACACGCGTGGGACCGAGACGATCTTGGATGCGTCCGGCTACTTTGCGTTCGAGCCAAATGAAGAAAACGGCAGAGCCGGCAACGAAGCCGAGCAGAAGAAGCGCTTCGACGACGGCCAATACACCATCGACCAACGCTCGATGCGAGGACAACCACTCCGACACGATCGGCGACCTCCACGCGGAGAGAGCAGGACTTCCAACGTCCGCCCGCAGCGCCAGCAAGGGAATAGCGATCCGGATGGCCGTTACTCTATGCCGCTTCCGCACCGTCGGCTACACCGCGAGCGCATTTTTGGAAAATTGCTCTCCCCATGCGGAGAAGTTGTGGTTATAAGGTTCGGCCAACAACATCACAATCGGCCGACAATCTCGGCAGAACAGGAGGTAGGGATGAGAGGGCGAAAGTGGACGGTCTGGGGGATGACCGGCACGCTTGTGCTGCTCTGGGCCACGGGGGGAGCGGGAGCGCAATCGACCGACTTGTCGGGCAGCAAACCGGCGGCCTCCGTGAACGGTGAAGTCATCACCATGGGGCAACTCGAAGCCGCGCTCAAGCAAGCGGGGCCGATGCCTGTGGCCATGCCAGAATCGGTGCGCAAACAGCAGCAACAAATCGTCTTGGAAGCGCTCATCGACACGGCATTGATGCGTCAATTCCTCAAGACGAACGCTCCGGCCATCGATGCCAAGGAACTCGATCTGCGCATGCGCGACTTGGCCGAGGGACTCGACAAAAATCAGAAGAAGTCGTTGGCCGATTTTTGCCGCGAACTCAATCAGACGCCCCAGCAGTTGAGAGACAATATCGCAGCTCAGATGCAGTGGCATTTCTACGCCAACGCGCGCGTCACCGACAAGCAAGTTCAGCAATACTACTTGGATAACAAAGATATGTTCGACAAAATCCAGGTACACGCGGCCGAGATCATGTTCCACGTTTCCACGCAAGCCGGCCAATTGGCGCGGGCCGAGGCCAGAGAGAAACTCGCCAAACTCCGCGAGAAGCTCGTCAAGAACGAATTGGATTTCGCGCAGGCGGCCAAGCAGTATTCCCAAGCGCCGACTAAGGATCAGGGCGGCGATCTCGACTGGTTCCCACACATTAAGGGCATTCTTCCGGAACCTCTGCTGCAAGTCGCGTTCACCCTCCAACCGGGGCAGATCAGCGATGTGGTCGAGACCGAATTGGGGCTTCACCTTCTGAAAATCCTCGAACGTAAACCGGGCGAACCGTCCGACTTCAATCAACTCCGAGGAATCGTTCGACAAATGTGCATCGAGGAGATGCAGCAAGTAACCCTGCACGGGTTGAAGCAATCCGCCAAGATCGAAGTGTATCTGCCGCGCTAGAGCGGTTGTCTTGCGAATTGCGTACATCTCGGTTAGCCGCGACGCGCAGAGGAGCGAAGTACAACGCGCTCCGCTGCGCGTCGCGGCTAACCGAGATCGTTCGTTGTATGCAATTCGGAAAGCTGCCTCTCTAGATCGACCAGCGAGTGCCGAGGTGCTGGAGAGGGGCATTCGCTCCTCTCGCTGACGCTTCCGGCTCTGTAAAATATATTCTCTGAAGAAACTCGCCGCGAGTTCGGGGTGGCGTCGTATGACCGAGACGGAGTGGTTGGATTGCATTTCTCCCGAGGAGATGCTGGTCTTCCTCGGCGAACGGGCCACTCTGCGAAAAAAGCGGCTATTCGCCTGCGCCTGCGTCCGCCGCATTTGGCCATCGTTGAACGACGATCGTTTGCGTATGGCCGTCAAAGCCGTGGAGCAATTCGCCGATGGCCGTGTCTCGTCCGACCTGCTTGCCAAAGCGCGACGCAAGGTAAAGTTATCGAAGGCATGTGTCCGTGTGATCCAGGCTATTGAAGCACTTCTCCCGGAAGACGGGCCGATCCTTATTCGACCCCGAGACATCCGCGAACCTACGGACGTGATCAGTGCCACCCGTGCTGTCCGGACCTCCGCGCGCACCCTCGAAGCCAGCAAGGAATACGACGCCCCCCCGAAGATGGAGACCATTCGCCCCTTGGCCGCGCTCGACGCCGTCGAGTTGCTGCGCGAGATCTTCGGCAGCCCGTTTCGCTCGGTTGACATCGATCCAAGCTGGCTGGCGTGGAAGCAAGGCCTCGTTCCACGCATGGCTCGGATCATCTATCGCAAACGCTGTTTCCGCAATCTGCCGATTCTCGCCGACGCTTTGGAGGAAGCTGGCTGCCACGATGCGGCACTGTTGTCTCACTGTCGAAATCGCGTGGACCATGTGCGCGGTTGCTGGGTCGTCGATGCTATCTTAAAACTGAATTAGCCGCGACGCGCAGTGGAGCGCGATATTGGACCTCATCTACCGAGTTTTCCTCGACTCAACACTTAGCCCCGTTTGCCAAGCAGACGACGAACAACACGATGAAGACTGCCAAGCCGAGAATAACCACCACGCTGACACCTAGTCCGATCGTCGATAACGTACCGAGGATGATCCGGCCGATAAGGGTTCCCATCGTGTCGTTCGGATGACGCCGGAATACGGCGACAGTGCTAAAGAGGACAAATACCATCAGCATGCTTGCTACGACAAGCAGGGGCCAGAGTTCTCCCTCGCCTAGCGCGACGAAACTGCCAAACAACGCATAGCTGATCCCCAAACCACCGCAGACGGAGAGGGTCACGGTCCATTTGCTTATAGCGCCGCGACTGTCGCGGAATTCCTCATCGTCGTTGCGGAAATCGGGCAAGATCGACGAGGGAATCGACGGCGGGAGAGAGCCGACCTCGCGCGCCGGAGGCAGTTCGACCTGCACGGGACTGGGTGTGTTTGTCCCTTGTGGATTGGGAATCTCAGCTCGGCATTGCGGACAGGTCAATACCTCGGCTGTGCAGTCGGCAGGCAGCAGCAACAGTCGAGTACAACTCGGACACGAAATGCGCGTAGCCATCGAACATCCTCCCGCGCTTTCAAGAGGGGAAAAAGAACCTCGCCAACAGTGTGCAATAATCCTACCAAAAAAAAATGCGGCGAGAGGCGAGATCGAAGTGAATCTCGCAGAGCGCGCGTTGGAGCAACCCCGATGCAGAAACCGCCACTCGCCGATTGGCAACTCCCACCCGGCGTCAATCGCGGACTATGGGACTATCTACACGATCCGGCCATCGCGCGAGGCTACGATGCCTCGCTCGCCGATTCGCCTCTCTTCCATCTCGATCGGGATTTCGTCCAACGCTATTGTACGCAAAAGGGTAAATTGCTCGATCTCGGCTGCGGCACCGGACGCCTGCTCGTGGACATGGCGCGAAACGGCTGGTGGTCGCTCGGTGTCGATCTCTCGGCGGAAATGCTGGGAGTGGCCGCCGAGAAGGCCCGATCTGAGAACCTCTCCGTGCATCTCCTGCGGGCGAATATCGCGCAGTTGGAATGTCTGAGCGACGATGTATTCGACGCCTGCGCTTGTCTCTTTAGTACGTTGGGCATGGTGTTGGGCGCGGCGCATCGTCGCCGGGTTCTGGAGCATGTCTATCGCGTATTGAGACCCGGCGGTCGTTTCATCCTGCATGTCCACAATCGCTGGTTCAATGTTTGGAACGGTCCCGGTCGGGCTTGGCTGTGGCGGGACATACTGCGAGCTTGGCTTGGCCGCGAGAGCGGCGATCGAATCATGCCCGTCCATCAAGGCATTGCTGGGTTGACGCTGCACTTGTTTGGCCGCCGCGAAGCGATTCGACTATTGACCGAGACCGGTTTTCAATTACTCGAGGCTAAGCCCATCAGCATCCGGCCCGATGGTCTCGTGACGGCTCCCGCTTGGCTCGGTTGTCTCCGCACCTACGGCTATCTCTTGGCCGCCGAAAAGCCGTCTGAATAAGGAATACAACGCCGCTCCCCCTCTTCCCTAAACACGGGAGAGGGGAGAATGCGATGGTGAGAAACGACTCTCGCCGCTCTCTTCCACGAGAAAAGCACCGCTTTGCTAGACAGGAGGCGTGGGACTTGGTGTCTCGGACGGTGGAGCGGTCGGTGGTGCGGGTGGTGGTGCGATAGGCGGTTCTTGACCGGGAAGCAGAATGTGTCGAATGCGCACATTGGTATAGGGTTGACGATGGCCGCGCAGACGGCGCGAGTTCTT
>JAKBCS010000280.1 GCA_021807595.1 Planctomycetota bacterium | reverse complement strand
GGCGACGGCGTCAAGCAGTTTACCTTAAGGATATGTATACACAGAATATCGTTTTGGTCTGCCTATTAGTTTTTATACGGATAATATCTATGTCGATTATAGATAATTTTCATGGGGTGTCGACGCGCTCACCGAGGGCTGGCTGTCGCGAGACGCGGTTACGATGACCTCGAATCGTTCGAGATGGAAAAGGACGTAGCCGAATGACTGTCGACACGCCGACGCGCGACGAATTGGCCGAGCGCTACCTCGCACAACTGCCCTACGCGCCGTATCCGGTGCAAGAAGACGCCTTGCTCGCTTGGTTCACCGCCGAGCAGGGCGTCCTCGTCTGCGCGCCAACCGGCACCGGCAAAACGCTCATCGCTCAGGCCGCGCTTTTCGAGGCACTGCATACCGGCACAGTTGCCTATTATACGACTCCTCTAATCGCCTTAACGGAGCAGAAATTCCAAGAGATGCAGGCGTCCGCCGAGCGCTGGGGGTTCAAAGCGGAAGATGTCGGTCTCGTCACCGGCAATCGGCGCGTCAATCCGACCGCCCGCATTCTCGTGGTCGTGGCCGAGATTTTGCTCAATCGTCTGCTGCATGCCCACCGCGAACCCGATCTACCCGACGATGTGCCGCTCGGAGAGGAAGCGTTCGACTTCACGCAGGTTTCGGCGGTGGTGATGGACGAGTTTCATAATTTCGCCGATCCGCAGCGCGGCATCGTCTGGGAGTTGGCTCTCGCCCTGTTGCCCAAACACATTCGTCTCCTTTTACTGTCCGCAACGGTTGGGAATGCCGGCGAGTTTCTCAGCTGGCTCGGACGATGCCACCAGCGCAAATTGGAGTTGGTCGAGGGTAAGGAACGCAAAGTGCCATTGACCTTTCGTTGGATAGCCGATGAGTTTCTCGGCGATCAACTGGTTCACATGGCCAAGGGCGAAGGCGAAAATCGCACCACGCCGGCACTGGTTTTCTGCTTCAACCGCGATGAATGCTGGAGCGTGGCCGAGATGCTCAAGGGTTTGGATTTGTTCGCGCCCGGAACACGCGCCCGCCTCAACGACGAAGTGGACAAACTCGATTGGACCAAGGGCGTCGGACCTAAGCTGAAACAGATGCTGCGGCGCAGCGTCGGCGTGCATCATGCCGGACTGTTGCCGAAGTATCGCCGAGTGATTGAGGATCTGTTCGAGAAAAAACTCCTCTCCGTCGCCGTCTGTACCGAGACGTTGGCGGCAGGCATCAATCTCCCGGCGCGTTCGGTGGTACTCACTTCGCTCGTCAAGGGACCGTTCGGCAAAGAAAAATTGATCGATGCCAGCACGGCGCATCAGATTTTTGGCCGCGCCGGAAGGCCGCAGTTCGACGATCGCGGCTTTGTCTTCGCTTTGGCTCACGAAGACGACGTGCGCATTCTGCGCTGGAAAGAGAAGTACGACGCCATTCCCGAGACGACACGCGATCCGGGACTATTAAAGGCTAAAAAGGCTCTCAAAAAGAAGAAGCCCTCGCGCCGCGAGAACGCCGCCTATTGGAGCGAACCGCAGTTTCAGCAATTGCAAGCCGCGCCGCCGGGCAAACTGTACAGCAAAGGTCCGATGCCGTGGCGGCTGCTCGCCTATCTGCTGAAACTGTCGCCGGAGGTGTCGCGCGTGCGAACGGTGCTGCGCAAACGCCTCATGGATGAAGCCCGCATCAGGGCCAGCGAGAAGGCGCTCGACCGCATGTTGTTGACGCTGGCCGAACGCGGTTTCGTAACGCTCGATCCCCCCCTCACCCTACCCTCTCCCCCCAAGGGGGGAGAGGGCAAGGGTGAGACCCTACCCTCTCCCCCCAAGGGGGGAGAGGGCAAGGGTGAGGGGGGAGCAATGGACGCCTCCGGCTCGCCTCTGGAGATGCCGCCGGATTATCAGATCGTCCGCGCGGTGCCGACGCCTGCGCTCGATACGCTGCTCGTCTTTCGTAGCATTCATCCGCTTTACGGCGCGTTCCTGCTCGATCAACTCGGCATCGCCGACCGCAACGAACGCATTCAAGCGCTGGAGAGCGCGCTGGAAGTGCCACGTCCCTTGCTGCGTTATCTGCGCGTGCCGCGACCGGATCAACTGCCTCCGGGTCCTCTTGCGATGGAACGCCTCGATCCCGAATTGATCCGTCGTGGACTCATCCTCGCCCCGGTTCCGAAAAGCGAGGACGAGGAAGAAGACGACGAGGAAGAAGAGGAACGACCGCCGACATTGGCCGAGAAACTACAACTGCTTTTTGACGCCACACATCCGAATGTGGGCGATGTCTCGACGCAATCCGTGTGGTCGGCCGGCGAGTTGCTGCGTTTCAACGGCAATTTCAATCTGTTCGTGCAGACGCGCGATCTGGTCAAACAAGAGGGCATCGTCTTTCGCCATCTGCTGCGTCTGATCTTGCTGTGCGGCGAGTTCGCTCAAGTGTGTCCGAAGGAGACGACACCGGAAGAATGGCAAGCCGACTTGCGCGATCTGAGCGAACGATTGACGGCGAGTTGCCGTGAAGTCGATCCGGCCAGCACCGATGAGGCCATCCAATTCGCCCACGCCGCCGATGTCGTCGAGGGCGAGGCGGTGCGGATAAACGAAACGCCGACCGCTCCATGACTGACCGCAAGGGAGAATCCTCGTCATGGCCGAACACGATCAACGCTTTAAGACGCTGTTGCGTGAATTCTTCCCCGACTTTCTGCGGCTGTTCTTTCCCGAACACGCCGCCGCCTTCGATCTCGACCACCTCGAATGGCTGGAGCA
>JAKBCS010000164.1 GCA_021807595.1 Planctomycetota bacterium | reverse complement strand
CGATGTCTTGCCGGAACCATTCGGCCCCAGGAGCAAGGTGAACGGCGACAATGGTAGCGTGGTATGGCTCAGTGCCTTGAAATTGGTAAATTCAATCGACTCGATCATGGCCGACTCCGATGATGGCTACCGGACTCTGCATGAGATTGTACGACGATTTGCGGAGCCTGCAAAGCCACCTTGTAAGCGAAAGACTCCGCGATTGCCCATAGAATCAGCTCCAAATTCACCCCAGCAACTCTGAGAACTACGGGGAAGTTATGGCGGAGACGACCAAGAAGATTCTGCGTTTGCTGCACGCCGATCATCCATTGGACATGCGCTGCGCCGCCGCGTTGGTGATGGGCGAAGTCGGCACAGGCGAAGGGGAATCCCAACGCTTGTATTATGCGGCGCGACGAGACGAGTCGCACTTCACCATTAAATCGTTGGTTCTGGACAGGCGGACGAAGGGAAGGACGTAGGTGAGGGACAACAAAAGCGTGCCGAGCGGTTGCATGCCCAGGGCGTGCAGGCGCGTGGTGCGTGGCAATAGACCCGCCAACACTCCCACCAGAAACAGGCCGAACGCCAACCGGGCGAGGAACCGCGCGACTCCGCGCGGCGCGCACAACACCGCCCAGGCTAACGAAGGCGCAAGTACGATAAATGTACACGATTCGGTCGCTGGCCCGCAAAGCATCATCCAGCACGTTCCCAACGCCAAGACATGCAGGAGTAGTTTTTGCTTCGGCAATTCGCGGAGGCGAGCCATCGCGCACAAGACGGCACAACCGGCGGCGCTCAGCAGTTGAATTCCCAGATACATTTTTGAGTCGAGGGGTACACGAGCGACGCGGATCAGCAACCAGAGATCGCGGTAGCTCGCTTCCGGCGGCCAAGTCATCCGATCGTTGTGTCCCAATCTCTCGAACCAATGGACGTATTGATCCGCGACATAGTCCGGTTGTTGCAGCGCGAAGGGCAAGAGGGCGAGAACGGTCGAAGCGAACAATAACCGAAGTCCGAAGCGACTCGGATAGACGACCGATAACAACAAACCCAGTGCAATGGGATAAACCTTGAGAACGCAACTCAAGCCGACGCAGAACGCCGACAGAGTCCATCGCCGACGCCCGATGGCCGCGAGAGCGGCAAGCAGAAGTCCGATCACCAAGGGGTTCGGCTGCCCGTTGTTCAAACTACCGAGAGCGAGGGGCATAATAAGGATAAACAAGATAGCTTTTGACTGTACGTCGATTCGAGATGGAGCGGCATCACGCAGCCACCACGCGAAAGCTGCGAGAAAGACACCGGCATTTAGCAATCGCCACAGCAGCCCGCCCAGCCACGATGGCAAGAGGCTGAAGGGCGAAAGCATCGCCGACACCAAAGGACTGTAGCGGTACTGATCGAACGGCGCTCGCCACGAATCGCGATAGACGACGCCGCGCGACAGCCACTCCGCGCCGGCGCGCGCGTAGGTGGGGTATAGATTATGTGAGGTGGGCTGAACCATACCGCGTACGCAGACGGCGACGACCAGGATCGTCCACAGTGCGGCGGCGAGTCGAGTCCAAGTATTCCAACGACCGAAAGGTGCGCGGCGACAGTGTCGCAGATCGTCCATCTCCAAGGTTGCATATCCTTATGGTGCGACTATCACGCAGGTAGTTTGCGAACCATCAATCGAATGCCCGAAAACCAGTTGAAGTTCCATACGCGCATCACGTTTTGCAATGCGGCGGCCTTGATGGGGAATAGCGTCCCCTTGGCGCGCCCTTGCTTTTGACGTACTTCGCGGTAATGGCCGATGTCGGCATAGCCCCGGTAGCGCGAAAGGATCTCGAAGCGTCCCATGCTGGAGAGTATGCGGTTGAGACTAAAGTAGCTCAGGTAATAGTGCAGATAGACGGCCTCGCTGCCGAAGGCGGGTTCGTGGTCCGGCACGGCTCGCCCCAAGGCACGGGCCAAGGGCACTTTGAGGGCGCGCGGCAGCCAATGGATCAAAGGCAGGCCGGTATCGTGATGATCGCGGAACGCCCAATGATTGGGCGTGTCGAGCCAAAACAGGCCGCCCGGTTTGCACACGCGCCAGATCTCGGCGAGCAGGCGCGGCTGCATTTCCGGCGGTAGATGCTCCAACACTTGAGCGCAGCTGATGTAGTCGAACGAGCCATCGGGGAAGCCGGTGCGCGAGGCGTCGGCGGACAACAGCGTCAGGCGCACGCCGTATTCCTCGGCGAGCTTCTTCGACAGCACCAAGGCGCGCTCGTCGAGATCGATGCCGACGACTTCCGCGCCGCGCAAGGCATAGGCAATGGCCTCCGAGCCGAGATAGCTGCCGATCACGAGTACCCGCGCGTTCTTGAGATCCATCCAATGACCGACGAGGTTGGCCATGTCCAACTCTTGATTCACGCCGCGTTCGAACTTGGCCCAGGCTTTGGCGAAATCGAATGCCCAATAGTGTTCGCGATCGCGTCCAGAATAGAAGTCTCGCAACTGTACGCGCCATTCGTCGGTATAAATGGGTCGAGCAGAAGCGGACGAAACTGCGAGAGCGGACGTGGACATGGAGGTTCCTTTTGCTACGGGAAGCCTTCAATTCATCCTATGTTCTCTCTCATCGGCGCAGGGGGGAGCCAAACCTAAGAAAAAAGCCTCGTCGCTCGCAAGCTCGCCGGAAGAATGGGATGTGGTATATTATCTATTTCGCCCGCGCCGCCGCCTCGACGAAGAAGCCGCGGCGGATAGGTACCGTTCTCTCGAATCAGGGACGTTCATGACCGCGTTTCAGCCTGCCGACAACCTCCGTTCGCGTACCTTTTTGGGTCTTCTCGTGGCCCAGTTTCTCGCTGCCTTCAACGATCAAGCGATCCACGCCTCGTCGATGTTCTTCGCCATCAACACCAACGCCATGAGCAAGGACGCCGCCATCTCGCTCATGCCGATTCTCTTCTACGCTCCGTGGGCGCTCTTCTGCACCTTGGCCGGCTACTTTGCCGACCGCTATAGCAAATGGCGCTCGCTGATTCTTTGGAAGTTCGCCGAGGTCGCCATCACACTCGTCGCTTTGCTCGGCTTTTGGCTGGGCGCGAACGGCGCGGCCCTGGGGCCTTACTTGGTGTTGTCCACCGTGTTTCTGATGGGGACGCACAGCGCCTTTTTCGTGCCGGCCAAATACGGAGCCATGCCGGAGATATTGACCGCGCGCATGTTGTCGCGCGGCAACGGCGTCTTGGAATCGCTCTCGTTTTTGGCCGTCATTCTCGGCACCGTGATGGGCGGAGTGCTGTCGAAGGTGTTTCGCGGTCAAGAGTATTACATCGGACTTATTCTGGTGGCCTTGGCGGTCGTCGGTGCCTTAGCCAGCTTGATGATGCAACCCATGCCGGCGGCCAACGCGGAACGGCCTTTTCCCAAATATGTCTACGGTCCCCTATGGCAGAGCATTCGCGGGCTGCTGCGCTCGCGGCCGTTGGCGTTGGCGGTCGTCGGCATCGCCTTCTTCACCTTTATCGTCGCCTTCATGCGCTCGACCATGTACATGCACGGACAGACGCGCGTGCCGCCTTGGGATGAAGCCACTACCAGTGGAGTCGTCGGCATGGTGGCGCTGGGAATCGGATTGGGGAGTCCGTTGGTCGGCTTTCTGTCCGGGGGAAAGGTCGAGCTGGGCATGGTTCCCATCGGCGCGCTGGGCATGATCCTGGCCACCGCCGTCGCCGCCACGCTGCTCGATTTCACCGGAGCGCTCGTCGCCTGTATCACTTCCATTGGCTTTTTCACCGGCTTTTACATTGTGCCGCTGTTCACGCTGTTGCAGCACCGCGCGCCCAAGACGAGTAAAGGCGACGCCATCGCAACCAGTAACTTCATCAATGTGACGGGAGCCATCGTCTCGTCGGTATTGTTTTATCTGCTCGTTGGCGCGGCCCATTTATCGGGAATCACGCCGACCATCGAACCCACTTCGGAGATCGTCGGACAACTGGTCGAAGAACCCGAATACGAAGAAGGCAAGCCGATTCGACTCGTCGTAGTAACGGATCGGGGACAGCAAGTCATAAAGGCCAGGTCGAAGAATGGCCGCACGCGCGAGATCGACGTACAGCCGGAATTGATCGACGTTTTCGGTCGCGGATTGAATGTCGGCGATCGCGTGGCCGATCGTCGTTATCGCCTCAAGGACGTTACCTATCATCGTGTGCGGCGGGCCGATCAGGAGCCGAAGCCCTTTTACGACGAATCGGGTTTGCCCATGTTGCTGTTCCTCGGCGCGTCGTCGTTGACCCTGTTAACGCTGCTGCTGTTGTGGCGACGGATGCCCGATCTCTTCCTGCGCACGGCCATCTGGCTGAAAACACAACGCCGCTATCGACTGGAAGTTGAGGGGATGAACCATCTGCCGGACGCGGGACCGATCCTGATCGTCACCAACGCGCAAGGCGTTGAGGCGCGTACTCACGTCCTCAGCGCCGCCGACCGCAGCGTTCATTTTGTCCAGGCCGCGAAAGACGAAGAAGCGGATCGTCGGAAGATTGCCGATTGGTTGTCGCGCGGCAATGTCGTTGCCCTGTCTCCGAATGAATCGAAGGGAATCGATCGTTGGATATTCGATTTAGCGCGCCAACGGGGCGCGTCCATTCTGCCGGTCTGGTATGAAGTCGCGCCGCAATCCGAGCAGAGTCGACGCCAGCGCATCTACATCACCGGAGGCCGTCTGCTGCCGCCCGATAGCTCGGCAAGTCGAGCGCTCGAAGCACTCCAGCTTCTGGGCGAGGGAGTCCATCGGCACACGACACATGGCGGTGTCATCTCGGACATTCCCGAACCGAAAGACGGGAAGTCGTTAGCGGAGCGACTCCAAGGGTCGGACGCGCATAGCGGATAAAGCAGGCAGTAAACCTCCGATATTGCCCATGACGAGCGAAAAGATCAGACCTCCCAGCAAAATCTTACCGTCCACGAGGAGCTTGAACACCACGCTGCGGCCTCCGCCTTGACCGCTACTGATGATGCTCGACGCGCTCCAGCCATTCGCCGCCATGCCCAAGGCGCAACCCATCGCTCCGCCGAGCAGCGCCAACGCGATCGATTCCAGAAAGAACGATTCGAGAATTTGCCACCTCGAATATCCCAAAATACGCAGCACGCCGATGTCCTTTTGCCTCTGGCTAATGGCGGCGAACATCGTGTTCATAATGCCGAACACTCCGCCCAGGGCCATGAAGGAGGCGACGACCACGGCGGCGTAGAAGAATTGCAAGTTCGTGGTGTTGAGCCGTTCGTAATACTCCGTCTCCACCTGCGCCGCCACCGCCGGCTTGAACGTGGCCGATAAATCTTCGGCGGTTTGCTTCGCCGTTTGGGCGTCGGTGGTGCGCATCACCACCGTCGAATAGCTCGCTTTGCCGAACTTCTCGCCGACGATCTGTTGTTTGGCCCAGATCTCCGAATCGAACGTCGAACCGCTCGATTGCAGAATGCCGGTCACAATCCAGGATCGCTCGGCCATCTGAAACACATCGTCTACTTGAAGAGACGGTTTATCCTTGTCTTGTCCGAGGGTGCGCGCGATCCCCTCGCCCAGGACCACTTGAATGGCCTGCTCGTCCGCTTTGCCGGGGATCGCTTGGACGCCGGCTTGTGTGAACCATGAGCCTCCCGGATAGAGGCCGATACGGTGAACCCGGCCCGTTTGCTCCGGTTCCATAAGCCCTCGCACCTGGAGAAAGCGGCGCTTCTGGCCGCCCGGCTTGGGACGGTCGATCGGCTGATTGACGACGAGATAAACCTCCCAACTGATCAGGGGCTTGCCGTTTTCGTCCTTGGCGACTGCGGGATGTTGGTTGAGTGCGGTGATGTCGCCGAAGCCGAGACTGCTTACCGATTCCTCGGTGGCCCCCTCGGACAGTACCAGAACATTGGCGGGTTGTCCGCTCGATCGGGTGAGAACGAACAAACCGTTGACGAAAGCCAGCATCACGATCAAGAGGGAAACGACCATCGTGAAAGCCAGGGCCGTCAGCAGCGTGGTCGGCCAGCGCACGAAGAGGTTGCGCAGGTTGTAGTTGAAGGGCACGCGTCGCAACAGGCCGAATAATTGCAGGATAAACACCAGGGCGAGGAGCAGGCCCAACACCAAGATCAGGGCGGCGACGGCGGCGAACAAAACGAACGCGCCGCCGACCAGATAGATCAGGATTTTGGCGAGTATATCCATGAAGTACGACGATCCTTAAGGGGTCTGGTCCGTTATGCCAGTTTCGAGAACACCTGAGAGACGCGGACGGAGCGCGCCGACCACGCGGGAAAGATGCTGCCGACCAGAGCGGTAAGGATGCCCAGGGTCGGTCCCCACCACAGCGCTTCCAGGGGGATACGGAAGGGCGGAAAGAAGGCAATCGGCAATCGCAATCCGCCCATCGCCTTGTTGATGTACAAGTACGCGCCGCCGGCGCTGAGCGCGCCGGACACCAGACCGATGAACGCCGCCTCGGCCAAGACCATGAACAGGATGCGCGTCGGCCCGAAGCCGAGTACCTTCAGGACCGCCATTTCGATGCGCCGTTCGCGCACGCTGATGCTGATAGCGGTGGCGATGACCATGGAAAGCGTAGCCAGAATCGCGGGAACCAGCAGCCAACGAACGCCCCAGAGCATGTCTCGATAAGCGTCCAAAAAGGACGAAATGCCCGAAGAAGCCGTCTCCACCTTGACGGCGGGATCGGCGAACGACGGCGAATTGGCGATTTGCTCGGCCAATTTGCCATAGGTCTCGGTGTCGGGGATTTGCAGCCAAACGAGATTCAGAGACTTCTTGGCCAACGGATGCGGAGAACCGTTTTTGCGTTCGTAGGCATCGAGCGCGTTGTTGAGCCGGTCGCGGTGCATGAGGCCGAACAGCGTCAGTCGTCCCTCCGGCAGCGTGCCGATAATTTCGCAATCGTCCAGGTCGATGCCCTGATAGTTGATGCTGAAAAGCGAGATGCGTTCGCCGACGCGTTTGTTGATGCGCTTCAAGCAGTCTCGTCCCAACACAATGCGGCGTTTGTCTTCTTGCACGGCCCGCACCATTTTTTGCATTTCGAGATGTTCGTCTTCGTTGAGATCGCGAAATTCGTCCATCATTGTCAGCACCTTGGCCGGATCGAGCGCGAAGAAGAAGACGAGGTTTTCGCGGCTCTTTTTGGGGTCGAGGGTGCCGCCGTAGAATTGCCAACTCATCACATTTTGAGGTTTGACATCGCCGCGCCGCGTCGCTCCGCCGTCTTCCAGAATGCGTTCGTAAGAGAACGGCATTTGACTCGGAATCTGCCAGCGTTCGGTGACGATCGCTTTGAAATCTCTGCTGCGCTCCGCCGTCACCAGATCGAGCAGCCAGAGGACGCTCCAGATCATGGTGATGACCATTACGAGTAGGAATGTGGCCGATCCGGTCAACAAAGTCCGCAAGGGGTTTCGCCTCATGCTTTTGACAACCAAACGAACGTAGGGTGCCCAAGCATACAGGAGGACGAGCGCGAACAGCCCCAGGGCGGCAAGCACGACGTTCCACGGGCTGTCGAGGAAAGCCATGATGCGCTCGTCGAGCGAGCGCAAGGTCGACTCGAACATAATGCGTCTCGATTCTCCGTTAATCGGGTTGAACGGCGCGCTGAAACAGCGATTCGGCCGAGTCCGGCCCGGTCTCGCGGACAAGTCGTCCCTTGTCGAGATGCAGAATGCGGGCGGCTCGCGCGGCGGCGCGCGGATCGTGCGTCACCATCACAATCGTCTTTTGGAGGCTCTTCTGCAAGGCTACCAACAGGTTGAGAATGTCTTCCGCCGAGTGCGCGTCGAGATCGCCGGTCGGTTCGTCGGCGACAAGAATGGTCGGATCGGTGACGATGGCGCGGGCGATGCCGACGCGCTGTTGCTGTCCGCCGGACAATTGGCCGGGGCGATGTCTCATGCGATCGGTCAATCCCACAAGCTCCAGCGCAGTCGTCACCTGTTGCTTGCGTTGCGCCGCCGACAGCGGCAGCAACAAGAGCGGCAGTTCGACGTTCTCATAGGCGGTCAACACCGGCAGCAAATGGTAGAACTGAAAGACGAAGCCAACGTGCCGCGTGCGCCAAGCGGCGAGCTTGCCCTCGCCCATCGTGCTGATGAGTTGATCGCCGACGCGGATCGTGCCTCGGCTTGGCGTGTCCAGACCGGCGATGAGGTTCAACAGCGTCGTCTTGCCCGAACCGCTTGGCCCCATCAAAGCCAGGAACTCTCCCTCCGGCACTTCCAGGTTCAACCCTTTGAGTACGTCGATCTGCTCGCTGCCTCGGCGAAAAAACTTGTGCAAATTGCCGACTTCGACGATCGGTCCCATGATCTATCCGTAGGTTGTTTATAATCTTTCCACCTAACGCGAGTGAAAAGGGACCAGGAGCGGTTCGCGTTATCGTGTCGAGAGAAGAAGGGTATTATCGAAGGAACGACACGAGCGCGCTCATCTCCGGTCGAAAGATTTTGCCGATCTCATTCGTAGGTATCTCTTCGACAACTACGCGGACGTTGACTGCGCCCTTGGAGCGGTCGGCCAGCGGCATCAACCGGGCGACGCGGCCTTGATAGCCGCGCGGATGCAGCTTGCGGAACGGCTCGTGATTTTGAAACGCCTCCGGAACGACTCGGCATTTCTGTCCCACCTCAAGGCGGGCGATGTCGCGTTCCTGCACGGAAACCTCAATCTCTAAAGCACCGAGATTGGCAAACTCGCCGAGAATCGTTGGCGTGGAGACCACGCTTCCGACCTCGACATTTTTGGACAAGAGGTGGCCGTCGAACGGCGCTCGCACCGTGCAGTTGTCCAAGCGCCATTTCGCTTTGGCCGCGTCTGCCTCGGCCGCTTTCCAATCGGCCTTGGCCGCGTCGCGCTTCTCCTTCCGCGCGCCGCTCTCCATCAGATCGTGGACGAAACTCAGCCGCATTACGCGCCGCTTCATGGCATCGCGCGAGAAGCGGGCCTGCTCGAAATCCTTGACCGTCAACGCCGAAGTGCCGATTAATTGCTGACTGCGGCGCAAGTCGCGCTCCAACTGTTCGAGGTTGGCCTCGGCTTCCTTCAATTCGTTGAGCGATGCCTGAATCTCTTGCGGGCGGTTGCCGTGTTCTAACTCTTCGTAGCGCTGCTTGGCCGACTCGCGAGCGGAGACGGCGTGCTGATATTCCGCTTCGTATTCATCCGTCTCCAACCACGCCAGTGCCTCGCCCGCCTTGAAGAACTGGCCTTCCTCCAGACGTTCGCTCAGCTTGGCAATCGTGCCACCGACTTTGGCTCCGAGCTTTACCTGATGGGCGGAAACGACGTAACCCTTCGATTGCAGTACCACTTCGCCGGCCGCGGTTGGGGCCGAAGGGGTTGGCGTCGGTTCGGTAACAGGCAGCGTCGATTCGGTTGAACCGTCGCTACTTGCAATCGGCATCGTGGAGCCAACACGATAGGCCCGATAGCCGAACGCCACCGTCGTCAACAGGAGTATGACGCACAGCGCCCACGGAATGACGGCGGCGCGCGGCCGCGAGGCGGGCTTGTCCTCGAGACGCAAGGACCGCACGCGCACGTCCAAAGGAACGCTGCCCTTGTGGGTTAAGGGGGTATCCAAGGAATGCACTGGAGTCATTCGTTACCTTAACGTATCAGCACTCGACGTGGAGAGATCCATCGCCGACAGACACTTATTCGACCATCCCTCGTCGAGATTTCATCTGGGAGGCCGAACGGTAGAACTTTGCGCGAGGTCTGGATGAAACGCGAACTGACGCTGCCGAGCGAACGAATCGCGCGGCAACGTCGGTTTGTGTGTCGCTTTTGACTATTTGTCCAACCCGCTGCTGCCGCTGGCGAGTCGAGGCAAACCGGCGTCGAAGGCAACCAAGGCGTTGTACAAGGACACATAGGCCGGCAGATCGTGTTCGGTGGCCGGGGCGAACTGAAGCCCCTTTTCGCGCATGAACAACACCAGTTCGGCCACGTTCTTTGCTTTTGGCTCCCAGTTTTCGTTGAAGTGATTCTTCACGCTGGGATCCTTCAGCGCCTTCAGCGTCTCCTTAATATCCTCCAAGTAGCGTTTGGCCTCGAGGTAATCGTCCGAGGAGAAATCCTTGTCCTTGAGGTGCCCCTTGAGCGTGTCCCACATCCTCTCGTAGGCATCCTGCAGATCGGAGACCGTGGCATCCCGAGGGGGGTTGTTCGATTTCAAGGTCGTATAGGTCGAGCGCATCAGGCGATCGATCTTTTCGCGGTCGTCCTTGAAGATGCTTCGGTTCAACGGTTCGGGCCATTCCAGATCGCCGCCGTTGTTTTTAAGTAGACCGACGTTGCCGTGCGCGGTGCTGGCCGTCACGTTGATGTGCTTGACGATGTCTTCGTTCAGCGGGACGGTAGGCGCTTTGACCCCTTCGGACTGGATCGCGATGGAATTGCGCAACAAGGCGTTGAGGGAACGTGCCGTCCAGATGTCGGTCAGGGGTGGACGAACCCGCGCGTGCGTCAGTTCGCGCTCGAGAGCTTGTTGGCGTATTTTTTCCGGGTCGGGCATCTGTTCGCGTTCCCAGTCGGCTTCCTCTATCGTGGCGCGGCGCGTCTGGAGGTAGGAACGCCTCGCCTCTTCGCGCGACAATTTGGCTTGTTGGATCGTTCGATAATACTCGGCGTTGGCTCGCGTCATATCGGCCGCACCTTGGAGATAGCCTTGATAAGGGTTCATCATCCATTGCGTGTTCATCATGCCGTACCCATAGCCGAAGCCGAGTCCGGAGGCGGCGCTGTTCAGTGCCGTGCCATAGAGTCCCGTTCCCGCTCCGAGGCCCATTCCTCCTCCGAGTCCGCCCATGCCGCCGTAGCCGTTATTCATTAACGACGCATAGCCCAGTTGCGAGTAGGGGGACATCATGTTCGCCCCATAGTTGAGTCCAATCATGGAGCCGTAGCGCGCGCCGAGATTAAATCCAAAGCCGGAACCTGCCAGCGCCGCCATCGGATGACGAAACCCCGCCACGGCCAACGCCGAGCGCGCCTGCATCGCCTGTCCCATGAACATGCTCTGCGCAGCCAAGGGGTTGATGTAGGGGTTCATGGCCAACGCGGGATTGACGAACGGAGGACGAAACTGTGCTTGTCCCTTCGCGCTCATCGGCCCCAACAGAGCCAAACCACTTAATGCGATCGCCACCCATCGACGCTCAGGGATACCCATGACAATCCCTCCCGTTGCTTCGCCACACATTCATTTCGAGATGAAAGATCCCCTTAATCATCGCATGTTGCAATGCTTTGAGCAAGAGAATTCGGCTCGCTCGGAAAAAAAAGCACACCGCGCTGGACGGACAGCGGCTCACGCTGTCACCTCGGCGTGGACCTCCCAGCCGATGTTGGCTAAAGCGACTTGGAAACGATGGATCGCTTGGGCGAGGCGGAGGACATTCATCGCCTAATGATTCACCGGCTGGACGAAGAGAGGAAAACTACCGTAATAGCCTATCAGGAGATCACTAATCTTGCTGTAAACCAACAACCTACCATCTTTACAGTACCGCTAACCGCCTCGCTTCGGCTTGCTCTTTGGCAGTTCGAGCCGACAGCAGCCGAAATCCAAGTGTTCGGTGAGTTCGCCCCTTTCCGAACCGTGAAACACGTCGGGATGGAGACGGTAGACGACAAAGCGTCCCTGCTTTTCATCTTGGACTAGGCCGGCATGGCGTAGGACGCCGAGATGGTGCGAGACATTGACGATCTCGGCATCGAGCAAAGCCGCCAATTCGCTGACATTGCGTTCGCCGCCGCGCAGGCAATGGATGATACGCAAGCGCTCGGGGTCCGCCAGAGCGCGAAGCGAACGAGCACAGCGGTCGGGTTGTAATGGTTCTGTCATGACACGTTTCCGTTCGCGTCCGGATCGGTATTCGACCGCGATCGCAGCGAACCAGCGAGCCGTCGGGTCAGTTGTTCCACCCGGCAGCTTACGCTGCCGGTTCGCCACTACCCGGCTGCTTACGCTGCCGGTTCGCCACTACCCGGCTGCTTACGCTGCCGGTTCGCCACTACCCGGCTGCTTACGCTGCCGGTTCGCCACTACCCGGCTGCTTACGCTGCCGGTTCGCCACTACCCGGCTGCT
>JAKBCS010000279.1 GCA_021807595.1 Planctomycetota bacterium | reverse complement strand
CGCGACGCCTACGAACGCATGGGAGGACACGGCGCGGTTCGTGCCTCGCTGCACGATGGCATCACGCTGCCGCGCGCCTACCGTGCCGCCGGGCTGACAACCGATCTGTGCGATGCCACCGATATCGCCGTCTGCCGGATGTATCGCACCGCGCCCACCTTGTGGAACGGCTTGGCCAAGAATGCCGTCGAGGGTCTGGCGCGCCCGGCTCTCATCGTGCCGACCACCTTACTGCTTTTCGGCGGTCAGGTACTGCCCATACTCCTTGTGCCGTTATTGCCTTGGGCGGGGTGGGCGACGGTGCCGATTTTGTCGGCGGTCTTCCTCTCGTATCTGCCGCGCTTGCTGGGTTTACGGCGTTTTCGACAATCGCGGGTCGGCTGTATCTTGCATCCGATGGGCGTCGCGGTGTTGCTGCTCATCCAATGGTACGGCTTGCTGAGGTGGTTGCTGGGCCGTCCCGTGGGGTGGAAAGGACGAATCCATCCGGTCGCAATGGGCCAAGCCGTCTCGAAGCTTGCGTCGCGTGGGGGGAAATGAGCCTTGCGCCGTTTTCTTGCAATGATTGCAACGCCTGCAACGCTGGTCGATCCAAAATCGTCTGAGTCACTCGTGTTTTCCGTTGCACCGTTGTATAAAATGAATATGTTAATAGCGCCGGCGATTTGAAATGCTTCTTGGGGTACCAACCGCTGCCGTCCGAACATCGGGTCGCGCACCGCGCTGCAACAACTTCTCGGCGGCGAGTTAGATCGTGAGGCATCAAGGATGCTCATCTGGGTGGAGTGCGGAAGATTTATCCGCGAATGTCGGCGTCATTTCCATACCACGGGAGCGATCCTGCCGAGCAGTCGTTTCCTTGCCCGCGCCCTCGTGCGTCCGCTGCGGGCGGCGCGGACGCCCTGCCGCATTCTCGAAGTCGGCCCGGGTACCGGATCGGTGACGCGCGAAATCGTTCGCCGCATGATCCCCGGCGACCGCCTCGACGCCGTGGAGATCAACCCCGACTTCGCCGATCTCGTCGAATGCCGCGTTCGCCAAGAGCGTGCCTTTGCCCGGTGGCGCGAGCGCATCGAAATCATTCGCTCGCCCGTGCAAGATTTGCACGGCAAGAACGTCTACGATTTCATCGTCTCCGGCCTGCCGATCAACAATCTCCCGGCCCACCAAGTACGCGAAATCTTCGATACCTATATCCGTCTGCTCAAACCCGGCGGCACGCTGACGTTCTACGAGTACACCTTCGTGCGCCAGTTGAAATCGCCGTTCGTCGATCGCCGCGAACGCCGCCGTCTCTTCCGCGTCGGTCGCGTCATGCGCGGCTATATTCACGACTATCAGATTCGCCGCGAGCGCATCTTTATGAACGTCCCCCCCGCCACGGTGCGCCATTTGCGCTTCCAAACGAGTACGGCGGAGAACCTCGTGCAGCCGTCGGCCCTGTTGCAATTTTGACTATCTTTCTGCGAACGAGTTTCGTATAGCGAGGCCACTCGCCGCCGCGCCGCGCGGCCAAGGCGAGCAGCCCAATCATCGGAACGGAGGGATTCGTTCATGACTCGTCGTTCGCTGTGTGCCTCTTGTGGTGCCGCGCTCGTGGGGCTGTTGGCCGTCTCGGCAGGCATCGCTCAGCCACCCCAAAAATCCGAACCTCGAACCATTGCCGTGGAAATACTGCCGATGCCGCATGAGAAGGGCGTGACTTGCCCCTATCTGCGCGAGCGAATGGTGGAGCGCCGCGCCGGCCAATCGACCGATGGCCGCTCGTACGACGTCCTCGATAATCTCGAATGCTTGAAGGAAGCGAACGAGTTGTTGGAGTTGGCGGAAGTGTTGGCCAACGAGGGCGACGTGGAAGAGGCGTTGGAATGCTGCGACCGCGCCGCTCAACTGTGTCCTGGCAGCCCGACCGCCGACCGTGCCGTCGATACGAAGGCAGAACTGGCGCTGGGCATTGTCCGGCCCGTCTGCGGAAGCGAAGAAACCGCCGAGGCTGAGGAGCAGGAGATCGATTGGTGGAATTCGCTGTGGCTGGATTTGTTCGAGCAAATGGGTCTGCCCCTCAAGCAGCACGAAGCACCGGAGGGACGCAGTTCAACCGAAGAACTCCCACAGGCGGAGGCGGAGACGGGCAAGCGAGAAATGGTCCTCGGTCTGATGAAGGCGTGCCATTTGCTGATGAGCCAAGGCATGCACCACGAAGCGGCGGAGTTGGCGCGGCAAGCGTTCGCCCTCGATCCGGAATTCGTACAAGCCGATCCGTTGATCTACAAAATGCACTTGCTGGCCGCGTCGCCGTCTTCGGACACCAGCGAAGCGTCCGAACCGCCGACGTGTCCCTACTGCGGAAGTGTCGGCCAGCCCATACGCGGCATCGTGGCCAAGCCGGAGCAAGAGACGACGCAACTGGTGCCGCATCTGCCCGATGTGGATGTCGATGTGGTGCCGGCGCTGGAGCTGGTGCTGACGGAAGAGGCCCAACCGACCGCCGGCGCGGAGGAAGTCAGCGAAGCGGCCGTCGATCCAAATCTCGAAACCTTGCGCAAGATGGTCGAGAATACAATCGACGCCGCCACGAACGCCGATGGCAGCTTGCGTCTCTCGGTCGATTGCTCGCTGGGCGGCAGCATCTTTCACCTGCGCTACACCCACGGCGGCCTGTCCTTCTGGAAATCGCCGGACTCCAGCGCGGCTCCCTCGAAATAAAAGACCAGTGGCAAATCCCGCCGGAGTCGAAAGCGTAAGCGAGGGTAGACCTTCTACCCTCG
>JAKBCS010000025.1 GCA_021807595.1 Planctomycetota bacterium | reverse complement strand
CTGGGCGATGCCAAGGCAGCGGAACTAATTTTGCCGCTGCTCAAGGACAAGGAACCCAGCGTGCGCACCGCTGCCATTGGAGCGCTGGGCATCCTCAAGGCGAAGGATGCGATCCCCGCGCTGATCCAGGCAACCGCCGATAACGCCGTGCAGTTCGACGCCATCACCGCCTTGGCTCAGATGCCGGACAAACGCGCTCTGTCCGCCTACCTCACCGGCTTGGCGTCGAAGAACGCCGATCTGCGCAAGGCGAGCCGCGACGTCATCGCCGCGCTGCGCGACGAAGTGACGCCGACGCTCGAACAGTTGGCCAAGCGCAACGAGATCCCCGCTGCCGCTCTGACCGAACTACGAGAGGTTTTTTCCTCGTTCGCGCCGATTCTCTCGTGGCGCGTCATCGGCCCGTTTCCGCGCGACGGTAAAACGCATCCGCCGCAGACGGAGCAAAAGTTCGATTCCGTCTATAAGGGAGTGGAAAAAGAGGTAAAATGGCAGACGATGCAGGCCGACGCCAAGCAGTATGGCCGCGTCAATCTCGCCGCTCGTTTGCAACCGAGTCAACAAGTCGTCGCCTACGCCTATGCCGAGATCGAAGCGGCGACAGCGCGCGATGCCACGCTGCTTTGCGGCAGCGACGATACCCTTACCATCTGGCTCAACGGCAAGAAGGTCCACGATCACCAGAGCGATCGCGGCTGGAATTACAATCAGGACAAGGTCGCGGTGTATCTTGACAAGGGCAAGAATCGCCTGTTGATCCAGTGCGGTAACAGCGGCGGTCCATGGGATTTCAGCGTCGCCGTTTCCGGCGAGGCGGATCGCTATGCCTTTCTCAAAGGCGGCGCTCAGAAGTTCGATTTGGAGACGTTCCGCGTTCACGCCCTCAAAAACAAGGGCGATGCCGAGCGCGGCCGCAAACTGTTCCTGGACGTAAAGGGCTTGGCGTGCATCAAGTGTCACGCGGTCGGCGGACAGGGTGGGCAAGTCGGCCCCGACCTCGCCGGAATCGGCTTGCGCTACAAACGTGAGGATCTGATGACTTCCGTATTGGAACCGTCGAAAGCGATTGCCCAGGGCTACGAGACGATTGTGATTGAGACGAAGAAAGGCGTGACGCTGACCGGCGTATTCAAGGGCGAGAGCGGCGACGCGGTGAACCTGGCCGACGCCGAGGGCAAACCGCATCGCGTGCTGAAAAAGGACATTGAGGAGCGTCTATTCTCGCCGGTGTCGATGATGCCCAACGGACTGAGCGACGGTATGACGCTGCAAGACTTCGCGGATATTATTGCCTTTCTGGAAGCGCGGCGCGAGGAGCAGCCGGCGAGGAAGAAGTAACCCTCCTCGTTCCCACGCTCCGGCGTGAGAACTCACGGCCGGACGCTCCGCGTCCTGTGTCTCGCGCCGCAGAGCGGCGAAGACGTGCGTTCCCACGCCGGAGCGTGGGAACGAGGAGGATTCTGAAGTAATTGAAGCAATTCTGAGGCGGTCATTCATGCAATCCATCCGCGTACAACTCGGCGAACGCAGCTACGACATCGCTATCGCCAGCGGCGAGTCAACCGCCATCGGTTCTTTCGCTCGGCAGCGGACTAAGGGCAATCTCGCCTTCGTCGTCACCGATGAGCATGTCCTCGAACCTGCCGATCTTGTGGCGGCATCACTTCGCCAGGCCGGGTTTGAGCCGCTACTCGTGTCGTTGCCTTCCGGCGAGGCCCAGAAATCGCTGTCGATGGCGTCGTATCTGTACGATCGACTCGCCGAGGTGCGAGCGGATCGGCGCGCGCTGGTCGTCGCGGTGGGCGGCGGAGTGATCGGCGATTTGGCCGGTTTCGTGGCGGCGACGTGGAATCGCGGACTGCCGTTGCTCATGGTTCCGACCACGTTGTTGGCGATGGTGGACAGTTCCGTCGGGGGCAAAGTCGGCGTCAATCATCCGCGCGGCAAGAATCTCATCGGTGCCTTTCATCAACCCGTCGGCGTGTGGATCGACACGGCGCATTTGAACACCTTGCCGGATCGTGAATATCGCAGTGGCTTGGCGGAAGTGGTGAAATACGGCGTTATTCTCGACGCCGATTTCTTCGCCTACCTGGAACAACACGCGGCGGCGATTTTGGCGCGCGATGCCGAGTGCGTGCGGCAAATCGTCGCCCGCAGCTGCCGGCTCAAGGCCGACGTGGTGGAGCGCGACGAGCGCGAAGAGACGGGGGTGCGCGTCGTACTGAATTATGGTCATACGTTTGCTCATGCGTTCGAGACGGTGGGCGGCTATGGGACGTGGTTGCACGGCGAAGCGGTGGCGGCGGGCATGGTCTGCGCCAGCCGACTCGCCGAACGGCGCGGGTTGATAGACGCGGATATTACCGAGAGACAAAGGCGGTTGTTGCAAACATTCGGCTTACCGATCGCCCCGGAGACTTGGGCGGCGAACGATCTCATCGCGGCCATGCGGAGCGATAAGAAAAACCTTGCCGGACGCTTGCGCTTCGTGCTGCCCAAACGTCTCGGCGAAGTGGCGCTGTTCGACGACGTGTCCGAAGACCAGGTCCGCGAGGTGCTGGCTTTACCCGGCGGCTAACGTGGCCGGCTCACCTTGTCGAAGGACTCGTTCCATATCGGGTACTTGCGCCAGTCCTTGTAATCGAAGTGCCACCACTCGGCCTCGTAGACGGTGAAGCCTTCCTCTTGCATGGCGCGGCGGAGCAGATCGCGGTGGTAGCGTTGTAAGGACGTGCCGCCCAGATAATCCGCATAAGAGCGATCCGACATTTCGTCGTATCCACCCGTCATCGGAACGATCTTGCCGGTCTTGCGGTCGAATAAGGTCAGATCGACGGCGCAACCGCGATTGTGCCGCGAGCCTTGACTGGGATCGGCCACGAACACGCGCAGTTTCTCCGGCGTGGCGTCCCAGAACATTTTCGTCACCGACCAGGGACGATAGCCGTCGAACACGAACAGGCCATAGCCTTGTTCCTCCAGTTTTTTATGGACGCGCGCCAACGCTTCGGCGGCGGGCTTTTGCAGGAATGCCTTGGCCGACGGGTAAAGCGGCGTCGAGAGGAAATTGTTCGTGGTGGCGTAGCGTATGTCGAGCTTGATGGACGGATCGATTTTCAGCAACTCGACCAGTTCCGGTTTGCGGAAGTCGCCCTTCTCTTGCGGCGGCGTCGCCTTCAGGGCCGTGCGGCGCAATTCGTCGATGGGGTGAAGCGGTGTAATTTTGAACGTCTCACCGTATTCTCCGTCGATCTTGCGGCGCTCGAAGACGACGCTAGCCGCCTCGACGCGCTGGGCGCGCCCTTTGTCGCCGCGCGTGAAAATCAACTTTTCACCGAGATAAAGTCCGTATTCGGGAAATTGGAACTCATTCTCGCCCAACTCCTTCAAAGGGTAGAGAAAGAACCACTCGATGAGCGCATACAGTTTGCCCTCGCGCTCCAAGATGACGAGCGTGTTGTGGTCCCAACCGTATTCGCCCAACAGGCCGAGCCATTTCTCCGGACACGGCTTGGGCTTTGTCGCCGTTACGCGCTCGTAGGTCTTGTCGGCGATGCGGAGTTTGTTGTCCGAAACATCAATCGTGAGACCGTGATCCATCTGGTCGTCGACGACGAGTTTCTCGCCGTGGGCTTTCAATTCGAGGCGGTAGCCGCCGCGATCGGGCAAGGCCCACAGATGACCGTCGCGTTCCAGCAGATCGATCCAGCGGTCGCCGGTTTGATAGCGACCGGCCAAGCGGCGCGCCCGTTCCACGGACAGCGGTTTCGTCTCCTCGATTTCCGGCAACGGTTTGCCTTCCTTGGCGGCGAGCATCTGTTGCAGTGCGACCTTGGCGATGCGATTGGCTACGCCGTTGGCCACGTCGCGCGAAATCACCACGACGACGCCAAGCTTCTCCTTGGGCAGCGCTTGCAGCTGCGTGGCAAAGCCGTAGATTGCTCCGCCGTGACTGATGCTCTTGCGGCCTTCCAATTCCGAGAGATAAAAACCGAGTCCGAAACTCTCTTTTGGTGCTTTCTCGTCTTTCCCCACGAATTGCGGCGTCCACATCTGTTCGAGTGTTTTCGCCTCAATGACTTGCCCGTGCGGTCCCTTGCCGTCGGCAAACAGGACGCTGAGAAAGCGCCCCAGATCGAGGACGTTGGTATACATGCTGCCGGCCGGTGCCATGCCCAACTCGAAGGTCGGCGCGGGAAACTCGCGGCCGGGATACGTCCACATGACCGCCTGCGCCAGGTTCTTGTCGATGTCCGCATTCGGCTCAAAGCTGCTGTGCTTCATGTCCAGAGGATCGAGTAGGGTGCGCCACAAATAGCGCGGGAACGATTGCTTTTGCGTCTCCTGCAGGACAAAACCGACGGTGGCGATGGCGGCGTTGCTGTACTTCATCTGAGTTTCGGGTTTGTAGACCAGCCGCGTTTTGTTCAGGCTCTCGACCATTTTCGCCAGGGAAGGCCCGGTCGGATCGAAGTAGTTGCCGACGGGCGGCTCGCGCACCAAGCCCGAACGATGGGCCATCATTTGCCTCAAGGTGATCGGCTTCTCGAACGGATTGTCCGGCTTGAAGTCCGGGAGATACTTCGTGAGAGGAGCATCGAGATCGAGAACCCCTCGCTCCACCAGTTGCATGACGGCGAGATCGGTAAATAGCTTCGACACCGAACCGACGCGGTAGATGGTGTCGGCTGTGGCGGGCACTTTCGCCTTGGGATCGGCAAAACCGAATCCCCGCGCCCAGACGATGCGTCGATCGTCCACGAGAGCGATCGACAGAGCCGGCAAGTTCTTCTCGCGCACCTGCCGCTCGACAAACGGAGCCAGGCGTTCGACGACGGCCTTATAATTCTTCGGCGCTGCGACGACCGGCTCGCTCCAACCGTACATGCTCGGACGGATCAGAAAAGCCAAGGCGAGCAAGACGGAGATTCCGGGTCGGTGCATGTGTGGACTCCTGAAGTCGGTCGGTGGGTCGTTAGCGGTGTTCCAATCGTCTTCTCTCATGCGGTCGAGCCTGGCAGCAGCCCGGCGGCGGCGAGAGCGGCGCGCATCTTGGGGAGTTTGTCCGGCGAGAGACCGGCCACGGGGGAACGGCAGGGACCAATCGACAGCCCCATCACCTGCAGTGCCGCCTTGACCGCGCCGGGGGCGGTACACAGGCTCAGGGCCATGCGCAGTGGATTGAGCCGTAACTGGGCGGCCTTCGAGGCTTCGAGGTCGCCGCGCTGGAAGGCGTTGTAAATCTCGACGAGAAGAGACGGGGCGATGTTGCCCGTCGCTGGAACCGCGCCGCGCGCTCCGAACATCAGAGCGGGGAAGATGAGCGTATCGCGGCCCATGAGAACCGAGAAACGAGGCGGCACGACGCGAATCAGCTCGTTGGTATTCTGCAAATCGCCGCTGGAATCCTTGATGGCAAGAATGTTCGCAATCTCGGCCAAGCGCGCCGTCGTGTCCACCTCGATCTTGACGCCGCCGCATGTACTGGGATTGTTGTAGAGAATGACCGGCAGGCGCGTGTGTTCGGCGATGCGGCGATAGTGATCGTAAATTTCTTGCTGCGTCGGAGCGATGAAATACGGGGTAATGATCGACACGCCGTCGACGCCTTCGCGCTCGGCCATTTGCGTGAGACGCACGACTTCGCGCGTCGTCTCCGCGCCGGTTCCCGCATAAACGGGGACACGCTTGTTGACGTGAGCAACCGTCGCGGCGATGACTTCCTGTTTCTCACGTTCGTCGAGGGCGTAAAACTCGCTGTTCGTTCCGAGAACGAAAATGCCGTGGACCCCGCCCTCGATGAGGCGGTCGAGAAACCAACGCAGACGCGCAAGGTCCAAGTCCTCGTTGTCCTTCATCGGCGTGGCCACGGGAGGAATGATGCCTTGAATCATGGATGCACCTCATGGAAAGACGAGCGGGAGGCGTAAGCTCTCTCATAAGCTCCCAAATTAGACAGGAAAAGCCTCTCGATAGTCTGTAAAATCGGAGGGCGAAAGCACGATACTCGCCCGTTATAGTTCGCCGACACTAAGGATTCAAACATTCGCGCAGAACGCGAATGCCGTGGGCGATGTCGTGCAGTCGTTCTTGTTGTGTGCCGACTTCGCGTTCGATGCACAAGGGACCGCGATAGCCGATTTTCTTCAGCGCCTCCACGAAAGCGGGGATGTTAACCTGGCCCGCGCCGAGCGGCACCTCTTCGCCCCAAGCTCCGGGCGATGTCGGTCGAGCGGCATCCTTGACGTGGACGCTGCGGATGTCTGGACCCAAAATCTCGACCGCTCGAAGTGGATCGCCTCTGTCGTAGAGGAGCATGTTGGCGGGATCGAAATTGACTTTCAGATTCGGACATTTCAAGTCGTCGAGAGTGCGGCGGAGCAGGTCGGCGGATTCTTGGCCGGTCTCGAAAGCGACGGTGATCCCCTTGGCGGCGGCGAGGGCGCTCATTTGGCCGAGCGTGTCGAGAAACGGCTTGCGGTCGGGATCGTTCGGTTCGGGCAGGAAACCGGCGTGCAGCATCAAATCGTTAAGCCCCAGCGCGAGGGTTCGGTCGAGCGCCCAACGGAGGCGCTCCAGACGTTCGCCACGCGTGGCGGGATTCCCGAAACCTCCGGTGCGCTGAATCGTTTGTGGAGTGGTATAGTCTTCGCCCGGAAAACCGAGCATCGCTCCGCTCATCTGAAAGCCCGCCGCCCGCGCCGCTTCGGGGAGACGATCGCCTTCGTCCCATGCGGCATGATGCGGATCCCCGCAAGCGATCTGCACGACGGAAACGCCCAGCCGATCGAGAAAACCTTTCAACTCGCACACGTTCTTCACTTGCAGCGACCAGCTGCACACGCCGATGGTCAAGGGTTCGAGAGTCATGCGCAGACCTTTTTCCGTTCGTCTTTCAGGGGAGCCGGCGTCTTGGGAGGGGAGGTCCGCCCAAGGCTTCGAGGGCTTGCCGTCGATTGTGCCACGAATCCACGTCCAACCATTGGACGATGCCGTCCGCATCCAAAGTTAGTCCGGTATCGACTTCGACGCAAAGGCGGATGCGTCGAACGTCGTTGAGCCAGGGCGAGGGCAAGCGCCAGACGCGCGCCGTCTTGTCGTCGCTGGCGGTCAACACGGTTCGACTGGCAGGATGGGAAGCGACGGCCCAGACGATGCCCTCGTGGAGCCAGGCGGGGCCGACGGGCAGGTGGGTGGGCAGATCCCAAAGACGAACGCGGCCATCGCGGCATCCGGTAGCCAGCGTGCGTTCGTCGATAAAGGCTATCCCCCAAACGGCTCCGCTGTGCTCGAACGGTTCGCCGATCGGATCTCCAGTACGCGCATTCCAGACTCGCGCCGTCCGATCTGTGCTGGCGGTCACCAGGAATCGCCCATCCGGGCTGAACTCCACCGCGACAACACGATTGCGATGTTTCATGGGCGCGCCGAACGGCTCGCGGCTTTCGAGATTCCACAATCGGGCGGTTTCATCTCCGAACGCGAGAGCCGCCGTTCGACCGTCTCTGGAAAAGACGGCCTGCCAAACGATCTCTTGCTGGACGAGCGGCTTACCCAGCGGCTCGCCGTCGCTTGTCGACCACATGCGCGCCGCGCCGCGTTCGTCGTCTCCCACCATATTTCCCGATCCGATCAGGAGGAGTTTCCCATTGAGGCTGAACGAAATCGATCTTCCGCGTTGCCCCAGTTCGATGGTTCTGGGCCGGCCGCGCTCGTCCAAGAGTGGCCGACGCCCCAGCGCGTCCCACCAACGCGCCGTGCCGTCGCGTCCGGTGGTGACGAGCGCATACCCGTTCGGTTGGAAGGCGAGGCTCCAGATGTCGTCGGCGTGGGCCCGCGTCGAGCCTTTGGCGTTCTGCGTCAGGGGACCGAGAAATTTTCCCGTTTCGATACTCCAGATCGCGGCGTCCGGCCCGCTGCCGGTGGCGGCCAAACGGCCATCGGCGCTGAGCGCCGCAGCCATGACCGAATCTTTGTGAATGAACTCGTGCAACCAGGTTTGTTCGCGGGGGCTATCCCAGACGCGCGCCGTGCCATCGCGGCCGGAGGTGAGGAAAACGCCGTCGATCCCATAGACTGTCGTAACGACGGATCCGGGATGTTCGATCGGGGGACCGATGGCGCTGCCGGTCGCGGCATCCCAGAGTTGGGCGGTGCGATCGGCGCTGCCGGTCAAGATGCGTTGGCCGTCCGGGCTGAACGCCACGGCTTGCACGGTGTCTTGATGCGGCAACGACAAAGGCTCGCGCGTCGCGTCGTCCCACAACAGAGGTTTACCGTCGTCGGGATTCCAAAGCTGAGCCGTGTGATCCTCGCTACCGCTGATCAACTTGGTGCCGTCGGGGTTAAAGGCCAAGGCCTTGACGGCGTAATGGTGCGAGCATCCATCCATCCGGTGTCCCTGACAGACGCGCGCTTGTTGGACGCGCGCCGCATCCCACAGACGAACGGATCGGTCTTCGCCTCCGGAGGCCAACAAGGCGTCGCGCGGGCTGAAGGCCAATGCCCAAATGGGTCCGTGGTGCGCTTTGGCGCGGCTGGTCCACTTGCCGCCGGCAGTGTCCCAAACGACGAGGGTTCCTTTGTCGTTGGCGGCGGCGACCCAGCGATGGGCGTTGACGGCGACGGCGCGCAAATGACCGTGCAGCAGCTTCGCCGGCGCGGCGGCCTCGTGCAGTGCCTCGCCCGTTTCGACATCCCAAACGCGCGCTCTCCCGTCGCCGCTTACGGTCGCCAGCCAGCGCGCATCGGCACTAAAAGCGGCGGCAAGGATGGGCGCGCCGCCCCCCAAGAGCTTCTCGCTGTCGAGCGAACCGGAGTTCCCCCATAGTCGAAGCCGTCCGCTGGCGTCGAGTGTGGCCGATCCCGCGCCCTCCGGTCGAAACACGGCGGCGAGGATAGGCGCGGAATGGGGCAGCAGAGCGCGAAGCGAACAGAGTCGGTCGTGCCATGCGCCGAGATTGGCCAGAATCGGATGGCGCAGTTCCTCGGCCTCGTCGGCGCGGAACGCCGCTTCGTCGAGGTGTTCGAGAGCGCTGGTCAAACCCAGCATCCCGCGAGGAATCTGTCCTTTTTCGAGTAGTTTTAGCTCTTTATCCAAAAGCAGGCGAACGACCAAGCGATCCGCCCGCCGTCGTTGATCCTCCGCCTCGCGCCGCGCCATCACGGCATCGCGCCAATGCCAACCAACCGAGGGCAGCGCGGTCAGGGTGAGAAAGACGAGCGCGGCGGCCATTGAGGCAATCGCCGGTCTCCGCCTCGCCCATTTGGCCAAGCGCTCGATCGAGCCGGTGGGACGCGCCTGGATCGGTTCGCCGTTCAGCCAGCGCGCGAGATCGTCGGCGAGCGCGTCCGCGGAGCGATAGCGATCGAGGGGTTCTTTGCGCAGACATTTAAGACAGATTGTCTCTAAATCGCGGTCCACTTTGGGATTGAACGAGCGCGGGCGTTCAGGCTCGCGCTCCAGTACTTGCCGCAGTACATCCAACGTGGTCTCGCCCCGAAAAGGGGGGCCGCCGGTGAGCAGTTCGTACAGAATCGCCCCAAGTCCCCAGACATCGACGGCGGTGGTCAAGCCTTTGGAACCGCTCGCCTGCTCCGGTGCCATGTAACTGGGCGTGCCGACGACGATGCCCGAACGTGTCGGAGCGCCATCGCCGGCAACGCGCTTGGCCAGGCCGAAGTCCGTGACCATCGGTACGAAGTCTCGCGGTACTCCCTCCGGAATCGATGCGGAAGCGGACGAAGCAGGCTGTCCTGCTTCGTTCTCGCTCCCTCGCTTTTCGGTTTCGTTATCCTCTGCGTTTTCCGCATGGATTCGCTTTTGCAAGAGGATGTTCGCGGGTTTCAGATCGCGGTGCAAGATGCCGTGTTGATGGGCGTGATGGACGGCGCGGGCCACGGCGGCCACCAGCCGTGCCGTCTCTCGCGGTGTAAAAGTCGAGGGGAGAGATCGAAGCGATTGGGCCAGACTGCCGCCGTCGATCCATTTCATACTAAAGTAGCAACGCCCCTCGTATTCGCCGACTTCGTAGACCGGGACGATGTGCGGATGCTCCAACGCCGCCGCCGCTTCCGCCTCGCGTCGAAAGCGTTCCACCTCTTCGGTGGAAGCGAGTCGGCCTTCTCGAATCATCTTCAATGCCACGATGCGATTCAGACGTATTTGCCTCGCCCGGTAGACTATGCCCATGCCGCCGCGCGCGATGTCATCCAGCAACTCGTACTCGCCAAATCGGCTGCCTGGAAGCGGTAGATGCGCGCAAAGGCGCGTGTCGCCCAGCGTCGTCTCGCGCATCACGTTGGGCGTGATCGCAGCCGCAAGCAGTTCTTCCAACAAGGAGTCAACGGGGGGAGGGCTTAATTCGGCGTAGGTTTTGCACTCGATCGATTCGCCGCGAAGTCGCCGGTAGCAGATGTCCACGGCCAGTAACTCGCGGAGTAATTCGTCGCGCTCCGGCTGCGGCGCGAGAGAGAGGTAGTCTTCCAAGCGAGGTCGTTCCGCGCCCGCGCCGACGCTCTTCCACGCGGATTCAAAGCAGTCGCAAATCCGATCGACGCGGCGAGCCGTACTCAAGTGCGCCGCTCCGTTGGACGAGGGTAAGTTCACGATTCGCCCTCCCAGATGTCGCGGATCAAGCGCAGTTTGCGCTCGATGGTGCGGGGTACGCAGCCGAGCTTGACGGCGATCTCTTCGTTGGTGTACCCCTCCATTTTCCATGTCGCCACCGAACGCAACATCTCATCGCCGAGTCGATCCAACAAGCGCCGGCACTGTTCTGCCATCTCGGCGATAAACTCGGGGCCGGGTTCTTGTGCCGCGAGGGAGTCGAGATCGACGGCATCCTCGGCGGCGCGGCCTCCCGACAGCCCACCGCGCTTGAGCCGTGTGCCATCGCGGAGAAGATGGGCTGCCTTGCGCGTGGTCAAGGCGACGAGCAAGCGCCAAAGATCCTCGCGGTCGTCCAACTTGGCAAAACGGCCTCGTTCGGCGGCTTGGCAAAAACTGTGAAAGGCGCTGAGGGCGACGTCCTCCTCGTCGGCAGCACGGCGCGGCGATTGCAAGAGACGCACGCGCGCCAGCGCCACCAAGCGTTCAAAATAACGCTGCCACAGAGGATCGGCGGCAGCCCGATCCCCCGCGCGAAGTTGTGTGATCCAACAGGTAACCGATCCTTGCGCCACGCTCGGCCTCCCCGCTTTGTTGGGAGGAAGGTAACGTACCGTTTCGTTTATTGTAGCTGCTGATGGCCGCGCGTCACCCACTACTCTCGTTCGTCGTGCGGTCGCTATTCCTCTCGAACGCGGCGCGAGGACTTACGATCGGAGTGCCGCCTTTTCTCGGCCAGGCGTCTTTCCTTTGCACCCCGCGTGGGTTTCGTCTTGCGTCTCGTTTTGGGCACTACAGTCGCGGCTCGAAGCATCTCCGACAATTTCTCCAAGCAATCGAGTCGATTGCGCTCCCGATCGCGGTAGCGCTGCGAAGTGAGCAGCAAATCGCCTTCCGAAGTAAGCCGTCGGCGTTGTTGCTCCCGAAGGCGAGCCTTGATGTCCTCGGCAAGGCTGGGACTGGAATGCACCTTCCAGCGCAGCACCGCTTTGGAAGCGACCTTGTTGACGTTCTGACCGCCGGGACCACTCGAACGGACATAACTCCACTCGAACTCGTCGTCGGGTATGCGGATTCGGTCGTTGACTTCCAGCATGGGCCGATTCTCACTCAAGGCGTCTGGAGCAATTCTTGCCAAGAGCTGACTTCCAATAGACGCTCGATCAAAAACTCAAGACGATTCACATCGTTAAGAGAGTGAATGGCATCAATCACCTTCTGTTTAGGCTTCCCCAACCGCTTTCGCCCTAAACGCAGTAACAACTGACGCGCTTCTTCGGCCCGTCCCCTCAATTCACCTTCGGCCCGTCCTTCGTCCAAAATCGCTTGATAGGTCGTCGAATCGCGCATCTTTCGCACTCCTTGAAATAGTTCCACCGCCCGTTCGCGGCTCAATCGCAACCCCATTAACACATACGACGCCGTCAACAAAATGGGGCCTTCCTCCGCAGACGCTTCCGTCTCGATTCGCCGCACCAGACGATCGATCACCCCAGGCAACGCCTCTTCTAACGTCTGACCCACCGGCATCTGACCCAACACCGCCAACGGCAAGGTTCCCAGCCCGCTCGACAACAAATGCTCGACCGGCACTTTCCAGACGGGAAGCACCTCGAAACCGAACTCCAGCTTTCCACGACCCGGACGGGGGGCATAGCTCACCGTTCCCGTCAGATCGCCGCGATTCGCACGCGGACGCAACAAAATCACCACGCTATGAACCGGCAAATCGTAGGCGTCAAACAGTAATGCATTATACAGCAAAATGCGGCGAGGCAGAGCCGAATCGGGACCGCTCTGGAAATCCAAATGCCGCAGCGAATCGCCCAGATGCAAAACGATGTCGGTAAAGGCGGTGACGGTGGACAAGTCCGGCGTCAAGACTTGCACCGGCCCGCCGGCGGTCTCGTCCATCATCGCCAACCAATCGTCGGCATGCGATGCAACGAGGTCTTTCAACGTGGCGTCGAACGGCAACGACATGGGTAGACTCCCAGACGGCCGCGCCCAATAGCCGCCTAGGCCAGCCCCAGCAATAGCGGTACTTTATGACGCAGCAATTCGATCTCCCGAGGACTCTCGCCAAGATATGCCAGCAAGCGAAGGTCGTCTCGCGTCACGGTTCCGCCGTGAAACAGCCAAGCGCGGACTCGGAATAATTTGTACAGTTTCACCAGCTTGCGATCGCTGATAAACACCTTGTCTTCGCCGGTCAGCGTCTTGACCAGGCGGCGAAACTCGTCGAACACCTCGGTCGGAAAAAACACCTCGCGATCGCTCAGCTCTTGGCCGCGACCATCGCGATGCTTGCGCGCGAACAAGTGCGTCAAATAGCGATTGGCTTTGAGCAAATCCTCAAGCGAACAGTGTCCCTCGTCCCACGGTTTTTGATGCAATACCTTGTGGACTTCTCCTTCGATGCCGGCGTCGATCAGTTCGGCGAAGTGTTGTTCTTGCACCGATTGGCTTTCGGCTTTGAGACAAAAGCGGTCTTTGAGAGCGGCTAACTCGTTTTGTTCGGGGATCTCGTTGGCTGCGGCGAATAGCACGCGCAGGCGCACCGGCTGCGGTACGCCGTCTTGATAGAACTTGCGCTCGTTGATGATGGTTAACAGGATGTTGAGAATCGCCGAGTTCGATTTGAAAATCTCATCGAGAAAGGCGACTCGTGCGGTCGGTAGTTTGCCTTGCTCTCGGCGGATGTAACGTCCTTCGCGCAGCTGGCCGATGTCGATGGGGCCGATGATTTCCGACGGCTCGGTGAACCGCGTCAGCATGTACTCGAAATAATCGCCTTCGCTCAGTCCCAGCGCGTCCTTGAATTTGAGAACCAGGTCGGACTTGGCGGTGCCGGGAGGGCCGACGAGAAGCAAAGGCTCCTGCGCGACGGCGGCCACCACCATCAGATCGATCAACTCTTGTTTGTGAACGAAGAATCGACCCAACGACTTGCGAAAGCGATCGATCCGCTTCCGCAAATCCTCGGCTTCGTCTTGGAGTAGGTCGAGCGGCCAATCTTCGCGGGAATCGGCGGCGACTTCGTTGGAGGCGGGAGTGCGAACGACCATGCGGATACGAGTCCTTTATCGTGTTCCAGTTTGGGATGGGAATCGCCCGTCCGAGGCAATCCGCTGCGAACGTCGATTCTTCGTAGTACCGCGCTACTCCTCCGTCCCCTCTACTCAGAGGACAGGGGAGAATCCGAGCGGAGCGCTGTAGGGTCAATTTACCGGATCGAGAACCATTTCTTCTGGTGGAAGGGACGCGCGTGCGTCGGACGGCCGCATCGACCACCGGAGCAGAAGGTGCGTGGGAATGAAAAACAGTATGGGCATACCCGCCATCATCAAACCCAGCCAAGCCAAGGGCGGCATCGCTTCTTGCGCTTGTTTATCGCTGGTTCCGAAGACATAGTTGACGTTCACAGGCAGATTCGGCTGGTCTTGCGGCGCGGGCGGAGCGGGCAAGTAGAAGTAGGCGACGAGCATCAGTCCCCAAGCCACGACGGTCCAGGCCGCCAACGCACGGCGATCGAAACCGAGGCGATACACAACGAATAACAACAGAAACGGCAGCCACCCGTGGAACAAGGAGATGCCGCGCGCGTACAGAGGTTGCTCGTTATCGAACATATAATCGGTCATTCCCACGATCGGATGGCCGAACAATCCACCCGCGAAGTCGGCTACCCAGAGAAACTGCGGCAGCAAGATACCGACGGCGGCCATGCTGGCGGGGAGAGGAATTTCGGTAAGTACCGAAAGCAGTGTCAGGAACAGGGCGACATCGCAAAAGTACAGGAAATTGGTCGGACCATAAGCCGACCAGTAAAAGACGATCTGCAGGGCGACAAAGGCGGAGAGCAACCATGTCAAGGTCGGAGGAATGCGCCTTGAGCTTCGGGCCTGCTCGAGCGGAGGCATTGGAATTTCTCCTGAGAAAACGGGGTATTCGGCTCGATCCACCATTCCAGGCACGCAGGCGCTCTCCCGCGTCACGCCTTTGCCAGCAAATGGCGAACGTCGCCATGAATGCGTTGGCGCAACAGATGTTCGTCTTCGTCCAGCCAGCGGCGCACCTCGGCCCCTTGGGTGAAATCATCGTTGACCGACGCCAACACCGTGGCCTCGATCAAATCCATTTGTACCACGCTAAAATGTTCGCTGGTCGTGAAGGTGTCGGTGTAGCCTTTTAGCCGGAGAAACATTTCCTCCAGGCGAGGTACGGCGATGGCGGGAGACGCCAGACCCAAGGTGCGCGCGTAGGCGCACGCCAGGTCGCGCCGCTGTTTCGATCGCAGCAGTTCCTCGCCGAAGAGAACCGCTCGCGCCGCCATGACGACCGGCTCCGCCAAATTCTCGCGGCCAAAAAAGTACCAAGCGCCGGCCACATGCAACAACGCGATCAGCGAACCGACGGCTTCGCTCTCGCTTCCCAACGCGCTCAACATGGCGTGGATGTCTCGCCCTTTGAGGATGAGATCGGCCATATCCCGAAGCAACGCATCAATCTCGTCGCGCATGCCCACTTTGCGCAGACTGCGAAACGACTGCTCGGCCAACGCCGCCATCGACTCGATAGTCTGCGCCTTGCCGCAAGATTGCAGCATCTGAGAGAAGAGCGCCACGAACGGGCACACGAATTCGGTGCTGCCAAAATGTGCCGCCGCGAACAGTGCCTTCTCCAAATACTTGGCTCTCTCGGCTAAATCGGCTGCGTCGGAGGGATTCGGCAACTCGTTGAATGCGGGGAGCGCTCGGTCGAGTATCTCCCGCGCGAACGCTTCGCCGAGTTGGGGAGCTAACTCTAGCCCCACTCGGAGGACTGCCGCGTGGTCTTTTTTGCTCGCTCGTCCTTTGGAATGGGTATCCAAAAGCGCTCGGATGCGCGTTTGTAGCTCCGCGCGATCCGAGAGGTCGAACAGTTCCGTTAGCGCGAGTTCCAGAGGGCCTCCGCGCCCGTACCAATAGCGATACGGATCGACTTGACGATCCGGTTCGAGAATCCGCGAATTGTGCCGGAGCCGTTCGATGACATAGCGACTCAACGGCTCCATGCCTTCGAGATCCGCGAAGAGCGATTCCGGCAACGGGCCGGAGTGTGGCTTGCCTTCGAGCGCGCGCTCGATGCGAATCGAATACGCCCGAAAGAGAAAGGAATGAACCGTGCCCGCACGTTGTAAGCTGCGGCCCGCGCGCTGGAGCAACTTCCTGGCCTCCCGTGCTTCGCCAATCCGCGCCAGACCGAAGGCAACGAACAGATCGGCATAGGCTGACGTTGGCGTTTTACGGTCGAGTATATCTTTATTGTCTTCTATCCAACGGTGGACGATGTCCGGCAGCCGCTTCATCCATTGGCGGACGACGCGGAACTGTTGACCGGCTGGATGCCCCGCGAAGCGCAGGAAACTCGGCACATCCTGCTCCGGGCGCACTCCGAATTGGAACAATCGTTCGAGCAAGCGATCCCGCGCGCGGGCCAAGGCGAGTACGTCTTCGTCGGCGATCCGGACGAGGTGATACCAGGCCAGCCATACGGCCCGCGCCGGCAACAGGTCTTCGTGTTTCTCCAAATAGAGTTGGATTGCCGGCAAACGCGACAAGAGCGACGAAGGCGGCGAGGAACACCGTTCCGACCGACAGAGGTAGGCTGCCAACGCGCGGACATCGGCCGTTGTCGGTTCGGAAAGCGACAGCAGACGGTCAAGATCTTCGCCGGTCGGCTCTCGGTTTTGGAGCCACGAGCGCTCGGCTTGGGTGGAGTGTGTCGCGGCGGCGCAGGTTTCGGCGCGGAACCAAGCCGCTGTCCATTGCTCCTTTGCGTTCTCGTCCCACAATGCATGAAGCCAGCACAGGACGGCGTCTTCGGTTCGATTCAAAGCCGCGTTGAGTTCGGCCAAGCGAGGCCAAAGCGCTCGTCGCGATTCGTCCTCCAAGCCATTGGGCAACGACAGGAACTCTTGCTCTAAAGCCTGTAACGCGCTTTCGATCTCGCCCGGTTCGTACTGCGCCAACGCAGGGGGTGTTCCCAGCCCCGCATCGTCCCCCGACGCTTTCGATGGGGAGGCAAACGCCGTCGCTCCATCGCCTTTGCTCGGCAACTTCGGAGTGGCGGCGGCGTTCTTGGCACCGCGCTTCTTCTCTTCCGCGGGAGGTTTCGTCGGCTTGCTCGGCTGCTCGTCGTCGCAGACGAACGGCTCGAAATCGAATTGGCTTGCCTGAACCCAGGCTTGCAGCTTGTCGCTATCGCAGTCGAGAACGTAATCGACCCAATCGCTGAGAGGGCGAAACACATCGTCCGGCAAACTTTCGACGGCAAATCGACCGTCTTCGCCGCGAACCAGCCAAGTCGTCCTATCGGCGTCCTCGGCCAACAACTTGCGGACCACGTCGCGGCGCAGTGGAGGATGCAAGATATACCCGGCAGGCAGAAATAAATTAGGCAATTTGAGATGGGTTGTATACGATTCCGACGGCAAGACGAGAATCGGTAGCGGTTGTTTCGTCTTTCTCGCGCGCAACACCACGACCGATCGACCGTCCTTGTCGCCGACCGCGAAAGAGAGTCGCTCGAGCAGTTGAGCCTCGGCGTTTTGCACGAAACGATTCAGTTCGTCGAGCGCCTCGGTTCGCAGAACCCAGAGTTCGGCTCCGTCGGCAGGGCCGGCTTGCCGCAAACGCGGCGCGACCGTTATCCGATGGGGTAAAGGCGATTCGTTCCAGATTGTCGGAGTTACCGGAATCTGAAACTCAACCATTTCGTAAATGTCGCGGAACGGTTCTTCGGTCAACGTCGTCCATTGCCGCGGCGTTTGGAGCAAGAGCAGTTTGTCCTTCGGCGGTTTGATGCGCGCCTCCAACGGATGACGATAGCCTACTTCGACCCAGACACCGGGCGCGCGTTCGACGAAGGCATGAGGCGCGCTGTCTCCGCCCATTCTGTCGATGGCCCTCAGCAGCGAATAATAGGGCGGGCCGACCGCGCGCAACAGCGCGCGGCCGTTCGCACCGTTCGTTTTGCCCGTCGCCTCCAGCCAACGGTAACACTGCCGTTCGTTGCCGAGACGGAGCATCTCCAAAGCCAAACGAGCCAGTTCCTCGCCGCCGGACACATCGAATAAAACGGTTGTCTTCTCCCACGAATCGAGCGGCGTTTCGTCGCGGACGAGCGGCAGCAGTTGCAGCCAATTGGCTGCACTCACGTCCAAGGCGATGGCGCACGTCTTACATGCGACCGCGCCCAGACGTTTCAACTCGCTTTGCGCGGAGGCGGGAAGTTTGGCGGTCGTCTCGACCCAGACGCTGTTGTCGTCGTCAAACCCAGCGCTGACCGGTTTCCGCGCGACTTCGGCAGGCACGGCCCCAGAGGTCAGCGCCAGAAAAAGAGCATCGAGACCGCTAAAATGTACGATCATGGCGAACCCTCGCCTTGGCGTTGCGCCCGACGGCTCGGTTCCGGCGCGGCGCGATCCGGCTCCGGAACCGCTTCGCTCTCTTCGCGCTCGACGATGAGGTTGCCCGTTTCGTCGGCCTTCAGAATGCCGCCTTCGATCAGTTTGTCTACCAGTGCGCGGTGCATCTGCTCGTGTTCCTGCGGCAGCGCGTCTTCGTCGGAACGCAGCTTGACCACGATATTTTGCTTCCCAGTCGTTGGATCGCGCCGCAGCTGAATCACCATTTCGGGCATCGTTCGCTCCTTGGGGCGAGGCGCATCCGCGCCGCCATCGTTCGACGCACTCCGACGCACGATGTTGTACGGATCGATTTATTTTACGAAAGGGACGCGAAAAAAGACGCTGGCCGGGCGTCGTGAATCCGACGACTCGGCCAGCGAATCGCGACAACGCGATTCGCTTGAGGAATTTGGGGAGTTTCGAGGCGGTTATTTTCCCGATTCTCCGACGCCGCGTTCCGACGGTTTGACCGTGCTATCGGCCGAGCCTTGGAACAATTCCTTGCTCGTTGGCTCGTTCTCCGGGCTGGTCCACCAGGTGAGGTCTTTGGAGAAGTCTCGGCCATTGACGACATCGGTAAGCAGTTGGCCGGCGCGATCCACAACCTGGGCGACGTACTTATCGCTGCCGCTCTCGGCCTTCAGAGTCTCCAAGGATTCTTTCAACAGCGTCGCCTCGATTCTCCACGGACGAGTCGCCGCCACCTCTTTTCTGGCACGATCCGAATTGGCCATCTGCCCAAACGCGCCCAGACACTTGACGATCTGTCCGGCGGCATAATCGGGGCGATAGAGCCTGTCCTTGTCCGGGCGCATCCGCGCCAAGCCGATCGAGGCTTCCACGCGCTCGTCGATGCGCGGCGGGGGCTGAATGCGCTCGTCGTCGCCGGCGAAGCGCGCCAACACAAGAGCCGGCCGCACTTTGTCGTTGATCGCCGGCGTGTGAATCTGGGCCAACGCGCGGATCGCTTCCCGTCGAAGGATGCGGAAGCCGTTGATCTCTTCGATCGGCGCGGTCTTGGGCGGACCTTTCCTCTGTTCCAAAAAATCCACCAGCATCTCGGCGCACTTGGCCTGCTGCTCTTTATTTAACAGAGAATTCGACGTACCCGCTTGAACTTGAGACAGCAGCGTAGTCAGGGCGCGAAACGAGTGGTAGCGCACGCCGTCGTTCTGGCTGGGTTCTTTCACCAAGGCAATCAGCGTATCGGCCAGCTCGGGTTGACCGAGGACCGCTACCTTGGCCAAGAGACGCGCGTTGTGGATTTTGTGGACGGGACGGGCCGATTTATACTCGATCACTTCGCGGGCGTGGAGACGCACCTTGTCGCGGAAGGCATCGCTCAACGGTTGCAGCACCTCGCGCTCGCGTTCTCTCGAATTGACGATCGACTGAATGTAACCGTCGAACTCCTTCATGGTCTTTTCGATTTCACCCGGCTGCATCATCTTTTCGTGATTGAGATAGATACCGTAGGTGTGCCGTTTGGCCACCAGATCGACGGCGCGAGCCTGTTCTTTATCCTCGGAGTTGTACTTCTCCCCCTTAAGCATGTTGAGGAATCGCCCGTGTGCCGTGGAGGACGGCCGATCGAGTTGGCTCCAACCTTCTTCCAACGATTGCCCCCGCGCGCCGCCGGCCACGATTGCCAGCGTCGCGCTCACGGCCCACGGAACCATCCAATCGAGAACTCGAAATCGCGCAGCCATCGCCAATACCTCGAAAACCTTGTCGTTGCGGGTTGTCTCTTACTCTTTGAAGCTATCAGTCGGCGGCGATTGCTGTCAACCGACCGCGGCATCTATATGGAAAACCCGCAGCGCAAGGGTGACGTTGGCGCTATTTGCGCAAGGCGGTTTCGATCTGCTGGCGGCGGGCGAAGTGCAGGCGGCGTTGTTCGGCGGGGGTGAGATAACTCAGGGGCGCATATTCGGCGGCGATGCGGAGCCAGCGGGTCGCCGGCTGGCGTTGTCCCAGCTGCGTCCAGACTTCGTGCAAGTACCAACTCGGCCGCGCCTCTTCCGGACGAGCGCGCCGCGCCTGCACCAACTCGCTAGCCGACTGGCAGTACAACCCTTCGCAGGGCAAAGCGTCGCGGTCCGCGCCGGTTAGTTCGGCACGCTGTCGAGCCAGCCAATAAAGGGCGATGCCGCGATGCAGATGCCGTCCGTAGTCGTCTTCGGTGCGGGCGGCTATGTCCATCAGACGACTGTGACACTGCGCCAGCTGTTTTTGCGTCGGCGCTTCGCAATCTTGAAGATCGGCATCGAAGCGCTCGAACTGTTCGCGGGCCGTTTCGAGTCGATCCAGTCGCCACAGCAACTCGGCGTATTGGCCGCGCACGATGAAATGATCTGGCTTGGCATCGACGTAGACTCCCAGCTGTTCCAATGCCTGCTCCTCTTCTCCTTCGGCCAAATACGCCGCCGCCAGACTCAAACGATTGCGAACAAGATCGGGATCTTGTTTGAGACTTTGTCGAAATAGCGAGATGGCTTTCTCGGTCTCCCCGTCGAGCATTGCCTGCTGCCCCTTCTGCCAATCGGGAATACCGGGCGATGTCAACAGCGGCTGCTCCTCGCCGTACGATAGGGACGACGCAAACAGGAGAGCGCAGGCAAGGCAGGCAAAACGACTCATGGACGGTACCTCAAAAGGGCAAACGGAGTGGGAGGTTTACCTGTGTGTTATCGTTCGGTGGGAAGTGAGGGATTGAACGAAAATAACGAAAATGAGGGCGCGAGAGGGCGCGACTTGCGCCGGGGCAAGCTGGAGTCGGCGTCTGGCTTCAAGAACCGCTGGCGAAGGCCGTCCACAATTGTCCGATCCACGTCGACTCAAAGAGATCCTCGCGCCGATACGCGATCAAGAAGATCCAATTCGCCAAAACCAGTAGGAGCATGGCATGAGACCAAGCGCGACGGAGCCAGGGAGGCGCGATCAGGTCGAGACGTCGTCCTCCCACGAACTCGATGCCCCAGACCACGGCCATGGCGAGCGCCAAAACGAGGACGGGCACGGCCAACGGATTGTACAGAAGGGCCTCGCGGGGACGGCCTCGCAGACCGAGAGCGACGCCCCGCGTCATGCCGCAGAGCGGACACGGCAGACCTGCCGCATAGCGCAGCAGGCAGACTTTCGGTCCCGGCTGCGTCACGGGATTCCAGATCAGCAGGGTTGTCACACCCAGTGCGATCAGTGCCACACCCTGAAGGCGCAGCAGGCGTTCGGAGCGCGACAGAATCGATTGGCGTTGGATGCGAACAATCATGGTGCGTTCAGCCAGATCTGATTGAGGGCTTCTTGATGGATGGTGGCCAACAGCGGCATCCCGAGCAAGAGGCACGGATTCAGAAACAGAATCGGATGCCGCACGCTCGCCGTCTCCGGCATGCCCGCGAGAATTTGCGCGCGTCGAATGGTGTCCGGCAACACGAACACCGCCACATAGAGCGCATACGGCGGAAAGATCAGCATCAGGCTTAGCTCGCTGCGCGCGGAAGCATCCTTGCGTCCGAGATACTCGTTGCACTCGTGGAGGGCGCGAGCCAGCCAATAGACGAAGTAGATGCCCAGCGTCAGATACGACAGCAGCATCACGGCGAAGGGATGCCGCACGCGCCCGAGCGCCCGCCCGGCTGCGTCGAGTCTGCGATGGACCGCCTTGGCCGCGTAGCTGCCGCATATCTTGTACGAGTAAAAAAAGCCGAAGAGTCCGCCGCTGGCCAGAGTCAGAAGCACGACGAGGAGCGGATGCAGATCCCTCCAATCTCGATGGGAGGGCGGTGGAGTCGTCTTGCGTCCCACGGAGCCTTTCGCTTCGAACGTGGGGGGGACGATAACGGAGTCTCCCGTACTTTTGTTGGTGGGAAACAATCCCTTCACGGAAGAGGCGGATGCCCACTCCAGCATGCCGTCCTGCCAGACGAGATCGCTCGGCTTCAACTGACCGGAGGCCGCCAACTGTTTGAGTTGAGCGGCACCAACGGGGACGGCGGCGGGTTGTCCGTTAAGGGTGTAATGCCATTCGTTCGCCATGTCGCGCCGCTACCTGCGGATGGATGGAAGAGGAGGGGGAGCAACAACACAGGTTATTGTAGCAGCCGATTCCACCCTTGGCCGTCGCTCCGCGCTCCGAAACACGCAAGCGACGGGGTTGCTCGAGATTCGTCACGCGATCAACTCTTCGACTACGAAGCGACTGTAAAAGAACGCCTTGTCGTTATGGTGCAATCGATTCGACAGGTCTGTCAAGGGGCGCAGCCGTCCGGCCATGGATTCGGGTCGAGTGCGAGGGGCCAGCATGTTCCAATAGGCCAATCGACCGCCGACTCGACCGCGCGCCGTCAGCATCTCAAGCAACGCGCGGTAATTGTTCTCGGACATATACTCGAAAATATCGCTGAGGTTGTAACAATCCACGGCCAGGTCCGGGTGTGCATTGAGGTAAGCTTCGATCGATTGGCAATGCCATTCCAGACGGTCGAGGTTGTCGCGGATCGCTTCGAAGTTCTCTGGTCGCAGGGCGTAGGGAAGGGCGGTTGCGTGTCGTCCGAGCAGAATCCACTGCAAATAGGGATTGGCGGACGGATCGAGCGCGGTCAGGGCGTGTCGCGCGCGATCGAGAATGCGGTCGGCGACGCGGCCTTCGACGTAATCGAAGAACGCCGGATCGCGGCCCATGCGGCCCATGACGGCGCGAGAGAAAAAGCATCGAAACATGAGTCGCCAGCGCCAGGTGTCCCAGTGGCGGGCATAAAACCGCTGTCGCTCCTCCACCGTGCCGCCGCGCAGAAGCTCCACGACTTTTCGATGTCCGTGTACCCAAGGCAAAACGCGGCGTCGGAACAAGGAAAAATAGCGCTCGAACTTTCCGGCCGCGCCAATGCCCGCGTCGATCTCTGCAGCCCGGCCGTCCCAGAAAGCGGTAACCGAAGCGGAGAGACGAGGACGGCAGCGCTGGTACAATGCGCGGCGGCGATCGCTCGGCACGGAACCGATCAATTCCAGCAATTCGCCGTGTTGCAGCTCCCGATAGGCAGCCACGCGCAGCTCGACGCAGGCTAACTGAGCGGGACTCAAATCCAGGGCGATGACGCGGCGGGGGTTCTTGCCCAGGAGTGCCAAGGCGTTGTCACCGGAGGAGGCGATGGACAGGCAAACGTGGTCCGGTCGGATGGCCAGCGCTTCGAGGAGGATGTCGGCGTCTTCCCAGCACTGAGCGTAGCGGATGTCCGAAAACGCGGCGCGCGAGCTAATCTCACTGCCCATCGCTCGCCCTCGATTGTTGGGGTTGTATTTTTACGACCACTCCGGTGCCGCCGTTCAGTTCCACCCAGTCGCCGTCTTGGAGCCAGCGCGTGACGCCCTCCACGGAGACGATGGCTGGAATGCCCATCTCGCGGGCAACAATGGCCGAGTGCGACAGCAGACTGCCGCGCTCGACGAGCAGGCCAGCCGCGCAAGGAAACAGCATGATCCAGCCGGGATCGGTTCGCTCGGCGACCAGCACCTCGCCCATCCGCAGGGTCGCGTGGCGCGGGTCGGTTACCACGCGCGCCGGGCCACGAACCACGCCCGGGCAGCATCCCAGACCACGCTTCTCGTTCTCGCCTCCCGATTCGGCACCTTGCGGCGGTCTAACGTCACGGAACGTATTGCCCTGATACACCACGCCCCGCGTCTCGAAGCGATCCGCCGGAGGCTGCTCGCATACATAGCGCTCGAACTCTTCCTTGCGGAGGGCGACCAAACCGCGCAGGTTCGTGCAAGTCGCGGTTCCGTCCACATAACCCAGCACTTCCTCGACTTCCAGGAAGAAGACATCGCGCGGATGCTCCAGCGCGTCCGCCTCGGCTAACTTGCGCCCCATCTCGACAAACAGCGAGCGCACTCGGCCGAAGAGGCGGGTGCGCTCGAAACGCAAATTCTCGCGGTCTCGCACCCGAGCGCGGGCGTGCTTGAGTATCCAAGGCAAGACGACGCGGCGCAGCGGACGAAATCGCAGCGTGCGCCGCACTCGCTCCTCGGCCTGTCGTCGAATGTCGGATTCCACTCGCCGTCCGTCGGAGGCGGCGTTCCCCGCGCCCGCGCGTCCGGCCAACTGTCCCACCGACCGCAAGAGGAGCAGCGGGTCATCGTGCAGCGTGGCGCTTTCCAGCTTCAGTTCCTCCAGGCAGCGATCGCCGAACTTGGCGAGATAGGCGTGGTACCGGGCTTTGAAATCGGGAACCTCGTCGAGCGCCCGGTTGATTTCGTGCAGAGTGCCGGCGCTCAGTGCTTCCACCAGCCGCGGGTGAGCGGCGGCTACGGCGGCCATGTCGCGGACGCGCTGCGCCGGTTCGGCGCTGATGATCCCCCCCTCGGCACAGATGAGATCGTTCGAGAGAGTGTCCTCGCGGTCGTCGCACCATTTTCGAGCGAGCTTGCGCAAGACGCCGTGAAAGATCATCGCTAAAAAGTCGTTGATGAGCGGCGCATCCCAGCGAGTCAAGAGCTGCCGTTCGAGACTGCGGTATCGCGCATGCAATTCGTCGGCCCGCAGTGGAGTCAGATCGGGACGCGTTGGGCCGAGCGCGCGATTAAGCCGTTCGTAGAAGCGCCGGATTTCGCGCGGCAGTGTCAGATGATGGCGAACCAAGGCACCGAGGCTGAGGACGAGACGGAATCCGTCCTTGAGCCGCGCCCCCAATCCGGCGTGGCCCAGTTCGTCGACGAGAGACTTGGGAAGCTCTTCCTTGACGCCCATCATCTGCTCCATGAATCGGCGGTTGACCGTGAATCCCGGAAGCAGCGCGAGGAGTCGATACCAGTTGAGAAGGTTGTAGTAGATGCGGCCGCGGACGAGACCGAGCATGTGTCGGAATACTTCGTCGCTCTCCTCAATGGCGGCGGAGTGGACGCGCAGGATGCGGCAGAATTGACGGTACACTTCTTCGTAGGCGCGGCGAGCGAACGAGAAAGTCAACGGCGTCGTCGCGCCGTTGTAGCTCTCGGCAATGTTGCTATTGTCCCAGATATTGAGGATGCCGTCTGGATCGACCAGAGAGGCCAATGAAGTAATGGGGCGCGATTGCAGTAGATAAAGTCGGCCGCCCTCCATCGCCCATTCGATGTCTTGCGGCCGGCCGAAGTGTTTGCCGGCTCGACGTGCCAGATTCGCCACCTCTCGGACTTGCTCGTCCGTCAGAGCGGGCTTGCGGGCGAGGTCGGCCGGGATCGGTTCGACCCGAACGCCCTCGGCACTCCCGGGGGCGGGACGGTGGGCGCTTTCCTTGTCGGCGATGGCCCGCCTCACGATCGCTCCGTTTCGATCGATGTGGTAGGTGTCGGCATCGGCTTCTCCCGACACCAGAGAGGTGCCCAATCCGTAGACTGCGGAGACGACGGCCACCTCGCGACGACCGGATACGGGATCGGCACCGAAGGCCACGCCGGCCGCCTCCGCGTTAATCGCGCGCTGAATCAGGACGGCTGGAGCGCGGGGCAACGGATCGAGGCCATGTTCTCGGCGATACGCCACAATGCGTTCGCTGAACGCCGAGCGCCAGACTGCTTGCACCCGGTCGGCAACCTGCTCCGCAGAGACAAACAAGAAGCTGTCGAGTTGCCCGGCGAATGAGTGTTGCGCGCCGTCCTCATCCGAGGCCGAGGAGCGCACGGCCACCAGTTCACCGTTGGGACAAAGGGTCGAGAGGGCGACACGCAATTCCCGACCTACCTCATCGCTTACTTGAATCCGTTCGACGAGAGTACGAATCGCTTCGCCGTCTTGTGCGGCTTGGAGTGCCTCGCGCTGTTGGGGTGTCAGGCTGACGGTAAAGGCTTCGGCAGAGAGGGCCAGCCATTTGGGAATGGAGAAGTCTGCACGATGGAGCGCGGCCAGCGCCCGCGCCTTGCCCCCGAGTGGATGGTGAACTTCCGCCTCAATCGCGTGGATAACCAAGCCCATACGTTACCCTCCACCGCCGAACCAGGCGCGCGCCAAGAGCGGAACGCCGCCCAGACTCAAATACATCAGGATGGTCCACAATCCCGAAAGTGTCTCGATTCGCTTCGCTCGTTTGGCTTCGGGTCGAAGCAGAAACGACGCCGCGCAAATCGCCGCCGCAAGCAGGAGGACGACGAGCAACGCGGACACGGGCAAGAGGAAATCGATTTGCCAAGCCGCCGCGAACGCGCAAACGGCCGTTGTAAGCAGCGAGGCGAGCCAAGCCAGCACCGCGTTGCGACGGCCCCACAGCGCGCTGTAGGTGTTGACCCCTTCTTCCTCCTCTTTGGGACCGCGAACCTTCCGACCGATTTCGATAACCAGACCGTTGAAGTAGCTAACCACCAGGAACCAGATCAATCCGCGCGGCGGATCTTCCCCCGCCACCAACCAATCGCAGGCCGTGGCATAGAGATCCACCAGGGGGATGATAACCATGTGCGAAATCATGTAGGGGATGGGATGGGCTTTCAGCCATTCGGGGATGAAGAACTCCTTGCTCATCAAGAAGAGGTATGCCCAGGCGGCGGCGAGCAGCGCGACCATTTCCACGCGCAGCCACATCGCCAATCCCAGCTGCACGACCGCCGCGAGTAGACCCACCATCCCCAACTCGCGCAGCGTAACCAACCCGCGCGGCACCGGACGATAAGGCCGATAACGGCTGTCCTCCTCGAAGTCCTTGAACTCGTCGGCGATGCGTAGTTGTAGGAAAAAGAGAAAGGCCGTGGTGAAGGAGACCAGCACGGGCAGCGCGGCCGGTAGTGGTATCCGGCCGCGCAGAAGCATCGAGAAACTCAGAGCGGAAAAGCTGAAGGCGGCGATCAGGAGGCCGTGACCCACGAGCGGAAACCGTTCGCGCTGATAGACCCACCAGCGGCGGATGCCGGGAGTGCGACCGCGTTCCAACGACTGTGGGCGATCAGTCATGATCGGGGCTTTCTCTCGTGGTCGGCGCGGCAACGTCCGGGGCGGAATCATCGACGGCGACGGTTCGCGTTGGGGAACTCTTTCCGCGCGCCAGCAAGCGATGGGCGCGGCTGAAATCACCGGAGGACAACGCTCCGATGATCGACAGCTCGCCGGCCAGACACAGGGCGGCGGCGATCTCGGCCAGCGCCGCCGCTCTCCCCGATCCGGCGAGACCGAGGATGTCCAAACACGCTTTCTGACTGGGCAGACCACTGCCGCCGCCGACCGTGCCCACCATGACGTTCGGCAACGTGACGGTGGCGTACAGCTCGTTCGCCGCCGTGATCTCGAAGCGTGTCACACCCACCGCCGATTCGGATACGCACGCCACGTCTTGCCCGCAAGCGAGGTAAAGGCTGCTCAGACCGTTGGCGAAGTGTCCTTGAACGCCGAGCGTACCGCTGAGGACGCCCCCCATCGCCGACATCGTCCAGTAGTCGAGCATCATCTCCGGCGTCGCATGAAGCCGCTTCTTCACCAGCTCGGCGGGAAGGAACGCCTCGGCGCAGACCTTCTTGCCGCGCACGAGCAAAAACGATTGGGCGCAGGCTTTCTTGTCTCCCGAAAGATTCGCTTCGACGAAGTGATAGCGCGGCTTGACCGGAGAGTTTTCGAGGATGTAGTCGCAGACGGCTTGCGTGGCCAGCGTGACCATGTTCTGCCCGGAGGCATCGCCTGTCGTGTACTCGAAGACCAGGTAGACGTGATTGCCTTCGAGCGTGATGCGGAGATCGTTGAGCCGACCGTGGCGCGTGGTTGATTCGGCCCTCCTGCGAAAGGCGTCGAGTTGAGAGGTGGCCCACAAGACGAACCGGCCGCACTCTTGGATGTCGTGGAAAGCGAAGCCGGGAGCGCGGCTGATGCCTTCATTGAGCAGGACGCTGGTGCATCCCCCCGCCTCGCTCAGCAATTGGGCACCGCGACTATACGAGGCGACGAGAGCGGCCTCCGTCGTCGCCAACGGAACGTAGTAATCGCCGCGAGCGAACAGGCCGTTGACGCGCAGAGGTCCGGCAAGACCGACCGGGACTTTGACGGTTCCGATGAAATTTTCAATGTTATGCCGATAGCAGTCCTTCTGTTCGTCCGTCTGCGGATCGAGCAACAGCGGTCGGCTCGCTTGGGCGGAGGGAAGGAGTTGCCAGCGCCGGTCGACGGCGTCAGTGGAGATCCGCGCACCTCCAGGAATGCCCGGAGGCAAGGGATCCGCGCGTGGCCGCAATCGATCGGCCACCGCGTCCGGCGCTTCGGATTGGAGCAGACGTGCCAGATGATTGGCAGCATGCCGATGATCCGTGGACATACCGTATCCCAACCGGTTGTTGAGTCGAAGAACGCAGCGACCTCACTCTGTCATGGATAGCATGTCGATCTTAACGATTCATCAAGGTGAGTGTCTAGCAATTTCCGTCGAAACTCGTGTCGGTCGCCGAGAATAGAAAGTGAGAGGGCGGCACGGCATTTGCGATTTCTTCTCTCAAATGCCGTTCTGGATGCGAGGAAGCATCGACTCGCGGCCTCTGCCGAGCAGGAGACCGGGGTACGAAGGTTGTCTCTCACCGTGGGTGAATTATGTTGACGGATACCGAACGCGATGAATACCTCTCCGAGATTCGACGCCAGGTGTGCAGCCATTGCAAGGAGAAGCCAGAGGGAGGCCCGCCTTGCGCGCCGTTGGGCAAACCGTGCGGCGTCGAACTGTACCTGCCCGAACTGATCGACGCCGTCCACGAAGTTCACGGCGAAGCGATGGAACCGTATCGCCAGAGCAAGGAAAAACACGTCTGCGCTCGCTGCGCCTATCTGCGCAGTTGCTTCTGTCCTTGCCCTCTCGATTATTGGTACGGCCCGGTGATTCAAGCGATTGAAACCGTGGATAACCGGCGCGAGCGACGCGCGCGCGGGCATCGATTCGTCACCGGCTTTCCCGCTCCAACGAAGGCCGATCTCACCGAGGCGACCCTTGCCTACGAACGGGCCGTTGGGCTGTGGACGGGTTGCGATTGGACGACGCAATTCGGCAATCTCGATCTGGATCTGAACGGATGGACGGCGGCGGAGGCGGAGAGTATGGCCGTCGAGTCCAGGGACGCGGAGGAAGTCGAGGACTGGACGGCGGCGGCGCAATGGCTGGCTCAAGTGGAGCAGAATGCCGCCCTTGCCGAATCTCAGGCAGCCTTGGCCATGACGGCGGCTAATGCCGGAGAATGGAGCGAAGCACTCGAACACGCGCGCCGAGCCGTTCTCTTGGAGTTTGCCGCCGGGAGACCGCTTTGGCACGGCTTGCCGTTAACTTGGCAGCCGCTCTTCAACGCCATCAAGGACGCCGCCCTCCGAACCGCCGTCGAACCGAAGGTCGAAACAACCTCGATCCGATGAAGGAGGGGAGGGGAGCGAAACCGCACATGGACTGTGCGGAGACGCCGCCCGATCTCCGAAAGGCAGGCAAACGCGGCTCGATGCGTCAGGCCGCCAACGGTTGCTCGCGTTCGGTCGGCACGGAGGCTTGGGGTTCGGGACGGCGCAGGACGACGACGAGGGCGGCCAAGAGTACGAAATACGCCATCACGAAAGCTCCGTAGACTTGCGCTTGTTTGGCGAACAGCTGATACAGATGCTCGTGGTTCATTGCACCTTGCGTTGCGGGGTTGCTCGTCGTGGCGATCAGAATCGTGGTCGCCGCCAAGGAAGCCATGAGATAGTTGCGCATCCTCCTCGTCATTTCCGCCGTTGCCAAACGATAGCAGAGGACGGCGAAGGGGAGCAGCAGCGTGACGCAATGGTGCTTCCACGTCCGCTCGCTGAACATCAGCATTCCCAGAACGATGATGCTGAATTCGGCGCTGAGTCGCCAATTGGTACGCGGGATCGTCGGCGTGCGGCACACCCCTACAACCAACAACGCGAACAGGCCCATGACTCCTCGAACGAGCCATCGCGCCTGACTCGGCGATAGATCGAGCAGGTTGTCGTAATGCGTCGGAGTATACACCTCGTCGAGGTAGGTGGAAAACGACGGCGAGTGGGTGGCCAAGCGCGACACCAGACCGGGCAGCGATTGATTGTGATGCTCGCTGGTGACTTTGCCCTCGACCACGAAAGGATAGACCATGTCGTAATACCAGCTGACGAGATGCTGCTCGTTGCGCTCCCATCCCATGAAGAGCGCGGGCACCAAACCCGGGCACAAGAAGAGGATCAGTCCGGCGAGGCAACCGGCCAACGCTTTCCAGGCGCGTTTCCACAAGAAATACGGCACGAACAGAGCCGGTGTCACCTTGCAGGCGATGGCCAAGCCGAGAACGACGCCGGCCACACTATCGCGCCGACGGTGGTAGGCGTAGAGCGAGGCCACCACGAGAAACAGGATGAACAGGTTGACGTTGCCGTGTTGCAGGTCGCTCATAATGGGACGCAAGGCCAACAGGATGGTCAATCCCTTCGCCCACAAGGGAAAAGGTCGCGCTGAATCTTCGACGAGACGAAACACCCAGCGAAAAGCCAAGAGAGTCAGACCGACTTTGATGTAGAACCAACAGAGGGCGGCGAAGGTGGAGACGGCTTGATCCCGCATTCCCATCTCGTGCAAGGCAACGGGGAGTCGTGCCAGGGGATAAAGTAACAAGGCCATGATCGGCGGGTTGGGATAGTTGAAGCGCGCGGCGATGTCCACGCCTTCGCCGAGCGCGCTGATTTGCGGCTGCCAGCGCTGAAACGCCGAGCCGTTGCGCCAGGCTTTGATGCCGTAAGGGACGCTCAGCGCGACAAAGAAAAGCACCAGACCGAGAGTACACCGTCGTTGCCACGTTGGCGAATCGAACGCGGTGGGAACGGCTATTTTCATGCGTCAGGCATCCTTGCACGGCGAGGTATTTCTCGCATCCGCGCTCCGAGACCACTCCTTGACGGCGCGGACGCAAACCCGGTCGGACAATGTACACCGACGCGGTACGATTTCACAAGACGATTTCTCTTCTCGATCGAGCGGCCCCAACGCTCGGCATTGCGAGAAGCCGTCGCTACGCCGGGCCAGGGAAGTAGCCTGCGTCGCCGCGTTTGCCGCCTCGTTTCTGGCGCGGCTTGCCGGCGAGTTGGCTCGTTTGCGGCGGTAGGGCCGGATCGACGGGCGGCGTCGAAGCGGTCATCGCCGCATAGCTGGCCCAGCGCTGCAACGGCACCATGCCCACGACGATAGTCGCGATTTGACTGACCCAGAAGATTACCAAGCCAGTCGCTAATGTATTATTGAAGCCGTAGGCGTGGAGACCGACGCCGAGTTGATTGGTGCCGAACCACGACCAGCCGGTCACGATGTTGCCTGCCACCGCCAGCACGGCCATGCCGCGCTGTTTGACCAGGCCGCCCCAGCGCGCGTGCAAGATTAAGGCGTTCCAAATAACGATCAGCAGCGCGCCGTTTTCTTTCGGATCCCAGCCCCAGAATCGGCCCCACGATTGATCGGCCCAGATGCCGCCCAAAACGGTGCCGGTGAAACTGAGCAGCGTGGCAAAGCAAACGACGCCGTAAATCATCTGGCTCAAAGCGCGGCCGGTTTGCTTGTCGAGCGACGGTGTGAGAACGCCGCGCAGAATGTAGACCAGACCGAGAAACCCGGCCACGAACGTCGCCGTGTAGCCGTAGGTCACGCAAGTAACGTGCGTGGCCAACCAGAAGTTGGTATCGAGAACGGCCCGCAGCATCTCCATGGTGTCGCCGCCCGCCGCTAAGTGAAGGGCCACCAACATCGTCAGCGCACCCAGCACCGAACCGACCAGGTTGCCGATGCCGTTGCGGAACAGCCGTTCCAATCCCAAACACACCGCGACGCAGCCCCAACCGATAAACACCGCCGACGAGTACAAGTTGATCACGAACACGAACCAGCGGTTCATCAGGTACATGCGGACGAACAGCGCGCCCGTGTGAACCACCAAGGTCAGAACCATCAACCAGAACGCCGAACGGTTGAGCGCGTCGGACCAGCCGAACCATGCCAAGCACGACAGCAGAAACACCAGCGCGTACAAGACGGCACACTGATAGAACGGCTCGAAATGGTTGAAAAAAAGTTCGGTGGAAGTACGGCTCGTCTCGGCGGGATAGCGCTTCTCCAAGCTTTTGCGATAGGTTGAGACGAACTCGTTGAAGAGTTTGGGATTATTGCCCTCGTAAGAGGTTGAAATAGCCAAGCCCATCGCCAAATCGCGATCGTACCCGCTGACTTTGGTAATATCCTTGCGGACATCCGCAGGTATCACTTCGTAGGCTTCCGCCATCGACCGCCAATCTCGTTCGTCGGCAAAAAGAGGCGGCAAGAGACGCGGATAGACTCCTCGCTCGATCGCCCGGTACAGTTCCACATGCCCCCAGGTTTCCAACACTTTTGCCTGGAAGGCATCCCGTTCTTTCTCCGGTACCTTCCGGGCCGCCGAAGCTTTTTCGCGCAGCAGATTGAGTTTGTTCGGGTCTTTGAACTCGTCGTAGGCATAGCGGAAGTGGGTTGCGGAGCGCGGTTGCAGGCCCAACAGCGACAACACTTGATCGTTCTCGATGCGAAACACCTTCGACCGCGCGGCACTAAGGTTCTGCGTAAAGACATCCATCACCCACTTGACCGCCGGCTGGGTTATGTCGTTTTCATCCTTGTACTCTTGCTTGCCGCTGACCAACATCAGCGTGGTGCGGGCCATCGAATCGAACGGCTTGATGCGTCCTCCGTCTTGCACCGGGATAGCGCCCAGTTCCTCCCACTGCATCTGCGTCGACGCTTGGCGAGGAGGAACCATCGTAAAGATCAAATACAGCGTGGCTCCACCGAGGATCACCCAAGGCAGCCATCGTCCGTTCTCGTTCATACCGCCACCCTCCGTTGCAGAAACGATAGCAAATGTAGACCAAAATGGACGAGCATTCCCAGGCTGATGAGCGTGCAGGAGATGTAAGGCATCTCCGCGCCGGGATTATCGACGACTTGCAAGATCGTGCCCGCGTTTTTATCGAGAACGCCCGATTGATAGAAGGTTTGCCCCTCGTAGCGGAGCGGATTGTTCATGTAAACGACGATCTCCCGGCTGTCGCCTCGTTCCGGCACCAAGCGAATCCGGCTGGAGAAGTTTTTGGGTATCTCGGTTCCGGGATACAGGTCGTGGTGAAACTCCTCCAAATAGATCTGATACGGTTGATACGAACGTTCGTAGCGAAGATCGAGACGATACACGTCCTTCGGAGTCTTCACTTCCTGCTCGCCCAAGGCCACCCAGAGAAGATACGTTCCCAGTTTGTCTCCCGTTTTCTTGTCGTACAGCGTGGCGTATGCGCCGGGGAGGTCGCTCCGTTGATTCGAGTCGGCCCCGGTGCTTTGCGGCAGTTTCTCCAGCGTGGCGGCCAAACCCGCGCCGCGCGTCGCCGACGACTTCTCGCCAGGAGTCAACTCGCGCACTCTGGAGTTCTCCATGAATTGGACTATTTCGACCTTAAATGGCAACCGTGCGTCGTTTAAGATTCCACCGTCGCGCAGCATCGAATCCGGCACGACGACCGTGCGGTCTCGTTCTGGGTTGTCCGGATCGTCTTGGGTGAAGGCCAATTCGACGCGGTCGGTATGTTGCAAGTAGTTCGCGGATTCGCCGATCTTAATGGGCATGACCGCCTCGGAAGCATATTTGCCGGTGATGAACTCGCCGAGCAACAACAGAATCAGCCCGCTGTGAATCATCAAAATGCCGGATCGCTTCCACACGATGCGATAGACGAAAAAGTGGCCGACGCGGAACAACGTTCGCTGAAACGGGCTGGAAACCTCGGCGGCGCGCTGCAAGAGAAACGAGCGATCCGCGCGCTTCAAGAATTGAAAGCGTAGGGTATGGGCGGCCACGAGATTGGCGAGCAGGACTAATCCAATCGACCATCCGCCCGGAAAGTAAAAGCCTCCTGGAACCCGCATCGTCTGCGGCATCCCGAAAAACACCTGCCCGAACGGTACGAACACCTGAAACGGAATCCAAGCAATCCAACAGCGAAAGTAGCCGGAGAGCGTCACCCAGAGTCCGCTGTCGCGCATGGCCAGTGTGCCGGTGAAGACCAGGAACATGGACAGAACGAAGAGGACGACGGTCAATCGCAGCGACGCCAACGGTCGAAGAATGGTCTTCACGACGCGCCACGGTTCGCTTGGAGTCGACGGCAGCGGCGGCGGCTCGACTGGTATCGGCTCGCTGGACGGCGGCGGCACGGTTTGGATGCGACTTTCACTCATGAGCTGCTCCTGCCCCGCTGTCGAAGCGGAACGATTGAACGAACGCTTCAAAAGCCGGCTTCTGCGCGCGAACGGTATCGGCCGGCCCTTTCATTGTGATAAACCACGTTTGCCCGCCGTGGGCCAGCCAAGCGCCCAACGTCGCCTTTGCCTCGCCCTTCTCGCGGCCCGACAATTCGATATAGCGCGCCGGTCCCGACGCCGATTTCAACGCGCGCACGTCTCGACGCAGATCTTCTTCCTTAGCCGGTTCGAGTCCAAGCTCGCCTCGCCAGCGATTGACGTTCATCAAATCGCCGCCGCCATCGCCGTTGAAACGCATGACCGTGGTTTGCGCGGTCTTTGCTCCCTCGCCAACTCGAAACACGGCCTCGCGGCGAAAGCCTTTTATCGAGTCGGCGGGCAATTCTTCCCACGCCTTGGGCTTGGCGAAGGCGAAGGGGCGGCGGGGCGGAACGGCATCGCCTCGGTAGACGCCCTTGCCTGCCCCCGGCCCAATGAAGTCCACACGCGTCGCCTTGCCGCCATCCACCTGGATATTGCTGTCGAGCTTGCTCAAGTCGGCCTCGGCGATCTCATCGAGTCCGATCTGGTTCCTCCACCTGTCTACATTGGCGCGAACATTTTTGGCTTGAGGCCCAAGCCGCGTTACGGTGATAGGCACCGGCATCGACTGTCCCGCGACGCGAAGGACGGCGTAGAATCGCTCGTCGCTATGTTCCTCGCTCCAACTTTCGGGCACGGTCCATTCGATGGGTGAGCCAGCCCGATTCGTGAAATGAACGGAAGCGACAAATTGATCGAAGGCTTTCACATGCTTGCCCACTTCGGAGGCCGGACCGATCAACTTGAAGAACCAAGTGCTGTCGTCGCGCGGAACCAACACCGCCAACAGACGCACCGGCGGTTCTTTGGGAACGCTGTATTCGTGAATCTCCTCCTGCTTGCGGCAACCGGACAGGACGAAAGCGGCGCAGACCAAGCACAGGTTGCGGCGAGAGAGAAAGGGTTTCCATGCCATGCGAGGAACCTTTGTTACGAGGCGCGATCCCGAATACGGCGGGATTGGTTCGGCTGGTCGGCGGGCGGCGATTTGTTTATCGTCGCAGGCAACCCGGTTAGCGTCAAGACGGCATTGTCCGAGTGGATCGCTCCTGGGACTCAAGAATGAGCCGATTTTATCGAACCGGCGGGAAGCGTCGATTTCAGCGCGGCTGCGGCGGCAACGACAGACGATCCCAGTCGCCGAGTTGACGCTGCAACTCGTCCCAAGTCAGCGGCCGGCGCGGCACGCGGAAGAACTGTTCCGCCAACACGGCCACGGTCGATTGCGTCGCCCGAACGCGGTTCACTTCCATCTCCAGGCGACGCAGCCAATACGGAACGTCGAGACCGACACCCATCGGCTTGTCGGTGAACGCCGGCAACTCGCGTTGAAGCCGCGCGAACGTCGCTCGCTCGCCCTTTACCCGCGACTCACGCATGGCCGGCTCGAGCAGGGCGCACAGACGATCCAAGGCCAGCGGTTTGATAAAACGTTCGTCCAGTCGATCTCGGATGGTGCCGAGACGCACGCCGCGTATGCGTTCCAGACGTTCCAATTGATCGAGATGTCCTCGCGCCAAATCGCGCGTCGTGCGCAGGAGCGATTGTTCCCAGAGTACGGCGGTTTGCGCGCGATCCCGCCGCGCCAAGACTTCGTGGGCCATCGCCAGCGGGCGGAATTGCCAAGCGTGGCGCTCGTAAGCTGCCTTGAGACGCAAGAACTCAAGCAAGACGTGCAGATTCTCGCCGTAATCCGATTGGGTGGTGGTGGCGTTGTAGTCCTTGTACTCTTCGTAATTTTCGACGATGGCTTGGAGAACGATATCCAGACGGCGAACGGCGTCGTCGCGGCGGATGCCGTTGTCCAACTCGTCGAGCAGGCGAATGGGATGAAGTGGATCGGGATTGTCCCGCAAATAGTCCAAATATCCCCCGACGCCTCGATGGAGAATGCCGCGCAGATTACCCAAAGTCATAAACCGCGCGTGGAACAGATCGCCGCCGTAGCGCTGCACGAACGCTTGGACGGCCCGCCATTCGGACTCTCCGGTCAGCGTTTCCAGGACCGACAGCTGAAGCGAACGGCTATGCTCGATCCACAGGGTTAGAAAAGGAGCCGTCAGGCGTTCGAGGACGGAAACCAACTCTTCGTCGCTATTTTGGCGATTGCCCCACATCGGCGCGGATTCGACGACGCTCTCCACGACGGCTTGGTAGGCGGCCTGGAAAAAGTGATTGAACTCGGTGACGCCTCGACCGCGCATCGGCTGCGCTTGTTCCATAGCGCGAGACGTGCGCAACAGATCGTAGGTTTCGCGCAGCAGCCCCAAGCGCGGCAGATTCGCTAACAGCGCGCGAAGAACGGTCTGCGCCACGCGCACGCGCAGAATCTCGCGCGGCCCGCCCCCCTCGGCCAGAGGAGCGAACAGCAACGGTTCGCTCTGAAACAATTCGAGAAACGAGGGCAGCACCTCGCGCGCCGCGGCCGCTTCGCCCGCAAACAGCGCCCGCTCCAGGCGAATGGCGAAAGGCTCCCACGCCGGCGAACCCGCGTCCGCTTCCGTCGAATCGTCGCCACGCTCTCCGAGCGCCCCCTGTAGTGAGCCGACGGCCATCGACGTGTCCAGACATGCCCCAATCGCGGCAAATAGCAATTGTTCCTTCACGACGCGGCGGCGGTCGAACTCGACGAGCGAATCGTAGTCGCCGCTCGGCTCTTGAAGCGGATGAGCGTGGATGGCATCGAGCAGATTCATCAAGCGGCGTCGATTGTCGCGCGCCGTCCGCAGCCAAGCGCCGACCGATTGCTCCCAACGATGTCCCGCGCGCTCGTCCTCGGCGGCGGCGCGGGCGGCGATCTGCCACAATCGCGACAAAGTAGACAAAAAATGAAGCCTTTTCTCCAACCGTTCGCCCTCGGTCTCCAGCTCGAACTCTTCGACCGGCCCGCCGTCGGCTATGGAGCTATCTTCGTTGTCGTCGGTGCTATCCTGGTAGACGACGCCTTCGTAAGCGGCGTCGAACAAGTCCTCTTCTCGTTCTTCGGTTGGCGTCGGGCCGATCAATACCAGGTCGGGTACCTGCCAATACTCTTCGGCGTTGGCCTCGAGATGATCGAAGAATTTGACAATGAGATCGCGGGACGGCAGAGATTGGGACGTGGAGACGCCGTCCGGGCGTTTCACCGCCGCCAGTATCCAACGCAAAGTTAGATTGTGAAACGACCAGACGCCGTCCTCCAAGGGAACTTGCTCGGCCCGTCCGAGCCAGCTACACAACAGTGCCTGTGCCGAGCGATAATCCGCTTTCCGCAAGAGGGCGTCCACGACGAGAGAAAACGCCTTGGGCGAGCGGAAAAGTTCCAATTGATCGCGCCAGAAGGCGAGATCGGCGCTCGTCTCGCCGCGACGACGCCAGTGTGCGAGGGCGTTGGCCACTCCCGCGGCCGACGAGGACGCCTCGTTTCCGTGCAGGCGGCGCACGTCGCCGACTTCAATCGTGGCGAACCGATCCCACCACGCCGTCTTGCGTTTCAACCCCTCTTGGAGAGTCCGCGCTAGTTCGTCTTCGCCGCAAGCGGCAGCCTCGCTCATCAAGCGGGCATACAAGTTGAAGAGGTGTTCGACGACTTGAATCAACTCGTCGACGCGCGGATCGCGGATGCTGTCTTCGCGGGCCGGAGACAAAGGAAACAAGCCTTGAAAACCGAGAATGTTCCAGGGATCGACGAACGCGCCGCAGCCGATGCCGCGCTGAAGCAGATCCTCGACCTCCGATAGCCGCCGCGCCGCTTCGCGCAACTGTCCGCGATCGGCTTCGACTTCACCGCCGGTGAGCCGTCCGAGTATCTCGCTCAAGAGGCGCACCGATACGGCGGGGATGCGCCGCGCCTCGTCTCGGCTCGCCTCGGCATAGCCCATCTCGGCGAACAGCAGAGCGAGGTAGCGCTGTTGCAATTGCATAGCGCGATGGCGGGCCAGGTAGCCGTTGAGGTGCTGCCGCGCCCCGCCGAACGCCTGCCGCGCCGTCGCTTGTTCGTCGCGCAGACGGGCGGCGTGCGTGCCTTCGAGGCGTTTCAGTAAATACTCATAAAAGAGATCGCGGTAGCGCACGATACGCGGAAGCAGGGCGGCCAGGGTAGTCGTCGAGTCGTGGGCGGACGGACCCCAACCGCCGATGCCCGTGGACATGAGGAGCGTTCCGGCCAACACCGCCGCCCCCTCGCGCAGCAGCTCTTCGCGCGGCAGAGGACCGGGCGCGTCGATCCGATCCATGAGTGCGTCGAGCGTGATCTTGCGCGCGACGTAGCGGCGGAAACGTCCCTGGTTGTCCAGATGATGGGGATCCCATTCGCCGAAGACGTAATTGGGGCGACGATTGACCGGATGGCCGTGATCGTAGGCGCGGAGATCGACGACCAATTCGTCGAGGAGGTCGAACTCGAATTGTGCCTCGGCACAAAGGGCCGGATCGAGAGTTCGCAAGATGTCCAGCGCGCCGGCGATGAGTTCGCTATAGTGGCCATACGCCGTGCCTGCCCCCCTAAAATAGTACGGAAGGGGACAATGGCGCTCGTGTTCGTAGGGTTCTCCTTGCGGTCTCGTCTCCAGGATAGCGACGGGCCGATGTCCGACGTAATCGTTGAGCCGAGCCAGCGCGCCGGCGATCGGCGGCTCATTCTCCGCGCTTTTCGCCCGTTCGACCAAGAGGGCTTCCATCGCGCGGGCCAGAAAGAAGGGGCCGAACAGTTCCCGGTCGCTCAGATGCGCGAGCAAATCGACGTGATAAGTCCGATACGCCTTCAGCACTCGACCCGCATTTTCGAGGATGCCGCCCGCCTGGGACGCATCCCGAAAGGCCGCCGAGCCTTCGTCGTGCAAGTGGCTCAAGCGAACCTGCAACCAATCGAGCAATGCTTGCCACGGCCTTTCCTCACCCCGTTGCGCGAGATGGGCAAAGGCCTCGTTGAGTTGTTTCCGCCAGCGCGGATCGGGCCGACCGTCGGAGAAGTTCAGATAGCCCAACAGCGACGACGCCGAGACAATGCGCTCCAATTCCGAGTAGCCTTCTTGCACCGCTGAATCCTCTTGTGTTCCTGGGGCGTCGCCGCCTCTCGCCCTCAACGTCCAGCCGGCGGGCAAGGGTGCGTCTCCCTCTCTCTCGCTCGCACGACCTCTCCTCAAGGGTTTGAGCGGCCCTCGACTCCCTCTTGAAGCATAGCGTTCCGTAAGCTAAATCGCTAGAGAACTAAAGCGCGGTCGCGGAAGCAACCTCTCGGTTGTGCCTGGGGAGTGGGAGCCGTTCGACCGTTACCCTCGCCCCTATCCCAATGAATGGAAACGTGAGAATGAACGACAAGATTGCACTCGTCACCGGAGCGGGGTCGGGAATCGGCAGGGCGACCGCGCTGGCTCTGTTGCGAGAAGGGTACTCGGTGGTGTTGGCTGGCCGTCGCGCCGAGACGCTGGCCCAAACCGCGGACGAGGCGGGAACGGACGGCGCGCGCGCGCTACCCCTCGTGGCCGATGTCGGCGATCCCGAATCGGTGCGACAACTCTTCGAGAAAACCAAGCAACAATTCGGTCGGCTCGATCTGTTGTTCAACAACGCCGGCACGGGCGCGCCGCCGGTGCCCTTGGAAGAGCTGACCGTCGAACAATGGCGTCGCGTCGTCGAGGTTAACCTGACCGGCGCGTTCTTGTGTACCCAGGCCGCGTTTCGGCTGATGAAGGAACAATCGCCGCGCGGTGGACGCATCATCAACAACGGCTCCATCTCGGCCCACGCGCCGCGTCCCAACTCGGCTCCCTACACGGCCACCAAGCACGCCATCACCGGTTTGACCAAATCAACAGCCCTCGATGGAAGGAAATACGACATCGCCTGCGGTCAAATCGACATCGGCAACGCCGCCACCGACATGACGGATCGAATGCAACGGGGCATCGTACAAGCCAACGGTGACATCGCCGTCGAACCGACGATGCACGTCGAGAATGTCGCCCGCGCCGTCCTGTACATGGCCTGCCTCCCTCTCGACGCCAACGTCCTCTTCCTTACCGTCATGGCCACCAAAATGCCCTTCGTAGGACGAGGTTGAGGGGTCGGCACGCCCTTCTCCCGGAGGTCGAGGTTGAGGAGCGAATTATCACCTCGTTCCCACGATCCATGTGGGATCGCACGTCCGGACGCTGCTCCGCGTCCCGTCTCCGGCGTGCCGTAGCTCCCGCCGCAGAGCGGCGAGGCTTGCGTTCCCACGCCGGAGCGTGGGAACGAGAGAATGATGTGGCCAAGAGCGGAGAGGGTGCGCGGCGACCGACGCGCACCACGGGGAACCGTTACCCCTTCACCGCATCATCCCCAAAGGAAGTTCCTGGGGCGGGACGTTATTACGAACCAGATTCTTACGACAAAGAAGGTATCCGTTGGTCATTCGGACTCGGGTGGGTTCACGGATACCAGTCGGCGCGCGTCGGCGGCAAACCGGCGACGCCGCGATCGGGTTTGACCAAGAGCGTCTGGTAGATGTTGCCGCGCGCCGCGCGGAAGCCATCGACGGAACCGGCCATGTACAGACGCCAAATGCGATACGTCGTCTCGTTGGTCAACCCTTTGGCCTCGTCGGCGCGCGCCTCCAAACGCCGCAGCCAATTCCGCAGCGTCAGCATGTAATGTTCGCGGAGCGCTTCCACGTCGCGCACTTCCAGGCGCGCCTTCTCCGCCGCCTTCAACGTGGCATGGATCGGTTTCAGCTCGCCGTCGGGGAAGACGTAGCGCTGCGAGAACGATTGACCGCGAGGTTTGCGCTCCCAGCCGCTCAGCGCGATGCCGTGATTGAGAAAGACGCCGCCCGGCCGCAACAGGGAATACGCCTTGCGGAAATACAACGGCAGCATCTTGCCGCCGACGTGCTCGAACATGCCCACACTGACCAGTTTGTCGAAGGTGCCGGACACCTCGCGATAATCCTGAAACTCGACGCGGCAGCGATCTTGCAAACCGGCGTGGCGGATGCGCTCCCGCGCCAACTCGACTTGTTTGCGGCTGAGCGTGATGCCGAGAACCTGAGTACCGTACTGCTGCGCCGCATGGATCGCCAATCCGCCCCAGCCGCAGCCGATGTCGAGAAGACGATCGCCCGGTGACAGGCGCAATTTGCGACAGATATAGTCCAGTTTTTGTTCCTGAGCGCGGTCGATGTCGTCGCCGGGATCGCGGAAATAGGCGCACGAGTAGATCATCCTGCTATCGAGCCACAGTTGATAAAACTCGTTGGATACGTCGTAGTGATAGCTGATCGCTTGGCGATCGCGTTCGCGCGAATGGACGATGCCGGAGAGATGGGCGGCGGCGCGTCCCGAGCGTGGCCGTTCGTCGTGGGGCAATGAAAACAAACGCCTCAGCCAGTGCAGTCTTTGCACGAGTCCCGGACGCATCTCGTAGAGATAGCTGGCGAGGGCGAAATAGGCATGGATGTCGCCTTCGATGTCGATATCGTCGTAAATGTAGGCTTCGCCCATTGTGTGCGGGCGCGGCGGCCAGAACATTTTGCGAACCGCGCCGGGATGCCGCAACACCAGGGTAAAGCGACCCGGTTGGCCGGCGTCCGGATCGCGGACGGAGCCGTCCCAGGCGCGCACGGCGAAATCGCGCGGGCCGTAGCCGCCGAACACTTCATCCAAAAAGGCGAAGCTGGCCTCGACGGCGGCGTTGCGAGTGAGCGTGGCGGACGCGGTCATGGCGTGAACCTCACTGAGACAAATTGCGCGCGCCATCCAGGGCGGAACAATTCCTTCGTTTGGTCTCACTGTATCAAGGCTGCGAGGAGTTTCCAGCGTTTGGCGGATCGGAGAAAGTGTCCGCAAGCCGATCGCCCCAGTGTCGATCCGCCCACAAGGCGAACAGCGCACACGCCAAGCCCAGCGTCCAGCCGACGAGTACATCGGTGGGATAGTGTACGCCGAGATAGGGGCGCGTGATTCCGACCAGCAGGGGTACGGCGAATCCCAAGACGAACACGAGCGCGGCAGCGGCGCGATTGCGCAGATGCCGCGAGGCCAAAAGCGCGAACGTACCGTACAGAGCCATGGAGCCGATGGAATGGCCGCTCGGAAAGCTAGTCGAATCCGGGCGATGGATCAATCGCCAATCCACATCCGGACGAGGGCGTTGGATGAGGTACTTGGCACACTGTCCTACTCCGAGGCCCAACAAGGAAGCCGCCAGGAAGATGAGGGCGGTTCGACGTCTCCCAGCCAAGAAGTAGAGAATCAAAGCCAACACGATCGCAGCGGCCAACACGAAACTCTTGTCGCCCAAGTGCGTGCAGGCTTTCATCATCGCGTTGCCTGCGGTCGAATGCTGATTGCCGAACCAGGTCAGCGCATCCATGTCCACGGCCTGTATATGTTCCATTAAGGAAATCCTTTGTTGTAAATCACTTGCTTGGCGAATCGTGCTTCACTCTTTCCGTCGCCTTGCGCAGGGGTGGCTTCGGCTTGGCCTTCCAGGCGCGCACATCGTCTTGCAACACGGAGATGGCTTTGGCCAGTTGCACGTCTTCGCCGCGCGGCAGTTGCCCCGGTTGCGGCCAGACGATGTGATCGGGCACCGCGCCGTTGAGTTCCATGTCTTCGCCGGTGCCGAGTACGAACCAACCGCGAAACGGCACGCGGATGAAACCCACGTCCATAATGGCCTGCGCGCCGGTGCTGATGACGCCGCCCGCCGTGGGCACGCCGACGAGTTGGCCTCGCTTCAGCGTCTTGATCGCATGGCTGAAAATCTCGGCGTTGCTGAAGCTGTTTTGATTGCACAGCACGACGATTGGCTTGTTCCAGGTGGCGTAGATTTTGCGGTCGTGGGGATAGCCCGGTTCGCCGCCGCGCGGCACGGTGATGGCGTGAACCGGCTGGGTTAGCGCCGTCAACAGATGGTCCGCCGTGCTGCCGCCGCCATTCTCGCGCACGTCGATGATGAGTCCATCCTTGCCCGCTCCGACGGCGTACAGCTGCTCCTCGAACTTGCTGAAACTCAGGGCGTCCATCGCGCTGATATGCAGGTAGCCCAACGTCCCCTTGGAGGCGCGGTCCACCGCACGACGATTGCCGTCCATCCACGCCTGATAGAGCAGCGGCTGCGCTTGAAGATAAGAGATGGGTCGAATGGTCGCATCGCGTTCCGCGCCGTCAGTCCCGCGCACGCGGAGCCGCACATCGCGCGTCAGAGGACCGTTCAGCACGCGCGTCAAATCCATTTTGGGATCGACGGCGACCTCGTCGATCTTAAGAATAATTTCACCCTCGCGGAGTCTGCTTTTCTTGCGGCTGGCCGGGCCGGAGGGTAAGACATCGCGGACTTTCAAACCTAGTCCTGCAAAATTCGGCTCGAAGCGGACGCCGAGATGAGCGGTCGATTCGGTCCACTTGGTTGGAGGCGGCGCGTCGGTCGGCGGCGGCAAGAAGCGAGCATAGCGAGCGGACGACGGAGTATAGAAGCCTAAATGCGATCCGTTTAGTTCGCCGAGCATCAGATTGACGACGGTGGTGAACGCCTCGTCGTCCGGTGCCTCGGCGGCGGCATCCGTATATTTGAGACGAACGGACGGCCAATCGCGGTTGCCGAGACGTTCGTCGTACCAAGTATCGCGCATGGTGCGCCAACACAGATCGAAGGCCGCTCGATAGCGCTGGCTTAAATCGACGCGCTGCAACGCTTGAAAGCGATAACTGCCGTCGTCGCCGGAGGAAGGAGCGGAAGCACCGCGACGAGCCGTCGTCGGAGGCGGCTCGGTCGCCGGTTTGGCGGTGCCGGGCGTGAAACTCGCCGGAATGCCGTTCGATAGCAAGACAATTCGATTGCCCTGTTTCAGCCAGCGTGCATGTGTGCCGTTCTGGGCCGTCAACAGTTTGGGCTTGAGATCGTCGGGAATGTCCACAGTGTAGGTACCGCGTTTGCCCTCGACGACGGCGGTGAACGCGAGCTTGCGCGAGTCCGGCGACCAGAATAGACCCGTCTCCGTCGCATGGGGTATCGAAATTCGATGGACGCGGCGATGCAGTCCCTCGAAGTCGATGACCACTTCCGGCTTTCGCTGCTTACCCACGTTGCCCCCAGCCGCTTTCGTCTCAGCGGAGGACGTTTTACCCCCCTCACCCCCATCCCCTCTCCCCCCTGCGGGGGGAGAGGGGGGGAAACTGCTCCCCTCTCCCCCCGCAGGGGGGAGAGGGGATGGGGGTGAGGGGGGAGGCAATGTATTATTCCTTACTTTGTTGATCTTCTCTATCGCTTTTTCAAGAGAGCGCTCGCGCTTGCTTTTTTCGTCGTCTTCGGCGCGGAGCCAGACGTAGTGGATGTCTACTTCCGTCAAGCCGCGCCGGCCGGTGAAGGCGATGAGCCGGCCGTCCGGGGACCATACGGGGTCGCCGTCGTTGTAGGGATGGCGCGAGAGGTTGAAAGGTTTGCGCGAGCCGTCGAGTGGCAGAATCCAGACGTCTCGGTTGAAATCGCTGTCGCTCTGGGCGTAGACGATCCATTTGCCGTCGGGCGACCAGTTGTACTCCAATTCGTTCCACGAGGCGAGGATTTTCCGGGCGTTGCGGCCGTCGGCGTCGGCGACCCACAGGTCGCCGCGTCCGCGCAGATACGAAATGTGCTTGCCGTCGGGACTGTATTTCAAGCCGCTTTTCACTTCGCCGTCGTCGGTGAGGCGTTCGACGGTCGGCGCTCCGTTCTGCCACCACAGCCGATTTTTCTCGCTTCCCTCGGCGGCAACGGCGCGATAGATGTCGCTCCGCGCCTCGCGGTCGGCGGCGAACAAGAGCGTCTTGCCGTCCGGAGAAAAGACGGGATGACGCGCACCGGAGGTAAACGCGGAAGCATCCCCGGCCTTCGGCGTTACCCGACGCGGTTCGCGCAACTCGGTATCCATCAGCCATAATTCGTCGCCGGCGACAAAAGCCATTTCCAAGCCGTCGGAAGTGAAGGCAACTTCGGCAGCTTTGCTCAAAACGCGCCGTTCGATGCGATCCTTCTTGGTGTCGCCGTCGAACGGAATCGCGATCTTGCGCGGCGATGTATCTTTGCCGGGGTGATAGCTATACAGATCGAAGAGGCACCGAAAGACGATGGTCGAGCCGTCGTGGGAAATACAGGGAAAGACTACGGCGTCGTCGGTGAAATGCGTGAGCTGCCGCCCCTGCTTGGCGTCGAGATCGCGCGTCCACAAGTTGAACGATCCGCTCGCCGCCCCGACGTAGTAAAAACCTTTGCCGTCCGGCTTCCACAAGGGCCAACGACACCCCGTCGCTTCGGTGAGAACCTGGCGAAACGTTTTGGCTTCCAGATCGTATAGCCAAATCTGGCTCGCTTCGGAACCGCGATATCCTTTGCGCCACCACGGCGCGCCTTCGCGCGTGAACAATAATCGTTTGCCGTCGGGAGAAAGGGAGCCGTTTTGTCCGTAGTCGTCGAACAGCAACGTTTCGGCCTGGCGCGATTCGGTATTGAGGAGGAAGAACCGTTCGGGATGACGCCAGAAATGATCGCGGCCGGCATTGACGATCAGATGCCGGCCGTCGGGATGCCAGTCTTGCAGCGTATAACCGGCCGTATGATACGTTAATTGTCGCGGAGTGCCGCCCCCGGCCGACATCCGGTAAACCTGCGGCGAGCCGCTGCGTTCGCTGATGAAGGCGAGTTGCTTGCCGTCCGGCGAGAATCGCGGCTCTCGATCGCGCGCCGGGTGATCGGTCAACCGCCGGGCCACACCCCCCGCCGTCGCCACGCTCCACACGTCGCCGTCCCAGTCGAAAGCCAATGTCTTCCCATCCGGCGACAAGGCGGGATGATTCGCCAAACGAATCGCCTCCCCCCCCTGAGCGGATGACGGGGTGGCAAGATGACAGGGTGACAAGGCGGCAAAGAGTACGAGCGCGCGGACGATGGTTTTTTGATTCTCGGTGTGGCGCATGGGGTATTCTCTCGATGTCACCGTGTCGGCCCGTCGGCAGACGTCAGTTGAACTTGTAACGAGCGGCCCGTTGCACGGCGGCGCTGGGATCTTCGTCTTCGATGAGGCTCTCGATCTCGAAGCGAGTTTGCCGCAGGAGCAATCCCAACAGACTTTGCTTTCCCACCACGGCGATGAGCATGCTCAAAACGCCAGTCACCCAGCGTGCCTGGGTCAAGTTGAAGAACGATACCTCATCGGCGGACGCATTTTTCTTAGCCATGACGGAACCTCCATGTTCCTTAGGGTTGAGAGATGATAGCCCGACTGCGGCAACGGGGGCAAGAGGAGTTTGACGAGATTGTTCTGGCTGAAATCGAGCCAAGTCCCCCTCATCGTATGGCTGTATCTGGTATAATGTTGTTTGGATTGACCGGAGGGAGACCATGAACGAGATCGAACTTTCTCAGCAAGAATCGAAGATTCCCACATTGGCCGTGCAGGCGCTCACCAAAGCGAGTCGCCTGGCGCGGTTGTCCGGTCGCTCAGTCGTGATCGTTGTGGACGGGCAACTTGTTCGCGTCGGTCCACTCGGTTGCATTCCGTTACGGCCGCTGCCGCCGCGGCTGAAGGTGTCGCAGCGAACGAAGCGGGCGCAACCATGAGCCTCCCCACGCTGCGACTACGAATGTTTGCCGGGCCAAACGGTTCTGGAAAAACCACCGTCAAGAATGAGTTGCCTTCGAGTCTGTTCGGCGTGTACATCAATCCCGACGATTTGGAGAAAAGTATCCGCGAAGCGGGCATCCTATCATTAGCACCTTTCGGAGTATCGTTTACGACCGAGGAGCTTCGGACTTGGTTCGCGTCTTCTTCTCTTCTGCAGGCTAACAATCTAACCGACGCAACTTCTGTCCTGGAGTGCCGCCAAGAAGCTATCGACTTTCGCGGGCTGGCCATGAATGCCTATTACGCCTCGGCGCTATCGGATGCCTTACGGCGGAAGTTGCTGGCCGGTTCGATCCCTTTCTCGTTTGAAACGGTGATGTCGTCTCCTGATAAGATCGAACTGCTCCGCGATGCTCAGGGCCTCGGATTTCGCACCTACATGTATTATGTGGCTACCGAAGACCCGGCGATCAACATCCAGCGCGTGAGAAACCGCGTTGCTGAAGGCGGCCACGATGTCCCCGAAGACAAAATCGTTTCCCGCTACCATCGTTCCTTAGCCCTCGTCCGGGAAGCGATTCGGTACACGAATCGAGCCTATTTCTTCGACACCAGCGAGGAAGAATCTTGGTACGTCGCGGAGATTACAGACGGAATCGAGATCGACTTGAAGTCCGACGAAATGCCGAATTGGTTCAAGACCGCCGTGTGGGATAAGTTCTGAGTAACCCGTCTAAATGCTCGTCATTATCGAAGACCAACACGCTCCAATTCGCTCGAATCACGAACTGAGGTTATGAAGCAGGCGGCTACCGTGATGGAGCGGCGGAGCGAGTGCGGATGGTGTTGGGTTCGCGCGCGTTGGACACGGCAGCGTCATAGGTGATGTCGCCGCGCTGATAGAGCGTCAGCAATGAATGATCCATCGTTTGCATGTTGTATTTGCGGCCGGTCTGCATCTCGCTGAA